>NZ_CP029495.1:2873737-3193041 GCF_003325475.1 Chromobacterium phragmitis
GCCGGTTTATTGATGGCCGGATTGTCATTCTTATTTCGGAATTTCACTGGACTTCAATTCGTCCAGGAGTTCGATTTCATCGGTAGTCACGTGTCCTCCTTTTCATCGGCAGATGGCCGAGAGCCTATAGCTTGGCATAAGTCGCCAGCTGCGAAGCGGGTCAGGGCGGTACCGTCGATTCGATAGTAGATTTTGTCCTCGACGATGCTTGCGCCCTGACGGTGATAAAACGCCACCGCTTCGGCGTTGCCCCTTTCCGCCGTCCAATCCAATCGCGTGCAGCCAAGCACCAGCGCATGGCGGGCCAGTGCTTGCAGCAAGGCCTTGCCGGCGCCGCAGCCGCGGGCTTCGGGGATGGTGAACAAATCCTTCATGAACACTTGGCCGCCGTAGTCCGGCGCAGGGTAGAGCAGCGCAAATGTCGCCAGGCCTACGGCTTCCCGATTGCGCTCCGCCAGCATGACGCGCACGCCGCAATGCGGCTGGAACAGGTTGGCCGCGGCATAGCGGGCGGATGCCTCGCGGCTGGCTCGCGCCGGGCCGAAGTAATGCAGGTCTATCCGATAGAAGAGCTCTGCCAGGACGGCGGCGTCGTCTGGCGTGGCGAGGCGGGTGGAGATCATGTCAGGCGCCACTGCGCAAAAGACATGATCATAATGATGAAGGTATGCTTTGGCCAGAGCGCTCAGGCCGGCTCGCGGCGGAATACCCAATGGGTTTCGCTGGAGGCTGCGGGATCGAAAGCGTAGCCTTCGCTATCGAAGCCGCGTAGTTGCTCCGGATCGACGACGCCGCGCTCGGCGGCCCAGCGCGCCATCAGGCCTCGCGCGCGCTTGGCGTAGAAGCTGATGATCTTGTACTGGCCGTTTTTCTTGTCCTGGAACACCGGGGTCACGATTGCGGCGTTCAGCGCTTTCGGCTTCACCGACTTGAAGTACTCGTCGGAGGCCAGGTTGACCAGCGCGCGTTGGTCCAGCGCTTCCAGCTGTTCGTTCAACTTGGCTGTGACGGTTTCCCCCCAGAATTCATACAGATTCTTGCCGCGGGCATTGGCCAGGCGAGTTCCCATTTCCAGCCGGTACGCCTGCATCAGGTCCAGCGGCCGCAACACGCCGTACAGTCCGGAGAGGATGCGCAGACGGTCTTGCAGGTAGTTGATGGCCGGGCGCGGCAGGCTGGCGGCGTCCAAGCCTTCATAGACATCGCCCATGAAGGCGTAAACTGCCTGCTTGGCGTTGCCGGGAGTGAATGGGCGCTGCCAGTCGGCGTAGCGGCCGACGTTGAGATTGGCCAGCGCATCGCTGATCGACATCATTTGGGAGATGTCCAGCGGGCTCTTTTGGCGGAGAACGTCTATCAGCTCCGCGCTATGGTCCAGCAGGTCCGGCTGGCTGTATTGGTCGACGGCGGGCGGTGTTTGGTAGTCCAGCGTTTTGGCCGGCGAGATGACCATCAACATGCGGCGATTCCTTTCCTTGAACAGGCGCTATTGTACCGAAGCGCGGCGGCTCGCGCCCGCGCAGGCGGATTGGATAGAATGAAGCCAGTCTTACGATGAGGAACATTCGAATGCGGGTATTGGTGCAAAGGGTCAGCCAGGCAGCGGTGACAGTGGAGGGCGTGGTCAGTGGGGAGATCGGCGCGGGCGCGTTGCTGCTGGTGGGCGTGGAGGAGGCGGATGGGCCGGACGACATCGCCTGGCTGGTGCGCAAGATCAGCCAGTTGCGCATCTTCAACGATGAGGCCGGGGTGATGAACCGCAGCCTGCTGGATTGTGGAGGCGAGGCGCTGGCCGTCAGCCAGTTCACGCTGCACGCCAGCGTGAAGAAGGGCAACCGGCCATCGTATTCGCGGGCCGCGCGCGGCGAGATCTCGCAGCCCGTATTCGAGCGCTTCGTGGCTGAGCTGGCGGCCGCATTGGGCAAACCCGTTCCGACGGGCGTGTTCGGCGCGGACATGCGGGTCAGCCTGGTCAACGACGGCCCGGTCACCATCTGGCTGGACAGCAAGAATCCGGAGTAAGCGGCATGTCTGGAAAATGGCAACATCCCTGGCGGGTTCTGGTGGTGCCTTACTATTTGAACCGCTATGCGCGCCAGGTGCATGTGTTGAGAGTGGCGTCGGCTTTTCTCGCCGGCTTGATGCTGGTGTTGGCCAGCCGCATTCCGCATGGCGGCTGGGCGCTGGTGACGATCTTGATCGTGCTGGGCGGGGCGCCGCACTGGGGTGGTGTGAGGCGCAAGGCGATGGAACGCATGGGTGGCTCGCTGCTGGGCGCGCTGGCTGGCTTGGCCGCCATCGTTTTGCACGGGGCCTCTCCTTGGCTGTGTTATGCCTGGATGCTGGCTGTGGTGGCGCTCAGTAGCTGGCACGCGCAAGGAAGGGGCGGTTATCTGGCGTTGCTGACTGGGATCACGCTGGTGATCGTAGGCGGGGTGGGCGACGAGCCGATCAACGAGGCATTGTGGCGCAGCTGCAATGTGCTGATCGGCTCGCTGATCGGCATGGCAGCCGCCGCGACGTTGCCATTGCGGGCGCTGGATAGCTGGCGTTTTTTGCTGGCGGACAATCTGCGCGAGGCTGCCATGTTGTACAACCGCATCGCGCGGCGCTTGCCGGTGGACGGCGACGCGGCGCTGGATCAGTTCAATGCTCGACTGATCCGTCTGCGAGGCCTTTTGGCATCGGTCACCCAGGAGTCCGCTTTGACTCACCGCGAGTTGGACCAAGTGCAGCGTTGTCAGCGCGGCATCTGGACTTTGCTGGACCGGATGGGCGAGGTGTCGGCCAGCACGCCGGCTTTGGCCGAGGACGCTTCTCCGCGGCGAGCCATCGTTCGCACGCTGCTGCGCGCTTCCCATGCATTGCGCTTCAACCAGCCGCAGTTGCTGGCAGAGTCGCTGCCGGCGGCGGACAACCCGGCGCGCATGCGCGAGCCGACGCATTGCCACTGGCTGGTCGCGGAGCTGTCTCTAACTGTGGAGGATTTGAGGACGCAACTGCACGCCATCCTGCCGCGTTTGATTGAAGCGCCTCCGCCTGCTCGCGGCCTGGTGAGGGCGATGCGCGACGGCGGCCGGCGGCGCTGACCGAACAAAGAAGCGACCCGACGAGTGCCGGGCCATTTTCGTATGCTGGGAGTTGATTACAGGCCGACGATCTTGACTTTTTGGCCCGGTTGCAAATGGCTGGTCTGGCGTCCGCCGTTCACCTGCTGGATGTCGTGGTGGGTCACCCCGAAGCGGCGGGCGATGCTGAACAGGGTATCGCCGCGGCGAACCACGTATTCGGTGCTGTGGCGGGGCTGAGTGGCGGCGGGGCGGCGCTCGGCGACCTGAACCAGCGCAGAATCGGCGTTGCCGCCATCGCTCGCGGTGGCAATCGCATCCGCAGAGGAGTCGGCTTTCAGCCTCAGTTTCTGGCCTACCTGAACCAGATTGCCATCCAGCTGATTCAGAGATTTCAGATCGCTGACGCTGAGATTGCTGCGGCGGGCGATGCTGAACAGCGTGTCGCCGCTGGCGACGGTGTAGCTGCCCAAGTCTCGGGTAGCCAGCGACTTGGCTGCGGCGCCGTCTTCTCCTGGCGCGGTAGCGCTGGCAAGCAGCACGGCTTGGCGAGCGGCGAGGCCTGCGTCGGCCAAGGGTTGGGAGGCTGCCGGAGCCGGCGGGGCCGCAGAGGCGATTGGTTGCGGGGCTTGAGCTGGGGCCTGGGCGATCTGGACAACGGAGGCTTGCGGCGCGGTGGACTGGGAGGGCGCTTCCGCCTGGGCGATCATGGTGGCGCCTGCGCTTGCCGGGGCGTCGCCTATCGGCGTATCTACCGATTCGACCGGCTGACCATCGTTCAGCGGCTTGTTCATCGCCACCAGCACAGGCTGGCCAGCCTTCAGAGTGCCGCCGCCTATGCGATTGGCCGCAATCAGCTGGCTGGTGCTCATGCCATGCTGGTTGGCGATTTCGCTGGCGCTCTCGTCACCCTTGGGAATATAGACTTCCCAGGTCAGCAAGGGCTTGTCCCACTTGTTCAGGTTGGCTTCGAATCTATCCACCTTGGACGCGGGCAGCAGCATCTGGCGCCCGGCCTTATAGGCGAAGACCGGCAGGTTGAACGCGGGGTTCAGCTCCTTGAACTCGGACACGGAGATGCCGGCCAGTTTGGCGGCGATGTCGATATTCATGTGCTTGCCGGTGCTGACGGCCACGAAGTAGGGCTTGTTGGGGAACTTGTCCAGATGGACGCCGAAGCGCTCCGGATGTTCCAGAATATTACGAACCGCCAGCAGCTTGGGCACGTAGTTGCGCGTCTCGTTGGGCAGGCGGATGTTTTCGTAGGTGGGTTCCAAGCCGCTGGCCTGGGCCTTGGCGATGGCTCGGGACAGATTGCCTTCGCCCCAGTTGTAGGCGGCCAAGGCCAGGTTCCAGTCGCCGAACTGAGCGTACAGGTTCTGCAGGTAATCGAGCGCGGCGCGGGTGGCGTCGGTCACGTCGCGGCGGCCGTCGTACCACCAGGTCTGTTCCAGCCCGTAGTGTCGGCCGGTGGCGGGCATGAATTGCCACAGCCCGGCGGCGCCGACGCGCGAATTGGCAGTGGGCACGAAGGCGCTCTCCACCATCGGCAGCAGTGCGATCTCCGTCGGCATGCCGCGGCGTTCGACTTCGTTCATGATGTGGAACAGGTATTTCCGGCTACGGTCCAGCGTGCGTTTGAAGTATTCGGGGCGGCTGGCGTAAAGGCGTTCCTGGCGGCGAACCACGTCGGCATTGACTTCGTCCAGCTGAAACCCTTCCCGCGCGCGCTTCCACACATCGTCGCCGTTGCGCAGCAGACTGGAGTTCAGCAGCATCATGTCGAGGCCGGCGGCCATCGCTTCGTCGACGCCGGACGAAGGCGTTGGGGCCGCCTGGGCCGACGATGCGAAAAGCAATGCGAGCGACACGGCGAGTGTCAATGGAGTGAAGCGTTTCATTCAGACGGGCCCGTAATTCTGATTCCGGCTGATGCTAAACATGCGCCAGGGGGGTGTCAATCGAAAAAGGCAAACCATTTCATGCGCTTTTATTGCTTATAGCTCATTTCACCAGCAAGTGAAGGGCTTTGCGAAAGCACCTCGGAAACTTACGTATCTCGCATGCCTTTTCAGCGAAAATCGTTCTTCCATTCCCTCAGCCGCGCGAAACAGGCTTCCTCGCTGTCTCCCGATTTGCCGCCGCGCGGTTCCAGCGTTTTTCGCAATGCAGGCTCGCCGCTGCGCAGGAAGGGATTGCTGGCGGTTTCCAGCGCGATGGTGCTCGGCAGAGTCGGCAGTCCGCGCTGGCGCAGCGCGCTATCCCGGCTCAGGCGCATCGCGAGTATCGGATTATGCTGATCGGCGGCCAACGCGAAGCGCAGGTTGGAAAGCGTGTATTCGTGAGCCGGGTAAACCTTGGTTTGCGGCGGCAATCTGGCCAGTTTTTTCAGAGAGGCCAGCATCTGCCACGGGGTGCCTTCGAATACCCTGCCGCAGCCCGCCGCGAACAGCGTGTCGCCGCAAAACAGCACGTCTTCTATCAGGTATGCAAGGTGATCGAGCGTGTGGCCCGGCACTTCCAGTACGCTGGCTTGTCCCATGCCGAGCGCGATGACATCGCCTTCGCGTACGGGGTGGCTGATGCCGGGGATGCCTGCCGGTCCGTAGACGGGTGTGTCCGGCCAGACTTGCAGCAGTTCCGTCAGCCCGCCGCAATGGTCGGCGTGGTGATGGGTGATCAAGATGGCTTCCAGCGCCAGTTTTTCCGACTCCAGATGGCGCAGCAACGGCGCGGCGTCGCCGGGGTCCACGGCGACTGCGCGAGCGTCCTGGCTCAAAACCCAGATATAATTGTCTGAGAATGCCCCCACGGGGGCGATGCTAAACGTGGCTGCCATAAGGCTTTTCTCCATGAAAAATTCGTTTGGCGCCTGGCTGACCGGCACCGAGCTCGGGCGTTATCTGCTGGAGCGGGAGCAGGACTATTTCGAACGCGCGGTGACAGACGCCTTCGGTTACCACGCGGTGCAGGTCGGCGTTCCGGAAATGGATTGCCTGCGCGGCAACCGCATCCCCTGGCAATGCAAGGCCGCGGAGGCCGGAGCGGTGGACGTGCGCTGCGATCCGGCTTTTTTGCCGTTCGAAACCCGAAGTCTGGATCTGCTGGTGATGCCCCATGTGCTGGATTTTACCACCCAGCCGCACCAGGTATTGCGCGAAGCGGATCGTGTGCTGATGCCGGAGGGCCGGCTGGTCTTGACAGGCTTCAACCCGCTGTCGCTATGGGGCGTGCGCCGTCTGATCCAGGGGAAAGAGTCGGCGCCGTGGAACGGCAACTTCTTCACCCAGTTGCGAATCAAGGACTGGCTGGCGTTGTTGGACCTGGAGCTGGATGACGGCGCCTTCATCGGCTACGCGCCGCCTTTCGCCCGGCAGGACTGGCTGGCACGCTGCGACTTCCTCGAGGATGCCGGCGAGCGCTGGTGGCCGCTGGCCGGCGGCGTGTATGGCATCGAAGCGGTCAAGCGCCAGCGCGGCATGCGGCTGATCACACCCAACTGGAAGCAGCCGGTCAAGAAGAAGGGCGCGTTGGGCGTGGTGGCGGGCAATGAGCGGCAGCGCGCGCACAGGAAGACGGAAACAACCGAGCGGGACGGCGTATCGTCCTGCCAATAAATGAGACAGCATGACGACAGAAGACAAGGTCGAGATTTACACCGATGGCGCTTGCAAGGGCAACCCCGGTCCCGGAGGCTGGGGCGCTTTGCTGCGTTACAAGGGCAAGGAAAAGGAACTGTTCGGCGGCGAGCGAGGCACCACCAACAACCGCATGGAAATCATGGCGGTAATCCGGGGCCTGGGGGCGTTGAACCGGCCGTGCCGGGTGGTGGTCTACACCGACTCCCAGTATGTGCAAAAAGGCATTTCCGAATGGATACACGGCTGGAAGGCGCGCGGCTGGAAAACCGCGGCCAAGGAGCCGGTGAAGAACGCCGACCTGTGGCAGGAACTGGACGCCGCGCGCAATCGCCATCTGGATGTGGAGTGGCGTTGGGTCAAGGGCCACTCTGGCCACGAATTCAACGAGAGAGCCGATCAACTCGCCAACAAGGGCGTGGAGTCGGTCTGACCAGAAGACACGCCGCGGCGCCGACGATTCGGCTTCGCGGGCAGGACGCAGCATGAGACAAATTATCCTCGATACCGAAACCACCGGTCTCGATCCGCAGCAGGGCCATCGCATCATCGAATTCGCCGGCCTGGAAATGGTCGGCCGCAAGCTGACCGGCAAGCACCTTCATCTATATATACATCCGCAGCGCGCGATCGACCCCGAGGCGCAGCGCGTGCACGGGATCTCGCTGGAGTTTCTGGAGGGCAAGCCGGCGTTCGCCGCGGTGGGGCGGGAGATCGCCGATTTCCTGCGCGACGCCGAGCTGATCATCCACAACGCGCCGTTCGACGTCGGCTTCCTCAACGCCGAGTTCGCCAAGGTGGGCATCGAGCCGGTGGGCCAGCTGTGCGCCAACGTGATCGACACGCTGGCCGAGGCGCGCGACATGTTCCCCGGCAAGCGCAACAGTCTGGACGCGCTGTGCGACCGTTTCGAGATCGACCGCTCCAACCGGACGCTGCACGGCGCGCTGGTGGACTGCGAGTTGCTGTCCGAAGTCTACTTGTGGATGACGCGCGGCCAGGAAAGCCTGGCGATGGACATCGAGGTGGAGCTGCCCGGCGGCGACGCCGGCGCCATCCAGTTCGAACGCAAGCCGCTGAAGGTGCTGGGCGCGAACGAGGCCGAAGAGGCCGAGCACCGGGCGTATCTCGACGCGCTGGACAAGACGGTGAAGGGCGCCTGCGTGTGGCGCGTCCTGGAACAAGCCGCGCAGGCGGAGGGCTGAGGCGATGGCCAGAATGATAGCGCTGGTGCCGGCAGCCGGCACCGGCAGCCGTTTCGGCGCGCCCAGCCCCAAGCAATACCTGCAATTGAACGGCAAGCCGCTGATGTGGCACACGCTGGCCGCGCTGGCGGCGACGCCGGGCGTGGACGAGGTGGCGGTGGTGATTTCGCCGCAGGACGAGTGGTTCGACGATTTCGATTGGGATCTGCCCAAATTGTCGGTCCACCGCGTCGGCGGCTCCTGCCGCGCCGAAAGCGTGGCCAATGGCCTGGGGGCGCTGGCGTGCGAGGCGGAGGACTGGGTGCTGGTGCACGACGCCGCGCGCTGTTGCGTGCCGGTGGCCGCGGTGGAGCGGCTGATCGCCGCGCTGGCCGGCCACGAGGTGGGCGGGCTGCTGGCGCTGCCGGTGCCCGACACCGTCAAACGCGCCGACGCCGACGGTCAGGTCGCGGTCACCGTGCCGCGCAAGGGGTTGTGGCTGGCGCAGACGCCGCAGATGTTCCGCGCCGGCCTGCTGGCCAAGGCGCTGCTGGGCATGGCGGCCGAAGACATCACCGACGAGGCGTCCGCGATCGAGCGCTTGGGGCTGAAGCCCTTGCTGGTTGAGGGCGACGCCCAGAACTTCAAGGTCACTTATCCGCGCGACCTGGCGCTGGCACGCGCCATCCTGGCCGCGCGCGAAGAACGCTGAAAGACAAGGAATCCTATGTTTCGCATCGGACAAGGCTATGACGTGCACCAGCTGGTGGAAGGCCGGCCGCTGATTCTGGGCGGGGTGGACGTCCCGCACGACAAGGGCCTGCTCGGCCATTCCGACGCCGACGCGCTGCTGCACGCGATCACCGACGCCTTGCTGGGCGCGGCCGCGCTGGGCGACATCGGCCGCCACTTCCCGGACACCGCGGCCGAATTCAAGGGCGCGGACAGCCGCGCGTTGCTGCGCGAGGCGGCGGCGCGGGTGCGGGCCGCCGGCTGGCGGCCGGTCAATGTGGACAGCACGTTGATCGCGCAGCGGCCTAAATTGGCGCCGCACATCGACGCGATGCGCGCCAACATCGCCGCCGACCTGGGCCTGGACGTCGGCGCGGTCAACGTCAAGGGCAAGACCAACGAGAAGCTGGGCTATCTGGGCCGCTGCGAGGCGATAGAGGCGCAGGCCGTCTGCCTGCTGATGCCGGCCTAGCGCCCTGGGCATGCCGGTTCGGCACGCTTGTGGGATAATCGCGCATCATCGCCCATGCCGGCCATGGGCGGCACAACACCAACAGGAGGCCTCATCATGCTGACTCAGGATCAACTGAAACTCGCCGTCGCCAAGAAAGCGCTGGAATTCGTACCGGAAGACGCCGTCATCGGGGTGGGCACCGGCAGCACCGTCAACCTGTTCATCGAAGAGCTGGCCGGCATCAAGGGCCGCATCAAGGGCGCGGTGTCCAGCTCCGAGGCCTCCACAGCCCGGCTGAAGGCGCACCATATTCCGGTGTTCGACCTGAACGAAGTGGAAAAGCTGCCGATCTACGTCGACGGCGCCGACGAGATCAACCACCACCTGCACATGATCAAGGGCGGCGGCGCGGCGCTGACGCGCGAGAAGATCGTCGCCGGCGTGGCCGACGAATTTATTTGCATCGCCGACGAAAAGAAGTACGTGGCCATGCTGGGCGCCTTCCCGCTGCCGATCGAGGTGATTCCGATGGCGCGCAGCTACGTCGCCCGCGAACTGGTGCGTTTGGGCGGCCATCCGGAACTGCGCCAGGGCGTGACCACCGACAACGGCAACGTGATCATCGACGTGCACGGCCTGCAGATCATGAAGCCGGTGGAGCTGGAGGAAACCATCAACCACATCGCCGGCGTCGTCACTTGCGGCCTGTTCGCCCGCCGCCGCGCCGACGTGCTGCTGCTGGGCAAGCAGGACGGGGTGGACGTGCTGCGCTAAGCGTTGCCGGAAGCATCTTGAAGCCGCGCCGCGGCCGGATGGCGCATTCGGCCCGCGGCGCGCGGGGCGGAAAGATGGCATGTCACGCGGCTGTCATCTGACTGTCTTACAATCCACCATTTTCGCAAGACCCCGAGGCAAACATGGCAGAACACATTTCCAAGCAGTTCGATCTGGAACTGGAAACCATCCGGACCCGTGTGCTGCAGATGGGCGGCCTGGTGGAGCAGCAAATCCTGTCCGCCATCGATGCCCTGATGGCCGGCGACGTGCCGCGCCTGGACAAGGTGATGGCCGAGGACGCGCTGGTCAACGCGATGGAAGTGGGCATCGACGACGACTGCCTGCACATCATCGCCCGCCGCCAGCCGGCGGCCAGCGACCTGCGCATCGTCTTCACCGTGATCAAGATCATCACCGATCTGGAACGCATCGGCGACGAGGCCTCCAAGATCGCGCGCATGGGCAAGACCATCCACCAGTCCGAGCGCTTCCAGATGCCGCGCTTCCGCGAGATCGAGAAGATGGCCGACGCGGCGCTGGCGATGCTGCGCCGCGCGCTGGATGCCTTCGCCCGGCTGGACACCAGCGCCGCGCTGGAGCTGGCCGAGGAAGACCAGTTGCTGGACGAAAACTTCGCGTCCGAACTGCGCCAACTGATCACCTTCATGATGGAGGACCCCCGCACCATCAGCATGTCCATCGACACCCTGTTCATCTCCAAGGCGATCGAACGGATCGGCGACCACGCCAAGAACATCTCCGAATACGTGGTGTACCTGGTCAAGGGCAAGGACATCCGCCACACCACGCTGGAAGACATCAAGCGCGAAACCATGGGGCGCTGAGCGGCGCGGTCCGGACATGACGCTGAGCGCAAAATGGCGGTAACATCTCGCGGTTACCGCCATTTTGCTTGCCGGGCGCGCCGGGCGTTGTTCGCTCCGCTGCGGCCCCGCGGGCGCAACCGAACAAGAAAAGGGGTGTCCTTGACACACGCCGCGCCCCCGCACACCGTGCTGGCCACCATCGATCTGGGTTCCAACAGCTTCCGGCTGCAAGTGTCCCGCGTGGTGGACGACCAGCTGTACGCCCTGGACGTGATGAAAGAAACCGTGCGCCTGGGCGCCGGCCTCACCGCCGACAAACACCTGAACGACGACACCCAGGAGCGCGCGCTGGCCTGCCTCGCCCGCTTCGGCGAGCGCTTGCGCGGCTTCGTGCCGGCCCAGGTGCGGGTGGTGGGCACCAATACCTTGCGCGTGGCCAAAAACGCGCCGTCCTTCATCGCCGAGGCCGAGGAGCGCCTGGGTTTTCCGATCGAAGTGATCGCCGGCCGCGAAGAGGCCCGTCTGATCTATCTGGGCGCCGCCCACTCGCTGCCGGACACCAAAGAGCGCCGGATGGTGGTGGATATCGGCGGCGGCTCCACCGAGTTCATCATCGGCAGCCATTACAAGGCGCTGGTCACCGAGAGCCTGCCGCTGGGCTGCGTCAGCTACACGCTGCGCTTCTTTCCGGACGGCAAGCTGACCCGCGCCAACTTCCGCGACGCCACGCTGGCCGCGCGCAATGAGATCCAGCGCATCCGCCACGAATACCGCCCCAGCGAATGGCAGCTCGCCGTCGGCACCTCCGGCACCGCGCGCTCGCTGCGCGACGTGCTGGAAATCAACGACTGGAGCCGGGCCGACATCACGCTGGCCGGCATGGAGCAACTGCGCGAGGTGCTGATCAAGCAGGGCAGCATAGACGCGGTCAAGGTCAACGGCCTCAAGGCCGATCGCGCGCCGGTGCTGGCCGGCGGCCTCGCCATCATGATCGCGGTGTTCGAGGAGCTGGAAGTCGAGAAGATGATCGTCACCGAGGGCGCGCTGCGCGACGGCGTGCTGTACGATCTCCTGGGCCGCCAGCGCGAGAAGGACATGCGCGACAGCACTGTCGCGCTATTCAAGCGCCGCTACCATGCCGACACTCAGCAGGCGGAGCGCGTCAACCAGCTGGCCGAGCGCTTATACCGGATGCTGGCCGGCGAGGACGTCGACCAGGACATGCTCAAGCGCCTGTCGTGGGCGGCCAAGCTGCACGAGATCGGTCTGACCATCGCCCACACCGCTTACCACAAGCATTCCGCCTATATTCTGCAAAACGCCGACATGCCCGGTTTTTCCAAGCGCGAACAGGCGACGCTGGCCGCCATCGTATTGGGCCACCGCGGCGACATGGGCAAGATGGCGCAATACATCAGCCAGCCCGCGCTGTGGCAGGCGGTGGTGGCGCTGCGCCTCGCGGTGCTGTTTTATCGCAGCCGCATCAACGCCGCGCTGCCGGCCGAGCTGGACCTGCGGCAGCACGCGCGCGGCTTCACGCTGTCGCTGAGCGGGGACTGGCTGGAAGCCAATCCGCTGTCGGCCAGCAGCTTCCGCCAGGAAGTGGGCCAGTGGAAGAACGTAGGCTTCCAGCTGGACATCGTGCAAAAGTGACGCCATGCGCCATCCGGAACTGAAGGAAAGATTGCCCACGCTGGGCGAGCAGCCGGGCAGCCTGCTGTCGGTCGGCGAGGCGAAGCACGCAGGCACCTCGCTGGCGATGTTCGACTTCGGCCCGGAAGACATGGCCGAGGTGGAGGATTTCCCCATCGCCGACCTGGCCGCCTACCGCCGCCGCGGCGATGTGCTGTGGCTCAATGTCTACGGGCTCAGCGATGCCGCCGCCATCCAGGCGATAGGCGAGCGCTTCGGCCTGCACCCGCTGGTGCAGGAGGATATCCTCAACGCGCGGCAGCGGCCCAAGCTGGAAGATTACGACGACTACCTGTTCCTGGCCTGCCGCGTGTTCGACTATCACCAGGGCGGGCGGCTGCAGTCGGACCAGATGTACCTGGTGCTGGGCGACGGCTTCGTGCTGACCTTCCAGGAAAAGCCCACCGGAGTGTTCGAACCGGTGCGCGAGCGGCTGCGCAAGGGCAGGGGCGCGCTGCGCCGGCGCGGCGCCGACTACCTGGCCTACTCGCTGCTGGACGCCATCATCGACGACTACTTCGGCGTGCTGGGCCAATTCAACGACAGGGTGGAGCGCGCAGACGGCCAGCTGCTGGCCGGCCGCGACACCGGCGTGCTGCGTCAGATCCAGAGGTTGAAGCGCGATTGCCTGAAGCTCAGGCGGGCGCTGCTGCCGCTGCGCGAGGCGCTGTTGTCGCTGAACCGCGGCGACGACGAGCGCTTCGGCGACGATACCCGCGTTTATCTGCGCGATGCTTACGACCATGTGGTGCATGTGCTGGAATCGCTGGAAATGAACCGGGAAATGGTGGGGGACATGATGGATCTCTACCTGTCCACCCAGTCGCATCGGCTCAACCTGCAGATGCGGGTGTTGACGGTCATCACCATGATCTTCATGCCGCTGACGCTGATCGCCGGCATCTACGGCATGAATTTCGAGAACATGCCGGAGCTGAAGTGGCACTACGGCTACTATATCGTGCTGCTGGCGATGGGCGGCATTTCCGCCGGCATGGGCTGGTGGTTCTGGCGGCGGCGGTGGATTTGAAGCTAGGTCTTGGCAGGCTATTGATTCGAATGAGAATGGCGGGAGAGCGACATGAAGCCGTTTTCGGTTCATGCGATCTGGGATGGCGAAGCCGGGGTCTGGGGCGCAAGCAGCAAAGATGTGCGCGGGCTGGTTGCAGAAGCGTCGACTTGGGAGGCACTGGTCGCCATGCTAAAGGCGCGCATTCCGGAGCTGCTGGAGTTGAATGGTCAACTATTGCCCGAGGGAGAGATTCGTTTTCGTCTGAAATCAGAACAAGTCTCGACCGAGGTCATTTGTGACTGACTTTACCGCTGCGGTAAAGAAAAAGCTGAAAGAGCATGGCTGCAGCTTTGATCGCCAAGGGAAAGGCGATCATGAAATCTGGCACAGCCCTCATCACGCAAACGAAATTTCCAGTGGATGGCAGCATCAGATCCTGGCATGCCGCCAGTGAGATCATCAAGCAGGCCGGAATCTTCTACCATTTCTGAGCGAGATCCATGCAAATCAGCCGGCATTGTGCCGGCTGATTCCATTTCACACCTCGTCCGAGCGCAGCCGCTTGACGCCGGCCTGGCGCATTTGGGCCCAGGCTTCTATGAGAGAGCCGTTTATGTCTATCGCGCGGCAGGCATCCTCCACCACGAAGGTTTCGAGGCCGGCGGCGCGGGCATCGATGGCGCTCCAGGCGACGCAGAAATCGGTGGCGAGGCCCGCCAGCCATACTTTTTTCACGCCCAGCGCGTTCAGGCAGCCGGCCAGGCCGGTCGTGGTGGCGCGGTCGGCTTCGACGAAGGCGGAGTAGCTGTCCACCTTGGCGTGGATGCCCTTGCGCACGATCAGCCGCGCATGGGCGGTTTCCAGCTCCGGGTGGAAGTCGGCGCCGGGGCTGCCGGCCACGCAGTGATCGGGCCACAGCGTCTGCGGGCCGTAGGGCAAGTCCACGCTCTGGAAGGGCCGCACGCCGGCGTGGCTGCTGGCGAACGAGATATGCCCGGCCGGGTGCCAGTCCTGGGTCAGCACCACGTTTTCGAACAGCAGCGACAGGTGGTTGATCAAGGGCGCCACCTCGTCTCCGCCCGGCACGGCCAGCTCGCCGCCGGGACAGAAACTGTTCTGCACATCCACCACCAGCAATGCGCAGTCGGCACCATAACGTTTCAGGGGCATGGGACTACCTTGTTGTTGACTTCATCCACCTTGTTAACACGGCGGCAGTCTCCGGTAAAGCGGGAAGCGATTGCCGCCGCTTGCTTTTGATACCCATGGGGGGTATAAAGGGCGAAGGAGGATGCGATGACACAATCCCTGCTGACCCTGCCGGTCGCCGGCATGAGCTGCGCCGCCTGCGCCGCGCGAATCGAAAAGCAGCTGAACCGAATGGACGGCGTGGAAGCCGCGGTGAGTTTCGCCAATGAAAGCGCCCAGCTGCGCTACGACCCGGAGCGAACCGACCCGGGCAAACTGGTGGACGCCATCGTCCGTTGCGGTTTCGACGTGCCGCGGCAAACGCTGGAGCTGGCGATAGGCGGGATGAGCTGCGCCGCTTGCGCCGCCCGGCTGGAGAAGGCGTTGAACCGCTTGCCCGGCGTGGAGGCCAGCGTCAATTTCGCCGCCGAATCGGCGCGGGTATCCTATCTGCCGGGCGTGATCGGTCGCGAGCGGGTATGGGAGGCGGCGCGCAAGGCGGGCTTCCAGCCTTCGCTGCGGGAGGAAGGGCATGGCGAGGCCGAAGCGGCCGCGCGGTATCGGCGCGAGCTGGCCTGGTTCGCCGCGTCCGCGTTGCTGACGCTGCCGTTCATGGCGGAGATGGCGATGATGTTCGCCGGCGGCCACCACGGCTGGCTGCCCAGGATGTGGCAACTGGCGCTGGCGACGCCGGTGCAGTTCGTCGTCGGCTGGCGTTTCTATCGCGGCGCCTGGCAGGCGTTGCGCGGCGGCGTCGCCAATATGGATGTGTTGGTGGCGCTGGGCACCAGCATGGCCTGGTTGTTGTCGGCGGTGGTCACGCTGTGGAATCTGGAGGACCAGCACGTGTATTTCGAAGCCAGCGCGGCGGTGATCACGCTGGTGTTGCTGGGCAAGCTGCTGGAGGCGAGGGCCAAGGGCAAGACTTCGGCGGCGATCGCCGCGCTGGTGAAGCTGGCGCCCAGGACCGCCCGCGTCGAGCGCGGCGGCGAGCTGATCGAGGTGGCGGTGGACCAACTGCAACGCGGCGACGTGGTGGTGGTTCGCCACGGCGACAGCTTGCCGGTTGACGGCGAGGTGGTGGAAGGCCAGGCCTGGCTGGACGAGAGCATGCTGACCGGCGAGAGCCGGCCGGTGGCCAAGCAGGCGGGAGACAAGGTGTACGCCGCCACCCGCAACCAGGACGGCATGCTCAAGGTGCGCGCCACCGGCGTGGGCGAGGAAACCCAGTTGGCCGAGATCGTGCGCATGGTGGCGGCGGCCCAGGGCAGCAAGGCGCCGATCCAGCGGCTGGCCGACCGCATTTCGGCGGTGTTCGTGCCGGCGGTCAGCGCGGTGGCGCTGCTGACTTTCCTGCTGATGGGCTGGCAAGACGGAGACTGGGCGCGGGCCTTGATCCACGCGGTGGCGGTGCTGGTGATCGCGTGCCCGTGCGCGTTGGGATTGGCCACGCCGACCGCGGTGATGGTGGGCGTGGGCAACGGCGCGCGCCGGGGCATATTATTCCGCAACGCGGCGGCGCTGGAGCAGGCGGGCAAGGTGGGTGTGCTGTTGGTGGACAAGACCGGGACCTTGACCGAGGGGCGGCCCACGCTGCGCCACGCGCTGGCGCTGGATGGCGGCGAAGACCGGCTGATCCAGCTGGCGGCCAGCGCCGAGGCCGGTTCCGAACATCCGCTGGCCCATGCCTTGTTGCAGCGAGCGAAAGAATTGGAACTGCCGCTGCTGACTTGCGAGCGCTTCCGCGCCGACGTCGGCAACGGCGTCGAGGCGGCTCTGCCCGGCGTGGGCGTCATCAGGGTGGGCGTGCCGTCCTGGATCGGCCTGGATCTGCCGGCAGAGGCGGCGGCCTGGCCGCTGGAGGGCAATACGGTGGTAGCGGTCAGTCTGGACGACCAGCCGTTGGGCCTGCTGGCCTTGGCCGATCCCCTGCGCGACAGCTCCAAGGCCGCGGTGGCCGCGTTGCGAGGCCTGGGCGTCAAGGTGGTGATGCTGACCGGCGACCATGAGGCCACCGCGCGCAGCATCGCCGCCGAAGCCGGCATCGCCGAGTGGCGCGCCGGCATGAAGCCGCAAGACAAGGCCGATGTGGTCAAATACTGGCAACAGCAAGGCTGCAAAGTGGCGATGCTGGGGGACGGCGTCAACGACGCGCCGGCGCTGGCGGCGGCCGACGTCAGCCTGGCGATGGGCGCCGGCTCCGACGTGGCCATCGCCGCCGCCGACATCACGCTGATGCACGGCGATCTGGCGCACGCGGTGGACGCTATCCGCTTGTCGCGAGCCAGCTTGGCCAAAATCCGCCAGAACCTGGCCTTCGCTTTCGTCTACAACGTGCTGGGCATTCCCTTGGCGGCCGTCGGCATGCTGAATCCGGTGATCGCCGGCGCGGCGATGGCGGCGAGCTCGGTGTCGGTAGTGTCCAACTCGCTGTTGTTGCGCCGCTGGCGCTGAAACACTCAACCTAACCTTACCCGAACGATGGAGATGAACATGGCGGACGTGATCCTGAATATTGACGGCATGACCTGCGGCGGCTGCGTGAAGAGCGTGACCGGCCTGTTGAGCGGCATGGCGGGCGTCAGCGACGCTCAAGTCAGCCTGGAAGACAAGCAGGCGCGCGTGGCTTATGACGCCGAGGTGGTGTCGCCGCAGGAGCTGGCGGCGGCGGTGGCGGACGCCGGCTTCGATGTGACGTTCTGACGAGGTCGGCCGCGGCCGGCGCCGATCCGGCCGTCGGCCGCGCCTGGCTCAGTTTTCGCCCAGCATGCCGTACTCCACCGGCGTTTTCACGTAGAACACCTTGACGCCTTCGCCGCGCAGCCGGTCCAGCAGCATGTCCGCTTCCGCCGCGCTGAGGGCCATCGTCACCTCCTCAGGCTGGTCGGCCAGCTCGAAAAAGCGTGCGGCGTGGATGCGGCGGTCGCCGCCGAAGCCTTCGCTGGCGGCGAACAGCGTCGCGCCGCCTATGCCCAGCCGCCGGGCTTCCTGCAAGATCCATTCCGCCAGCGGCACGCCGTGGTGGCGATGCCCCTGCTGGGTGAAGAAAGACAGTTGGTAGCCTTGCATTGTTTTCCCCCCGATTGATTCAAAGTTCGATCAGCGCGCCTTCCTTCAGCCTGGCGACATGCAGTCCGGGCGGCGCCTGCCGCAGCATCTGCTCGATCAGGGCGTCTCTGCAGCCGGGATCGCCGTGAGACAGCCACAGATGGGCGTTGGGCGGCAGGTCGGCCAGCAGCGGCGCCAGCAGGGACGGGGTCATGTGCCCTTGCCGCATCGCCTCCTGCAGATGTTCGTCGCTATAGGTCACTTCGCAGATCACGTCGGTCAGCGAAGGCACGCCGCATACCCAGTGCCAGAAGGCCGGGCAGGGGCCGGAGTCGCCGCTGAAGGCCATCGCCCGCCACGGGCCCTCCACCAGCCATCCCAGAGCCGGCACGCTGTGCTGGGCCGGCAGCGCGGTGGCCATGCCCTCTACCAGCGGCACCGCGTCGCCCACCTCCACCGGAACCAGTTTTACCCAGGGACGGTCGGAAGAGGGCGTTTGGGTGTAGTCGGGCCATAGCTTGCCGTTGAACAGGTTCTGGCGCAGCGCGTCCAGTGTTTCGGCCAGGCCGTAAACCTCGATGCCGGGCCCTTGGCGGCAGGCATGGGCGTCGGCCAGCAGCGGCAGCAGGCCGCAATGGTCGATGTGGCCGTGGCTGAGCAGCACGCGCCGCACGGCCAGCAGCTCTTCCTCGGCCAGGCTGGCGCAGCCGGTGCCGCAATCGATCAGCGTGTCGCCGCCTATCTGGAAGCAGGTGGTCTGGCCTGGCTGGCCGATACAGGCGGACGCGCCCAATATCCGGATGTGCATGAGGGTCTCCCGGACCGCTTTGGCTGAATTGTAGCCCTTGGCCGGCGTGTCGGGCTGGCATTTGTTTGGCATGTTGATGGTCCGGCATGCCGGTTTTATGATGTCGCGACGCCTGCCGGCCGCTTGCCGGCCAGGCTCGATCAAAGGGGGTGGCAATGAAAGTGCAGATGCTGGCGGCGGCGACCGCCGCGGTTTTGGCGAGCTCCGCCTCGGCGGCGGAGATACCGTTGCGCGACTTTTTCCGCAATCCGGAGCAGAGCCATTTCACCGTGTCGCCAGGCGGCGGCAGCGTGGCTTTCCTCGCGCCGTGGGCGTCGCGCCGCAACATCGTGGTGCGCCGTCCGGGCAAGCCGGATCAGCGCGTCACTTCGGTGAAGGACCGGGATCTCGCCGGTTATTTCTGGAAGGGCGACAAGCGTCTGGTTTACGTCAAGGACAACGGCGGCGATGAGAACTTCCACCTGTACAGCGTGGATCTGGACAGCGGCAAGACCCGCGACCTGACGCCGTTTCCCGGCGTGCGCGCGGAGATTGTCGACGGCTTGATCGACAACGACGACCAGCTCTTGATCAGCCTGAACAAGCGCGATCCCGAGGTGTTCGACGTTTACCGCATCGATCTGAAAACCGGAAGGATGAAGCTGGAGGCGAAGAACCCGGGCAGGGTGACCGGCTGGGAAACCGATCATGCCGGCAATGTCCGCATCGCCATCGAAACCGACGGCGTCAACAACACCGTGCTGTACCGCGACAAGCCGGGCGGCAAGTTCCGCAAGCTGCTCACCACCAATTTCCGCGAAAGTTTCTCGCCGCTGTTTTTCACTTTCGACAACCAGCGTTTCTACGCCGCCAGCAATCTGGGCCGCGACAAGACCGCCATCGTCGAATACGACCCCAAGACCGGCAAGGAGGTGAGGGAGGTCTACGCCCGCGCCGACGTGGATGTGGACGGTTTGAGCTACTCGCGCAAGCGCAAGGCGATCACCTGCGCCAGCTATGAGACCGACAAGCCGGGGCGGGAATGCTTCGACCCCGTCTCGCGCGAGCTGTACGCCAGGCTGCAGTCCCATTTCCCGGGCTACCAGGTGGATATCCAGTCCGCCGATCGCGACGAAAGCCGTTTCGTGGTGGCCGCGTGGAACGACAAGACCCAGGGCAAGCGCTACCTTTACGACAGCAAGACGAGGCAGTTCGCGCTGTTGGCCGACATCGCGCCGTGGCTGCCGGAGGACAGGATGGCCTCGGTCAAGCCCATCCAGTACCAGAGCCGGGATGGTCTGACCATACACGGCTACTTGACGCTGCCCAAGGGCAAGGAGGCGGCCAAGGGGCTGCCAGTGATCGTCAATCCGCACGGCGGGCCGTGGGCGCGGGACAGCTGGGGTTTCAATCCAGAGGCGCAGTTCTTCGCCAGCCGGGGCTGGGCGGTGCTGCAGATGAATTTCCGCGGCTCCACCGGCTACGGGCGCCAATTCTGGGAGGCTTCGTTCAAGGAATGGGGCGGCAAGATGCAGGACGACGTCACCGACGGCGTGAGCTGGCTGGTCAAGGAAGGCGTGGCCGATCCCAAGAGAGTGTGCATTTACGGCGGAAGCTACGGCGGTTACGCCACGCTGGCCGGCATCGTCAAGACGCCTGAGCTGTACCGCTGCGCGGTGGATTATGTCGGGGTGTCCAACCTGTTCACTTTCATGACCACCATTCCGCCGTACTGGAAGCCGATGCTGGACTCGATGTACGAGATGGTGGGCCATCCGGACAAGGACAAGGCGCTGTTGCGCGAGCGCTCGCCGGTATTCCATGTCGACCGCATCCAGGCGCCGTTATTGGTGCTGCAGGGGGCCAAGGACCCGCGCGTCAACATCAACGAATCCAACCAGATCGTGGACGCGCTGAAGAAGCGCGGCGTGGAGGTCGAATACCTGGTCAAAGAGAACGAAGGCCACGGTTTCCACAACGAGGAGAACCGGTTCGACGCCTACGCCGCGATGGAGCGTTTTTTCAAGAAGCACCTGGATTGAGCGCGATGCTTCGCGCCGCCAGCGGCCCGCGCGAAAGCGCGGGCTTTTTTCATGCCGGCGCGGGCCGCCAGCGCCGCGCCCCCCAATGCCCCAGCCACTGCAGCAGGCCGCACAGCAGCAGGTAGCCCGCGGCGATGGCGCTGAAGATTTCCAGCGGATACACCTGCTCGCGGTTGTTGACCTGGGTGGCGACGAAGGTGAACTCGGCGACGCCGACGATATAGGCCAGCGAGCTGTCTTTCAGCAGCGATACCCACTGGTTGACGAAGGAGGGCAGCATGATGCGCAGCGCCTGCGGCAGGATCAGCCAGCGCAGCGTCTGCCAGCGGGTGAAGCCCAGCGCCAGCCCAGCCATCCATTGACCGCGGCCCACCGCCGTCAGGCCGGCCAGCACCGCCTGGCCCAGATAGGCCGAGTGGATCAGCGCCAGCGCCAGGATCACCGTCAGCATGCCGGGGATGTCGACGCCGAACAGCAGCGGCAGCAGGAAATAGCACCAGAAGATCAGCATCAGCACCGGGATCGCGCGCAGCACGGCGGTGGCGGCCATCAGCGCGCGGCGCAGCGCCGGCCCGCCCATCAGTTGGGCGATGCCCAGCGCCAGGCCCAGCCCGCTGGCCAGCAATGCCGCGGCCAGGCTCAAGAAAGCGGTCAGCAGCAGGCCGCCCGGCTCTCCGCCAGCCGCATTGCCCCAAAGCAGATAGTCCAGGTTGTCCAGTATCACGGCCGGAATCATCGCAGCGTCCTCCAGGCCGGTTCCGGCCGCTGGGCCAGCAACTGGGTGATCAACACCAGGATCAGATACAGCGCGGTGGCGGCGGCGAAGGACTGGAAGGCCAGCAGCGTCTCGGTCTCCACCTGGCGAGAGGCGTAGGAGAGCTCGGCCAGGCCGATGGCCATGGTCAGCGAGGTGTTCTTGACGATGGCGGTGTACTGGCCGACCAGCGGCCGCTTCACCAGCTGCCAGGCTTGCGGCAGCACCACCAGGCGCAACGCTTGCCAGCCGCTCATGCCCAGCGCGCGCGCCGCCAGCCGCTGGCCCTTGGCCACGGCGTTGAGGCCGGCCTGCAGCTCGCCGCTGATGAAGGCGGCGCTGTACAGCGTCAGCGCGGTGAAGGCGGCCAGGAATTCGAACGACGGCCAGGGCAGGGTCAGATCGAACAGCAAGGCCAGCGCGCGCGGCGTGTTCAGCCAGATTTTAGCCTCGTCCGGCAGCAGGCCGGACACGCCGAAATACCACAAGAGCAGCTGCACCATCAGCGGCGTGTTGCGGTGCAGGCCCTGCCAGGCGCGGACGGCCAGCCGCAGCGGCCGCCACGGCGAATCCAGAAAGGCGGTGAGCGCGATGCCGAGCAGGCTGGCGGCGAATATCACCAGCAGCGACAGCCAGCCGGTGAGCAGCGCGCCCTTGCCCAGCCAGACGAGGTAATGCGGCTCCAGCCAATTGTGGCCGAGCCAGGTGGGTGGGGTCATGCGGAGTTCTCTCTACAGCGTAAAACGGCAAAACCGCCGGCGGGGGCCGGCGGTTGCGGATGGGACGGACCGGCGATCAGGCCGCGTCGCCGATCTTGAAGTCGCGCGGCAGCGGGGCCTTGGTCTTGGGGCCGAACCAGTGGTCGTAGATCTTGGCCGCGTCGCCGCTCTTTTCCAGTTCGCGCAGCGTCTCGTTCACCACCTTGGTCAGCCGCGCCTCGCCCTTGGGCAGGCCGATGGCCTGGAATTCGCGGGTCAGCGTGAACGGCGCCAGTTCGTACTTGGCCTTGTCCGGCGCGTTGGCCAACAGCGCGGCCAGCTTGGAGCCGTCCTGGGTGATGGCCTGGACGTTGCCGTTGCGCAGCGCGGTGAAGGCGAGCGGGGTGTCGTCATACGCCACCACGGTGGTCTTCGGATACTTGTCGCGCAGGTACACTTCCTGGGTGGTGCCCTTGTCCACGCCTACGCGCAGGCCGGCCAGCTGCTCCGGCTTCTGCAGCGCGCCCTTGCGGACGATGAACTGCTGGCCGGAGGCGAAGTAGGGCAGGCTGAAGTCCACTTGCTTCTTGCGCTCGTCGGTGACGGTGAAGTTGGCGGCCACGAGGTCGGCCTTGCCGGACACCAACAGCGGCACGCGGTTGGCCGGGTTGGTCGGGATCAGTTGCAGCTTCACGCCCAGCTTCTTGGCGATGCGCTGCGCCACGTCCACGTCCAGGCCGGAAATCTGGCGGGTTTTGGCATCGAGGAAGCCGAACGGCGGGTTGCTGTCGAAGGCGGCGACGCGCAGCACGCCGGCTTTCTTGATGTCGTCCAGGCGGTCGGCCAGGGCGGCGGTGGAGGTCAGGGCGACCGCGAGAGCGAGTGCGAGTGTGTTTTTCATGGCGAGCCTTGTCAGGATTATTCGAATGGCTGAGGTGGATGGCGGAATAATATCCGAACAGGTTAATTCCGTAAAATTATTAAAAATTTATTCAATATTCTTTTTGTTTGTATCGAAAGGGGAGCGCTTGGCGGGAAGTACCGATTTGCAACAGTCAAAACCAGAAGAGAATCGCAGGCGCGGTTGCTTGGGGAAAGCCGTGAGGCGCTTGATTTTTTTGGGGGTGTGGGAAGACTTGATGAGGCTTATTTAAAAAAGAGCGCGGCGTGGAAAAATACCCGATATGCGGTGAAAATTTTTGCGATATCCCGACAGTCATCTAGAATATCAAGTTTTTATGTTCCGCTAATTTTCCCCCGCCTTTATAGACATTGAGATCCGCCTGTCGGACGAAGAGCACCTTTTCAGATCATGGTCAGCATTTATCAATTGAAGTCCCGCTTTCAGCAGCTGCTGCGCCCCTTGCTCGGCGCGCTGGTCAAACTGGGCATCCGCGCCAATCACGTCACCTTGTTCGCCATGCTGTCTTCCTTCGCTTACGGCTTGTGGCTGTGGCGGGATGTCGGCAGCCCCTTGCCCTGGGCGCTGTTGCCCTTATTCCTGTTCTTGCGCATGGCGCTGAACGCGATAGACGGCATGCTCGCGCGCGAATACGGCCAGCAATCGAGGCTGGGCGGGATGCTCAACGAGGCGGGCGACGTGGTGTCGGACGCCGCCTTGTACCTGCCATTCGCGCTGATCGCGCCGACGCCGCTGCTGGCTGTGCTGTGCGTGCTGTTGGCGTTCCTGACCGAATACATCGGCGTGCTGGGGCCCATGCTGGGCGCGGCGCGCCGCTATGACGGGCCGTTCGGCAAGAGCGACCGCGCTTTCGCCTATGGCTTGTGCGCCTTGCTGCTGGCCTGGCGGCCGCAATGGGCGGCGCATGCCGACGGGGTGTTCGCTGCCGGGCTGGTTCTGTTGTTGATGACCTGCGCCAACCGAGCCCGGGCCATTCTGGCCGAAGGAGAAAACCGTGTTTAAGCCTGTCCTGCCCCCGCCGCTGTTGTACGCGCTGGGCGGAGTGTTCCTGTTGTTGGTGGTCGCCACCGCCGTCATCGCCCTGCTGGAGAAGAGCAAGCCCGAGAAAAACTGGCTGGAGCTGAAGCTGCGGGTGCGCACCTGGTGGTGGATCGTCGGTTTCTTTTCCTTGACGCTGCTGGGCAATGTGACGCTGGCGCTGGCGGTGTTCGGCATCATCAGCTTCCTGGCGCTGAAAGAGTACCTGACGCTGTGCTCCACCCGCAGCGCCGACCACCTGGTGCTGTTCTGGGCCTATCTGAGCATCCCGCTGCAGTACTACTGGCTGAGCATCCACTGGTACGGCATGTTCATCGTCTTCATCCCGGTGTACGCCTTCCTGTTCGTGCCGATGCGCATGGTGCTGATAGGCGAAACCCAGGGTTTCCTGAAGGCCGCGGCTTCGCTGCAATGGGGGCTGATGATCTGCGTGTTCTGCCTCAGCCATATGGCGGGGGTGCTGACGCTGCCGCAACTGACCAAGATCGGCGAGCCGGGCCAGGGCGCGATGCTGCTGTTCTACCTGGTGGCGCTGACCCAGCTCAACGACGTGGCCCAGTATTTGTGGGGCAAGGCGATAGGCCGGCGCAAGGTGGCGCCCAAGGTCAGCCCCAACAAGACGCTGGGCGGCTTCTTGGGCGGCGCGGCCACCACCAGCCTGCTCGGCTGGGCGCTGGGGCCGGCGCTGACGCCGTTCAGCCCGCTGCACGCGGCGATGGCCGGCTTGTTGATCGGCTCCATGGGCTTCATCGGCGACATCGTCATCTCCGCGGTGAAGCGCGACATCGGCGTCAAGGATTCCGGCAGGCTGCTGCCAGGGCATGGCGGGGTGCTGGACCGGCTGGATTCGCTGACCTACACCGCGCCCTTGTTCTTCCATTTCGTCCATTACCTGTATTTCTAAGCCGATGAATCGTTTGCTCCGCATCTTGTTCGCGCTGCTGCTGGCCCGTCCGGTGGTGAGGCTGTGGTTCGGCGTCACCGTGCGGCATCCGCAGCGGCTGCCGTTCAAGGGACCGGCCATCGTGGTGGCCAACCACAACAGCCACCTCGATATCCTGGCGTTGTACAGCCTGTTTCCGCTGGGGTTGATCCCCAATGTCCAGCCGGCCGCCGCCGCCGATTATTTCCTGCGCAACCGCCTGTTCGCCTGGTTCGCCACCCGGGTGGTCGGCATCATTCCGGTGGTGCGCGGCGGCGTGGCCAAGGGCATGGACCCGCTGGAAGGCTGCCGCCAGGCGCTGGCGGACGGCCGCATCCTGATCCTGTTCCCGGAAGGCACGCGCGGCGAGCCGGAAGCGCTGTCCGAGATCAAATCCGGCATCTGGTATCTGTCCCGCGACTTTCCCGATGTGCCGGTGGTGCCGGTCTATCTGCACGGACTGGGCCGGGCGATGGGGCGCGGCCAGTGGCTGCCGATCCCGTTCTTCGTCGACGCGGCGGTGGGGCGGCCGCTGCAATGGCTGGAGGACCGGACCGAATTCCGCCAGCGCATCCGCGATGCGCTGCTGCATCTGAAACAGAAAACTCTGCCGGCCGCAGCCGGGCAGGAAGGACAAGGCTAATCATCATGCGACAGGCTCAGGAGCTCAGTTTCGCCTCTTTCGACGGACAACAACTGTTTTACCGGCATTGGCCGGCTTTGGACGCCGGCCGGCGTCCGCGCGCCATCGTGCTGCTGCATCGCGGCCACGAGCATTCCGGCCGGCTGCAGCACCTGGCGGACGAACTGGGCATGCCGGACACGCCTATGTTCGCCTGGGATGCGCGCGGCCATGGCCGCAACGAGGGGCCGCGCGGCTATAGTCCCAGCCTGGGCGCCACGGTGCGGGACCTGGACGCGTTCATCCGCCATCTGTGCCGCAGCCATGGTTTGAAGATCGACGAAATCGTCGTCATCGCCCAGAGCGTGGGCGCGGTGCTGGCGGCGACCTGGGTTCACGATTACGCGCCGCGCGTCCGCGCGCTGCTGCTGGCCTCTCCCGCTTTCAAGGTGAAGCTGTATGTGCCGCTCGCCCGGCCGGGCTTGAAGCTGCTGTACAAGCTGCGCGGCAATTTCTTCGTCAATTCCTATGTCAAGGCGCGCTTTCTCAGCCACGATCCGGAACGCATCGCGTCTTACGACAGCGACCCGCTGATCACCCGGCCGATTTCCGCCAACATCCTGTTGGCCTTGTACGATACCGCCGAGCGCATCGTCGCCGACGCCGGCGCCATCACCGTGCCGACCCAGTTGCTGGTGTCTGGGGCGGATTTCGTCGTCCACAAGGGGCCGCAGCACACTTTCTTCAATCGTCTGGGCAGCCCGCTGAAGGAGATGCACGAGCTGCCGGGCTTTTATCATGACACGCTGGGCGAGCGCGACCGCGCGTTGGCATTGGACAAGATCCGCGCCTTCATCGCCAGGGTGGAGGCGAGCCCGGCCGAGGCGGATCTGACGCGGGCCGACCAGGGCGGCTACACCGCCGCCGAGTTTCAGCGCTTGCAACAGCCTAGGCCGTGGTGCTCGCCGCGGCGCTGGAATTTCGCGCTGACGCGTTTGACCCTGGCCACGGTAGGACGCTTGTCCGCCGGCATTCGTCTGGGCTGGCAAACCGGTTTCGATTCCGGCAGCACGCTGGATTACGTCTATCGCAATCAAGCAGAGGGCTTGACGCCGATAGGCAGATTGGGCGATCGCGCTTACCTGGACAGCGTGGGCTGGAAGGGCATACGCCAGCGCAAGCTGAATCTGGAGGCGCTGATCGCCGACGCGGCCGGCCGGCTGCGGGAAGCCGGCGCGCCGGTGCGCGTCGTCGACATCGCCGCAGGGCATGGCCGCTACATTCTGGACGCGATAGGCGCTTTGGGCGGCGCGGTGGAGCACGCGCAGCTGCGCGACTACAGCGAGATCAACGTCGAGGCCGGCCGCGCCTTGATACGCGAGCGCGGCCTGGAAGGGAAGGCGCGTTTCGACAAGGGCGACGCTTTCGACCGAGCCGATCTGGCCGCCTTGCAGCCCGCGCCGACTCTGGCCGTGGTGTCAGGCCTGTACGAACTGTTTCCGCAGAACGAGCCGATACGCCAGTCGCTTGCCGGGTTGGCCGAGGCGGTGCCGCCGGGCGGCTACCTGGTCTATACCAACCAGCCCTGGCACCCGCAACTGGAACTGATCGCCCGCACGCTGACCAGCCATCGCGGCGGCGAAGACTGGATCATGCGCCGGCGCACCCAGCAGGAAATGGATCAATTGGTGGCCGCCGCCGGCTTCGAGAAACTGGAGCAGCGGATAGACGAATGGGGGGTATTCACCGTCAGCCTGGCCAGGCGGGCCGGCTCAGCCGACCAGACAGAAGCGCGGGCGGCGGAAAGCGCCGGCGCATGAGCGTGGCTGGGGAGAGGCGTCCCTGGCGGCTGGCCTGCTTGTGGCTGCTGATCCTGGGACCGGGTTTTTTTCTGCTCTACGGCGCGGCCAACGAGTACGCGGCCAGCCTGCCGCCGGAGAGGGTGGGCAATCTCGCCATGGCCTGGGAACGCCATATTCCGCTGTGGCCATGGACCATCGCGCCGTACTGGAGCATAGACCTGCTGTATGGCCTGTCCCTGTTTCTGTGCGCGAGCAGGCGGGAGTTGAATGTCCATGCGATGAGGCTGCTGGCGGTCACCGCGCTGTCTTGCCTGTGTTTTGTTCTGTTCCCGCTGCGCTTCGGTTTCGACAGGCCGCCGCTGGATGGCGTCTTCGGCCAGCTGTTCCAGCTGCTGATGGGTTTCGACAAGCCGTTCAACCAGGCTCCTTCGCTGCACATCGGCTTGCTGACGGTGTTGTGGCTGCGCTACTGGCAACATGTGCCGCCCCGGTGGCGCTGGCTGCTGCATGGCTGGTTCGCGTTGATCGGCGTGTCCGTGCTGACGACCTGGCAACATCATTTCTGGGATGTTCCCAGCGGTTTCGCGCTGGCGGTTCTGGTTTGCTACGCGCTGCCGATGGAGGCGGGTGGCCGGCGGCGCGCGCAGGCGCGACGGCGCAGCCACCGTTTGGCCGCGCGCTACGGACTGGCTGCCGCCGCTTGCCTGGCTGGCGCATGGACGGCGGGAGGCTGGGGGTGGCTGCTATATTGGCCGGCCGCATCCCTGGCCTTGCCTGCCTTGGGATATCTGGGGCTTGGGCCGTCGGTGATGCAAAAACAGGGTGGTTGTCGTCGATTCTCCGCCCGCGTGCTGCTGTGGCCATATAGCCTGGCGGCCGGTCTGTGCCACCGTTATTTCCTGCGCAGCCTGCCTGGCGCGGAGGAGATCGCGCCGGGCGTCTGGCTGGGGCCGATCTCCGCCGCGGAGGAAAAACGTTTTGCCGCCGTGTTGGACCTGGCCGCCGAGTATGATAGGCGAGCGCATGTCCATGCGGCCTACGAGAGCGTGCCGCTGCTGGATTTGCTGTTGCCTTGCGTCGACGATTTGAGCCGGGCCGTCCATGCGTTGGAGCGTTTGCGCGTCGAAGCGCCTGGCCCTTTGCTGGTGCATTGCGCCTTGGGACTGACCCGCAGCGCGACGGTGGCCTTGGCCTGGCTGGTGGCATCGGGCCGCGCGGCATCATTGGCCGAGGCCAGAGCCTTGCTGAGCCAGCGCCGGCAGCGCGTGGAATTGAGCGAGAGCCAATATGCGCAGCTAGCCGAGCTATGCGCGAAACTGGAGCCGCTATGAGCCCGGATGATCTCTCTCAGGCGCGGCTGAGCGCCGCCGCCCTCTCTTCCTGCCGCTGGCTGTGCTGGCCTTCTCCAGTTCTGTTGTTGGTGCTGGCTTTGCTCAAGGGAGGGGCGATCTGGCTGCCTGCCTGCGCGCTCGCCGCGCTATGGCAGGCTTGGTTGAGCTGGCGCCTGCAGCTGGATGCCGGCATTTTGCGGACGATGAGTGGCGAGGCGGACTTGGCGCAACTGGATTGCGCGTTGGCCAGGCTGTTTGGCAAAAGGAACGGCGCCGGGCGCTCGTTCGAGGAAAGACAGCGCGGCATGGCTGGTTTATTGCGCCGAGTGTTGATCGCTACGGCCTTGTGCTGGGGCTTGGCTTTGGCCGGCCTGACGTATTGCGCGTGGCGCGCGATATAGGCGGATGGGGTGGGGCGCTTTCAGCTTTACAAGGAAGGGGAGGGCGCAAAGCCGATGAGCTCGCGCTGGTGGATGAATATCGGCGTTTGCAATGGATGGAGTGGTTGCTGGACAAGAAAGCCGGTTCGATATACTCCGATTTCATGGGTGAGCTGAAGGGCACCGGTTGTGTTGATGGCAGCAGTCCGCCGCCGCAGTCTCCGATTTACATTTACGCCGGCCTGCGCGGCAGCCATTCCGCCTTGGATCGGGTGGGGAGAGCCCTGCTGGCGTCGGAGGATGGCGCGGCCAGGAGCGCGGGGCAACAGATGCGGGACTGCGCGCATCAGGTGATGCCGGAGTTGTTCAGCGAAGAAGGCCGGCCCGCAAAACCGACTGACGCGTTTGCCGATGGAGATGCCCGCTTTTCGCGTCATTCCTGAGCATGAAAAAAGCGCCGCTTCCCTAAAATGGGGACGGCGCTTTTCGCTTCGGCTGGAAACGGGGAAACAGGCCTCAGGCCGCTTTGCGCTTGCCGAAGAACACCAACAGCGCCACGCCGATGACGATCATCGGCAGGCTCAGCCACTGGCCCATGCTGATCACGTCGGACTTGCCGAAAATGCCGGCGTCCGGGTTGCGGAAGTACTCGCTGACGAAGCGGGCCAGGCCGTAGCCGATCAGGAACACCGCCGACACCTTGCCGGTGGCGCGCGGCTTGGCGCTGTAGATCCACAGCGCGCCGAACAGCACGATGCCCTCGAGCGCGAACTCGTACAGCTGCGACGGGTGGCGCAGCAGGCCGCCGTACTGCATCAGCATGTTCATCAGATCGGCCGATTGCTGCGCCTCGCCGATGTCTTCCATGCGCGCCTGCGGGAACAGCATGGCCCAGGGCAGGTCCGGGCTGGCCACGCGGCCCCACAGCTCGCCGTTGATGAAGTTGCCGACGCGGCCGGCCGCCAGGCCCAGCGGCACCAGCGGCGCGACGAAGTCGGTCAGTTGCCAGAAGCCGCGGCCCACCTTGCGGCCGTAGATCGCCACCGCGATCAGCACGCCGAGGAAGCCGCCATGGAAGGACATGCCGCCTTTCCACACCATGAAGATTTCCAGCGGATGGCTGAAATAGTAGCCGGGCTGGTAGAACAGCACTTCGCCCAGGCGGCCGCCGACCACCACGCCGACCGCGCCGTACATCAGCATGTCGTCCAACTGCGGCACGGTGAGCACGTCGTTGCCGTTTTTCAGGCGGTACTTGCCCATGGTGAGGAACAGGGCGAAGCCCAGCAGGTACATCAGGCCGTACCAATGAACGGCCAGCGGGCCCAGGTGGATGGCCACCGGATCGAACTGAGGATGAATCAGCATTTGTCAGTGATGTGCGTTTGCGGTAAAAGAAATGTGACGAGATTATACGGAAAGCGTTCCCCGCCGTCGCGCCGCTCACCCGCGGCGCTGCGGCACCCTGGTTGGTCCACCCGGCACCCGCGGACCGACCGCCGCCAGCTTACCCTGCTGGCGTGACGGAACGACGACCGGTTTTGCTTACAGATCAAGGACGCACCATGCCTCAATACCGATCCCGCACCTCCACCGCCGGCCGCAACATGGCGGGTGCCCGCGCGCTGTGGCGCGCCACCGGAATGACCGACGCCGATTTCGGCAAGCCCATCATCGCCATCGCCAACTCCTTCACCCAGTTCGTGCCGGGCCACGTGCACCTGCAGAATATGGGCCAGTTGGTGGCGAGAGAGATAGAAAAAGCCGGCGGCGTCGCCAAGGAATTCAACACCATCGCCATCGACGACGGCATCGCCATGGGCCACGGCGGCATGCTGTACAGCCTGCCCAGCCGCGACCTGATCGCCGACAGCGTGGAATATATGGTCAACGCCCACTGCGCCGACGCGCTGGTGTGCATCTCCAACTGCGACAAGATCACCCCCGGCATGCTGATGGCGGCGATGCGTCTGAACATCCCGGTGGTATTCGTGTCCGGCGGACCGATGGAAGCCGGCAAGGTGCAGTGGGGCAACGAGGTGCGCAAGCTGGATCTGGTGGACGCGATGGTGGAGGCCGCCAACAGCGCGGTGTCCGACGCCGACGTCGACCGCGTCGAGCGTTCCGCCTGTCCCACTTGCGGCTCCTGCTCCGGCATGTTCACGGCCAACTCGATGAATTGCCTGACCGAGGCGCTGGGCTTGTCGCTGCCCGGCAACGGCAGCCTGGTGGCCACCCATGCCGACCGCAAGGAACTGTTTTTGAAAGCTGGCCGCCTGATCGTGGAACTGGCCAAGCGCCATTACGAGGGCGAGGACTTCTCCATCCTGCCGCGCGGCATCGCCACCAAACAGGCTTTCGAGAACGCGATGAGCCTGGACGTGGCCATGGGCGGCTCCACCAATACCGTGCTGCATCTGCTGGCCGCCGCCAGCGAGGCGGGCGTGGACTTCAAGATGGCCGACATCGACCGCATCAGCCGCGGCGTGCCCTGTCTGTCCAAGGTGGCGCCAGCGACGCAGAAATACCATATGGAGGACGTGCATCGCGCCGGCGGCGTGATCGGCATCCTGGCCGAGCTGGACCGCGCCGGTCTGATCCACCGCGACGTCGCCACGGTGCACAGCCCGACGCTGGGTTCGGCGCTGGAGCAGTGGGACGTGATGCGCCACGGCGAGGGCAGCGAGCCGCACCGCCTGTTCCGCGCGGCGCCGGGCGGGGTGGCCACCACCATCGCCTTCAGCCAGAGCATGCGCTACCCGACGCTGGACGACGACCGCGCCGATGGCTGCATCCGCGATAAGGCCCATGCCTACTCGCAGGACGGCGGCCTGGCGGTGCTGTACGGCAATATCGCCGAGCGCGGCTGCATCGTGAAGACGGCTGGCGTTGACGAGTCCATCCTCAAATTCACTGGCCGCGCCCGCATCTTCGAAAGCCAGGACGCGGCGGTGGAGGGCATCCTGGCCGACCAGATCGTCGCCGGCGACATCGTCATCATCCGCTACGAAGGCCCCAAGGGCGGTCCGGGCATGCAGGAGATGCTGTACCCGACGTCCTATCTGAAGTCCAAGGGCCTGGGCAAGGCCTGCGCGCTGCTGACCGACGGCCGCTTCTCCGGCGGCACCTCCGGACTCTCCATCGGCCACGCGTCGCCGGAAGCGGCCGAAGGCGGCGCGATCGGCCTGGCGCAAGAGGGCGACACGGTGGAGATCGACATCCCCAAGCGCCGAATCCACTTGGCGGTGTCAGACGAGGAGCTGGCCAAGCGCCGTACCGCGATGGACGCCAGGGGCCGCGACGCCTGGATGCCGGTCGGCCGAGAACGCGCGGTCAGCCCGGCCTTGCGCGCCTACGCGGCGATGACCACCAGCGCCGACACCGGCGCGGTGCGCGATGTGTCTCAAGTCGAACGCAAATAAAAAAGTAGGGTGCGTCACCCCGCCAGGGGCGACGCACCTAAGGCGACGCACCTAATAGCAAGGGGAGGCCGAGCGCCTCCCCTTTTTTTGTTCCAGGCGGGCCTGAAAATTTCGCCGCTGTCCCGTTCGGGACGGTGGAATTTTCGGGCCTGGCTGTGTTAGACGGTGGACAAGGTCACCACCGCCGCCGCGACGATGCCGATGCCGGCCCAGCCTATCGGCTTCAGCTTTTGCTTGTACAGCAGGCGGCCGCCGATGGCGGTGCCGAGAATGCCGATGGAGCCCCACAAGGCGTAGGCGATGGCCAGATCCATGCCTTTCACCGCTTGGCCCAGCAGCGCGAAGGCCAGCCACACCAGCAGAATGGCGCCTATGCCCCAGGCGCGGCGGCGGAAGCCATCGGATTTTTCCAGCATCAGGTTGGCGCCCACTTCTATCAGGGCGGAAGCCAGCACGAATAACAGGTAAACGGTTTTCATGCCGCGGCCTCCTCTTCATGGGTTTCGCCCATCGTCACGCAGACCAGGCCCAGCAGCGCGAGGCCCAGGCCAAGCACTTCCTGCGGCACCAGCTTTTCGCCGAACAGCCAGACGCTGACCGCTGTCAGGCCGACCAGGCCCAAACCTTCCCATACCGCGTAGGCGACGCCGACCGAGATCGCGCGCAGCGCGAGGGACAGCAGGTAGTAGGACAGCGCCAGCGCCAGCGACATCCAGACATAGCCCAGATAGCCGCCGCTGCGGGCGGCGACCGCCATGAACGAGGTGCCGACGATTTCACAGACGATGGCCGCCATCAGGATCAGCCAGGCAACGAGCAAAGGAGAGAAGAATTTTTTACACATAGTGTTGAATAAAATAAACAAGACAGGGGTAGGACCTTGACCATATGGCGGGAGTTCCCCGCATATCGCGTTACTGGATTGGCATATGGGTGAAAATCGGCGAATTTTCTTAAAAATGGGATGCAAAAAAGCCGCCTGGAGGCGGCTTGGCCGATGCGAGGGGCGTCAGTCGTCCCGCAGCAGGGTTTCGCCGTCCTGCTGTGTGAGCTGAAAGGTTTTCAGCGGCCGGTGGCGGCGGATTCGCTCGGCCAGTTCCGGCGAGTGGCTGGTCACCCACAGCTGGCTGTGACGGCTAGCCTCGGCGATCAGCCGCGCCAGCGCCGGCAGCAAGGCCGGGTGCAGGCTGTTTTCCGGTTCGTTCAAGGCCATGAAAGCGGGCGGCCGGGGGCTGAGCAGCGCCACCGCCAGGCACAGAAAGCGCAGCGTGCCGTCGGACAGCTCGGCGGCCTCCAGCGGCCGCAGCAGGCCATCGCGCTGCATCAGCATCTGGAAGCGGCCTTGCTGGGTATCCACCAGGAAGCGGCAATCGGGGAAGGCGTCGGCCAGCATGCTGTCCAGCAGCTCATGGTCGCCGATCTCGACGATGGTCTGGAACGCGGCGGCCAGGTTGGCGCCGTCGTGCGCCAGCACCGGCGAACGGATGCCGACCTGGGGCGCGCGCAAGGGCGAGCCGGGCCAGACGGCGAACTCGTGGTAGAAGCGCCAGTTGCGCAGCGTCTCGCGGACCTGAGACAGTTCCGGGTAGCGATGCGGCTCGGCCAACTGGCCGAAGAGGGACTCCTCGGCGCGCAGGCTGGCCGGGTAGCTGTTCCGCTCGCCTTCCACGCCGCAGAGAAAGGCGGCCTGGTTGCGGCGCTCCAGCAGCAGCGTGGATGGCCGCCGGCCGCGCCCGGCCAGCCACAGGCTTTCCTCCTTCACCAGCGGGTCCAGCGAGAACAGGCTCAGGCTGGGCTCCGGGTAGCCCAGCTGCAGTTCGTAGTCGTAGTCGTCCAGGCGAGCGGACAGGATCATCCGCTTCGGCGCGCGCGCCTTGTCGCCGCGGCGGGCGCCGCCGGCCCACATGGCCTTCTGTACGCCGCCTTCCTCCGCCAGCGCGGCGGACAAGCGGCCTTCTGCGGCGGCGTGCAGCAGGTGAATGGCTTTGTATAGATTGGATTTGCCGCAGCCATTGGCGCCGACGACGATATTGAGCGCGTCAAGCCCCAGCGTCAGTTTGCGTATCGAGCGGAAGCCGGCGAGGCTGAAGCTGTGTATCGGCATGGAATTCGGGTGGGAGAAAAGAAGATCAGACTCTGTTCGCGGCGGCGGGTTCCGGCGCGAGACGCGGGCCGATGAAGCGAGCATGCCTTGAGCGGGGGCTTGTGAAAATGGCCGAGGACTCAATATGAGAAGGTATTGATCATTGTCATAATTAAGCAGCTCGACCCTGTTAGCATATAACTTCGCTGTCAGACGGCAGGCAAGCCGTCAAGCTCGCCCGGGCCGATATTCAGCGTTCCGCCCCCTGTTTTCTCTCCTGAATTGGTTCGTTTCGTGAAGAAACGAACAATTACATCCGATGTAGGTTCGTTTTGTTTCGTAAGTGAAATATTCATGAAATTCATATGGAATGAATATATCTTCATGTAAATCCCAATGTAATTTTTATGGACTGCATTCGACGGACCTGGCAGCGCGAGGTTCGCGTGGCGGCGGCCATGGGGCCAGGCGCGGAGGGCGGCGTGGTTGTGTGACGGAATGTCCGTAGCGCAATGTTTTTTAATAGTTTTGGAGAGGGTCTGGCGGGAGAGGGCAAAAAAAATGCGCGGTGCCTTGCGGCCCGCGCCAAGTCTACAAAGGAGAAATAGAGGAGAAACTATCAAGAAGCAATTGCTGCATCTCAACGAGAACGGATTATCCGGATTGCGGTACCGAGTGTCAACATGTGCGTTTTCGAAAATGTCGAGAAATGTAAGTTTTTGTCGCTCCTTGATACATCGCGTTTTGAAACCCCTTATTTTTCGGGGCCTCAGCGCGTTGGCATGCGGCATAGACGGCCGCGCAAGTTCGTGGCGGCTGTGCCACAATAGGCGTTTTCGATAGTTGCAGGATGTCAGCACCATGGACGCCGTCCGCCATATTCTTCCCGATCCGCGCCAATACCACCCCCAAGTCGCATTGACCAACCGGCTGATCCATCATGCGCAAGCGGCGCTGGACGCGCCGACTGCGGACGACCGCGAAATGTGGAAGCAAGCGCTGGTGGGCGCGATGGACGAGATGCTGCAGCGCGAAGAGCTGTTGTCGATCTCGGTGGCGTTGGCGATGGTGCCGTCGCAGGCCTGCTACCAAGTGGTGTGGGACGCGTTGCGGCAGACGGTGGAGGGCGGCGACGCCAAGACGGCGCTGTTCGCGCTGCCGCTGGTATTGGTGGCCGGCAGCCGCGATCAGACGACGCTGCCAGGCGAAATCGCCGACATCGATGGACTGAACGCCTTGTTGCGCCAGCACGGCGTGCTGGGCGGCGACGCGGCTCTCGGCGGCGCGCTGTTGCATCCGGACAGCCTGATCGGCTTGGACGCGGCCAAGCTGTACCGCATGTCGCGCCAGGATGGCGCGCGCGCGGCGTTGCCGGACCTGCCGGCGCCGGTCACGGTGAAGGAGGAGGGCGTGTTTCTGCGCTACTTGCTGGGCGCGGCGACGCTGGAGGGCGGAGAGCCGCCGGTGAGGCTGGGCGGCTCGGTCGGCGCCTGGGGCATGCCGGTGATGAAGTTACTGGGCGAGCAACTGAAAGCCGACGGCGTCACGCTGTTCCCCATCGCCCGGCCACCGCTGCCGGCGATGCAAGCGCTGGTGGCGGGCAACTTCTCCCGTTTCGAGGTGGCGCTGCAGGTTTTCGCCAGCAGCCAGATCCGCCGCCTGCGGGAGCTGGACAAGGAGCCGGTGGCCATTCTGTCCGCCCACGACAACGGCGAGCTGCATTTCACCCTGTCGGCCAAGGACGATGATCGAAATTGGGAGGGCTTCGTCTGGCCGCTGGCGTCGCTGGACAACGTCAAGCTGATCGAAGAGAACTTCCGCGAGCTGATGCGCGAGTGCCATGTGCGCGACGTGCATGTGCTGGCGGCGCTGCAGCAGGAGAGCCGAGACGGCATTCCGCTGTTCTTCACCGCCGACGATCTATAAGCGTCTGCGCCGCGCCGTCCAAGCCCCGCCGAGAGCGGGGCTTTTCGTTTCATCCCCCTGCCCGCGCCCAGGGCGAACCGGCCAGACGCTGGGCCAGGTAGTCGATCAAGGCCTGCACCCGCGCCGGGCGGCCGCGTCCCGGCGGGGTCAGGATGTAGAGCGCGATGGAGTCGACCCGCCAATCCGGCAGCGCCGTTTCCAGCAGGCCGGCTTGCAGATCCTGCCAAGCCAGGAATTCCGGCTGCAGGGCCAGCCCCAACCCGGCCCGCAGTGCCGGAGCCAGCGCGTCGGCGTTGTTGACGCGCAGCGGCGCGCGCATTTCCAGCGCGAATTCGCCTTCGTCGGAGTGGCGAAAGCGCCAGAAGCGACCGTCTTGCGAATGGCTGTACTGCAAGGCGCGGTGGCCTGCCAGCTCGGACGGATGGACGGGCCGGCCATGGCGCGCGAAGTAGGACGGCGCGCCCACCAGCAGGATGCGCACCGCGCACAGTCTGCGCGCCAGCAGGCTGGAATCGGCCGGGGAGGCGATGCGCAGCGCCAGGTCGATCTTGTTGGCGACCAAGTCCACTTGTTCGTCGCTGAAGTGCAGGTCGAGCTCCACCTCGGGGTGGCGCTCCATGAAATCCGGCAACAGCGGCGCAAGGTGGGACAGGCCGAAGGACATCGGCGCGGCCATGCGCACCCGGCCGCGCAAGGCGCTGGATTGTTCGGCGATGTCGGCTTCCACGGCTTCGCCTTCGGCCAGGATGCGGGCGGCCCGCTCCAAGGCAGCGTCGCCGGCCTCGGTCAGCGATAGCCGGCGCGAGGTGCGATGCAGCAGCACGGTCTTCATTCTCGCTTCCAGGCGTGATATCGCCTTGGACACCGTGGCCTGGGATAGGCCCAGTTCGTCGGCGGCGCGGGCGAAGGCGCCGCATTCGGCCACCTTGGCGAAAATGGCCCAGGCTTCCAGATCGGGCAGTCGTTTCATGCAGGCTCCGCGAGGGGAATCATTCCAATTCTATCATCATGTCAAGAAGGGATTGGCATGATCATCTCAATAATGGAAATCATGGTATTCGATATATTCCGTTAACATGAAAGCGGCGGCTGTTTATAGTGGCTGCATCACGATTCGAGAGCAGCAGGAGAGCGCCATGATCGAACGCCGTCACTTCGCCAGCCTGGGCGCCGCCCAGCATGGCTGGCTGGATGCCAAGCACCATTTTTCCTTCGCCGATTACCGCGACGCCGAGCGCATGCGCTGGGGGCGGCTGCGGGTGTGGAACGACGACACCATCGCCGCCGGCGCCGGTTTCGATCCGCATCCGCACGCCGACATGGAAATCATCACCTATGTCCGCGAAGGCGCGATCAGTCATGCCGACAGCCTGGGCAACCGCGGCCGCACCGAGGCCGGCGATGTGCAGGTGATGAGCGCCGGCAGCGGCATCGTCCATTCCGAATACAACCTGGAGCCGGTCGCCACCCGCATTTTCCAGATCTGGATTTATCCGGACCGCCACGGCGGCGAGCCGTCTTGGGGCAACAAGCCTTTTCCCAAGATTGACCGTTCCGGCGCTTTCGTCGCGCTGGCCAGCGGCATGGGCGACGAAGACGCTCTGCCCATCCGCGCCGATGCCCGCGTGCTGGGCGCCACGCTGAAGGCGGGCGAGCGCGCGGATTATCGTTTCGGCGAGGGGCGGCGCGGCTACCTGGTGTTGTCCAGCGGCGCGGCGCAGGCGAACGGCGTCGCGCTGCAAGCCGGAGACGGCGCGGCCATCGCCGGCGAAGAAACAATCCAGGTATTGGCCAGCGAGGACGCCGAACTGATCCTGGTGGACACCCGCGAGTGAGCCGGCGCTGGCGGCGGGCCGGCGGCCCTCAGCGCCAGCCGCGATGGACGCAGGCCGCCGCCGCCCGAATCATTGGAGAGTTCCACGATGAAACCAACTGCATCCGCTACGCCCAGCCCCTTGTTGCTGACCCCGCGCGACCATACGCTGATCCTGATCGACTTCCAGTCGCAGATGGCTTTCGCTACTCATTCCATCGATATTCCGACCTTGCGCAACAACGCCGGCCTGGTCGCCAGCGCCGCCGCCGGCTTCGGCGTGTCCGCCATTCTCACCACCGTGGCCGAGAAGAGTTTTTCCGGGCCGATGTTCGAAGAGGTGACCGCGCCGTTTCCCGACCATAGATTGCTGGACCGCACCTCGATGAATACCTGGGAAGACGCCGCGGTGATCGACAAGGTCAACCAGATCGGCAAGGGCCGCATCGTGCTGGCTGGCCTGTGGACCAGCGTCTGCATCGTCGGCCCGGCGCTGTCGGCGCTGGCCCAGGGCTTCGAGGTCTATGTGATCGCCGACGCCAGCGGCGATGTGTCGACCGAGGCGCACGAGCGCGCGATGGCGCGCATGGAGCAGGCCGGCGCGCGGCCGATGACCTCGCTGCAATACCTGCTGGAGTTGCAGCGCGACTGGGCGCGAATCGACACCTACGAGCTGACCACTGGCATCGCGGCCAGGCTGGGCGGCGGCTATGGCCTGGGCATCCAGTACGCCAAGACCATGTTCGGCGGCCGCGAGGGCTGATTCATCCGTTCTTTCGGATTGGCTCCGGCGGCTGCGCCGCCGGCCATCGCGCTCATCGGTTTGCTGGGCATGCTGATCGGCGAGCAATTGATTCCGCGATGCCTGGCGTTGCGGCATCCGGCACCGGCCGTCGCCAGCCTGTTCGCCGCGGCCGACATACGACAGGAGAAACAACCATGAGCGCAGCCGACCTCATCTTGCGCAACGGCCGCTTTACTACCTTGGACCGGCGGCGTCCGCGCGCCAGCGCCGTCGCCATTCAAAACAAACGCTTCGTCGCGGTGGGAGAGGACGAAGACGTCATGGCGCTGGCCGGCCCGGCCACTCGCGTGATCGACCTCAAGGGGCGCGGCGTTTTGCCCGGCCTGATCGACAACCATACCCATCTGGTGCGCGGCGGCCTCAACTTCAATATGGAGCTGCGTTGGGACGGCGTGCGCTCGCTGGCCGACGCGATGGACATGCTGCGGCGGCAAGTAGCCGTCACGCCCGCGCCGCAATGGGTGCGGGTGGTGGGCGGCTTTGCCGAGCACCAGTTCGTCGAGAAGCGTTTGCCGACGCTGGATGAGATCAACGCCGCCGCGCCGGACACGCCGGTTTTCCTGCTGCATTTGTACGATCGCGCCTTGCTCAATGGCGCGGCGCTGCGCGCCGTGGGCTACGGCCGCGACACGCCGGCGCCGCCGGGCGGCGAGATCATCCGCGACGGCAACGGCAACCCAACCGGCCTGCTGTTGGCCAAGCCCAACGCCGCCATCCTGTACGCGACGCTGGCCAAGGGCCCCAAGCTGCCGTTCGACTACCAGCTCAACTCCACCCGCCACTTCATGCGCGAGCTGAATCGGCTGGGCGTGACCGGCGTCATCGACGCCGGCGGCGGCTTCCAGAACTACCCGGACGATTACGCGGTGATCCGGCAACTGGCCGACGCCGGGCAGATGACGGTGCGGCTGGCCTACAACCTGTTCACCCAGAAGCCGAAGGCGGAAAAAGAGGATTTTCTGACCTGGACCGCCAGCGTCAAATACAAGCAGGGCGACGATTATTTCCGCCACAACGGCGCCGGCGAGATGCTGGTGTTTTCCGCCGCCGATTTCGAGGACTTCCGCCAGCCGCGGCCCGACATGCCGCCGGAAATGGAGGGCGAACTGGAAGAAGTGGTGCGCATCCTGGCGCAGAACCGCTGGCCGTGGCGCTTGCACGCCACTTACGACGAAACCATCTCCCGCGCGCTGGACGTGTTCGAGAAGGTGGATCGCGACATCCCCCTGCAAGGGCTGAATTGGTTCTTCGACCACGCCGAGACCCTTTCCGAGCGCTCGATGGACCGCATCGCCGCGCTGGGCGGCGGCATCGCGGTGCAGCACCGGATGGCCTACCAGGGAGAGTATTTCGTCGAGCGTTACGGCGCGGCGGCGGCCGAGGCGACGCCGCCCATCGCCCGCATGCTGGACAAGGGCTTGAAGGTGTCGGCCGGCACCGACGCCACCCGCGTCGCCTCCTACAATCCCTGGGTGTCGCTGGCCTGGATGATCACCGGCAAGACTGTCGGCGGCCTGCGGCTCTACCCGCAGCGCAATTGCCTAGACCGCGAAACCGCGCTGCGGATGTGGACCGAGAACGTGGCCTGGTTCACCAACGAGGAGGGCGGGCGCGGCCGCATCGAAGTGGGCCAGCTGGCGGATCTGGTCGTGCCGGACCGGGATTTCTTTTCCTGCCCGGAGGACGACATCTCTTTCCTGGTGTCCGAGCTGACCATGGTGGGCGGCCGCGTCGTCTATGCTGCGGGCGGCTTCGCCGAGCTGGACGACAATGCGCTGCCGCCGGCGATGCCGGATTGGTCGCCGGCGCGGACCTTCAAGGGCTACGCCGCCTGGGGCGATCCGCAAGGCGCCGGCCGCCATTCGCTGCATCGCCAGGCCGCCGCCGCTTGCGGCTGCGCCAGCGCCTGCGGCCTGCACGGCCACCAGCATGCGCGGGCCTGGGGCGCGGAGCTGCCGGTATCGGACGCCAAGGGCTTTTTCGGCGCTTTGGGCTGCTCCTGCTGGGCGGTGTGAGTCTGCGCCGGCGCGGGCGGGAAAACGCGCCGGCGAGCTTGCTTCACGTTAAGGTTTCGATCCGGGCATTTCGTGTAGAATGGCCGCATCGTTAACCCTTTGATGGATGAGTCAAAGATGTTCGCTGCTGACCAGACGATCGCCAAATTCGACCCCGAACTCGCCGCCGCCATTGCCGCGGAATGCCAACGCCAGGAAGATCACATCGAGCTGATCGCCTCGGAAAACTACACCAGCCCGGCCGTCATGGAAGCCCAAGGCTCCCAGCTGACCAACAAGTATGCCGAAGGCTACCCGGGCAAGCGCTTCTACGGCGGTTGCGAGCACGTCGACGTCGTCGAGCAACTGGCCATCGACCGCGTCAAGCAGCTGTTCGGCGCCGAATACGCCAACGTCCAGCCGCACTCCGGCTCCCAGGCCAACCAGGCGGTGTACTTCTCCATCCTGAAGCCGGGCGACACCGTGATGGGCATGAACCTGGGCCACGGCGGCCACCTGACCCACGGCTCTCCGGCCAATCTGTCCGGCAAGATGTTCAACATCGTCGCCTACGGCCTGAACGACAAGGAAGAAATCGACTACGACGACATGGAGCGCGTGGCGATGGAAACCAAGCCGAAGCTGATCATCGGCGGCGCGTCCGCCTACGCCTTGCGCTTCGACTTCGAGCGCATGGGCCAGATCGCCAAGAAGGTCGGCGCTTACTTCATGGTCGACATGGCTCACTATGCCGGCCTGGTGGCCGCGGGCCTGTACCCGAACCCGGTGCCGCACGCCGACTTCGTGACCTCCACCACCCACAAGACCCTGCGCGGCCCGCGCGGCGGCATCATCCTGGCCAAGGCGGAGTTCGAGAAGAGCATCAACAGCAATGTGTTCCCGACGCTGCAAGGCGGCCCGCTGGAGCACGTGATCGCCGCCAAGGCCGTCGCCTTCAAGGAAGCGCTGCAGCCGGAATTCAAGGCGTATCAGGAACAAGTGATCAAGAACGCCGCCATCATGGCCAAGACCCTGGCCGAGCGCGGCCTGCGCATCGTGTCCGGCCGCACCGAGAGCCACGTGTTCCTGGTCGACCTGCGCGCCAAGGGCCTGACCGGCAAGCAAGCCGACGCGTTGCTGGGCCGCGCCCACATCACCGTCAACAAGAACGCGATTCCGAACGATCCGGAAACCCCGTTCGTCACCTCCGGCATCCGCATCGGCTCCCCGGCCATCACCACCCGCGGCTTCAAGGAAGCCGAGGCCATCGAAGTGGCCAATCTGGTCGCCGACGTGCTGGACAACCCGAACGACGACGCGTTGATCGCTCGCGTCGCCGAGAAGGCCACCGCGCTGTGCCATCGCTTCCCGGTGTACGCCAAGTAATCAAACCGGTTCGCCGGATGCAGAAAAGCCGCCCTTGGGGGCGGCTTTTTGTTGGCGACGGCCCATATGCGGATGGCGGCCGGCGGTGCGGGCGGGCGGCATTGCTGATAACATCCAACTATTGCAACCCACAGGATTATTGTCATGAAATGCGCGTTCTGCGGCAACCCGGACACCCAGGTGATCGATTCCCGCGTCAGCGAGGACGGCAGCAGCATCCGCCGCCGCCGGCGCTGTCCCGTCTGCGACAAGCGTTTCACGACCTTCGAAACCGCCGACGTGCGCATGCCGCAGGTGGTGAAAGCGGCCGGACACCGCTCCGAGTTCGACATCGAGAAGGTGCGCACCAGCTTTTTGCGCGCGCTGCACAAGCGGCCGGTGTCCACCACCCTGGTGGACGAGGCGATAGACCGCATCTGCCACAAGCTGCTGCAGCTGGGCGAGCGCGAGGTGAGCAGCCGGCAGATCGGCGAGATGGTGATGAACGAGCTGGCGCGGCTGGACAAGGTGGCCTATGTCCGCTTTGCCTCGGTTTACCGCAGTTTTCAGGATATTTCCGAATTCACCGACGCGATCAAGGAAATCCAGAAGTCCTCGCATTGACAGTTCGTTGGCCGCTTGATTAATTTTGGCAATTTAATTGTCATTTTCGAAACGCCATGACCGCTATCGCCCAGACACGCATTGCCCTGCTGCCGCCCGACGTCATCCACGCCGAGCGGCTGTTCGCATTGATAGACGAAAGCCGCGAGACGCTGCGCGCCTGGCTGCCCTGGGTGGACGCCACCCTCAGCGCGGAGGACAGCCGGCAGTTCCTGGCCGGCGTCGCGGAAGGCGCGCGCAGCGGATCGGCCTGCGCATCCTGGCTGGTCGCGCTGGATGGCGAACTGGCCGGCTGCATCGATATCCACGGCATCAGCAAGCTGCACCGATCGGGCTTCCTGGGCTATTGGCTGGCGGACCGTTTCGTCGGCAAGGGCGTGATGGGCGAGGCGGCGGCGCAGGCTTTGGATGCGGGTTTCGGCGCGCTGGAGTTGAACCGGATCGCCATTCTGGCGGGGATGGAGAATGCCCGCAGCCGCGCGCTGGCCGAGCGCCTGGGATTCGTCCGCGAGGGCGCGCAGCGCGAGGGGCTCCATCTGCATGGCCGGTATCATGACGCCTGCCAGTACAGCATGCTGGCCGGCGAGTGGCGGGCGCGGCGATGAGCGTGGTGGAGATCCGCCCGCCCGATCCGGCGGGCGACGCCGAGCGGATTTATGCGCTGATCGACCGCTACCGCGCCACGCTGTCGCAATGGATGGCCGGCATCGTCAGGCCTCAGTCGGCGGCGGAGACGGAGGCCTTTCTCCGGCTGCAGGCCGAGGGCAACGACGAAGGCCGTAGCGCGCATCGGGTGATTCTGGCGGATGGCGAAATCGCCGGCATCTGTTCGCTGCACGGCATCAGCGCCGTACACCGCTATGCCCGCCTCGGCTACTGGCTGGCCGACAGCCACGTCGGCCGGGGCGTGATGTCGCAGGCGTTGGCGTTGCTGTTGCGCCACGCCTTCGAGGATCTGGGCCTGCACCGGCTGGAACTGGGCTGCGCGCCGGAGAACCTGCGCAGCTGCCGCGTCGCCGAACGGCTGGGCTTCCGGCTGGAGGGCGAACTGCGCGACGCGCAGTTTCTGGGCGGCCGTTTCTGGAATATGCGTTGTTACGGCCTGCTGGCCGATGAGTGGAAGAATCGAACATGACGGACTACCGCGCCGACGACTACCTGTACATGCAGCGCGCGCTGCGCCTGGCCGAGGGGGCGACGCGGCGGGCCGCGCCGAATCCCGGCGTCGGCTGCGTGCTGGTGAGAGGCGGCGCGGTGATCGGCGAGGGCGCGACGCTGGCGGTGGGAGGCGACCACGCCGAGATCCAGGCGATCAAGGACTGCCTGGCGCGCGGCCAAAGCCCGCGCGGCGCCACCGCTTACGTGACGCTGGAGCCGTGCAGCCACCACGGCCGCACGCCGCCGTGCGCGGAGCGGTTGATCAAGGAGGGCGTCGCGCGGGTGGTGGCGGCGATGGTGGACCCCTATCATGAAGTGGCGGGGCGCGGCATCGACAGGCTGCGCGCGGCCGGCGTCGAGGCGTCGGCGGGCTTGATGGAGGCCGAGGCTCGCCGCGTCCACCGCGGCTTCCTGTCGCGCGTCGAGCGCGGCCGGCCGTGGGTGACGCTGAAGGCGGCCGCCACGCTGGACGGCAAGACCGCGCTCTTGAACGGCAGCAGCAAATGGATCACCGGGCCGCAGGCGCGGCTGGACGTGCAGCGGCTGCGCGCCGCGCATTGCGCGATCCTCACCGGCAGCGGCACCGTGCTGGCGGACGATCCGCAGCTGACGGTGCGCGAATTGCCCATCGCGGTCCAACCATGGCGGGTCGTGCTGGACGGCGAGCTGCGAACGGACCCGGCCGCCCGCGTTTATCAGGACGGACGCGCGTTGCTGGCTGCCTGCGCGATGGACGCGGGCAAGCTGGCGGCCTTCGGCGCGCGCGGAGTGGAGACGCTGGCGCTGGCTCGCCGCGACGGCAAGGCGGATCTGGCCGATCTGCTGGCGCAACTGGCCGGGCGCGGCATCAATGAATTGATGGTGGAGGCCGGCGCTGGACTGAACGGCGCGATGCTGCGCGCAGGGCTGGTGGACGAGATCGTCCTCTATCTCGCGCCGTCGCTGGCGGGCGACGCGGCGAGGGGACTGTTCGCCTGGCCGGCGCTGACCGACCTGGCCGACAAGGTCGCGCTGGACATCGTCGACGCCGGCAAGGTGGGCGCCGATCTGAAGCTGGTGCTGCGTCCGCGCGGCGCGTAGCGCCAGCCGGTACTCTCCTGGGCCGCGGCTGCGTTATCGCTATCTGAGGCGGATCGGTTCCGCCGAAATGGAGGCGGCTATGGCAGGGAGGCGTGCAGCATGAGCCACCGAGAAGCGATGGTGGATGCGTATCTGAAGCTGATCGGCCGGCTAGGCGCGACGGAGAGGGTGCGGGAGGCGCGGCGGGCGATGTTGCTGCGACTGCTGGCCAGCCTGGCTGACGCGAAGCGCACCGCAGAAGACTACCACGCCCGAGTGGACGCCTTCGTCTCCGGCTGCCCGCCGGAGGATAGGGTGCTGGCGATTACCTGCGTGCGCGAGTTCTATTATTTCTGGTTGGACGACATGAAAAAAATGGTGGAGATGACCGCGCGCGCCGGTTTTTCCACCGAGAATCCCTCCTTTCCCTGGCATGAAACGATGGACGCCTTGCTGGATGCGATGCAGGTGGCGGCGTTCGACCGTTTCCCTCCCTCGCTGGCGCTGTATCTGGGCAAATCGTTCGAGGACGGCGCCGACGAGGACGACATCCAGCAACGCGAGCGGCTCTTGAAGGCGCTTCTGTATCTGCTTGATCCCCATCCGCCGACTTCCAAGCATTACCGGATGGCGGTGGACGCTTTGCTGCAGCATTTGCCGGACGCGGCCGCCAGGCAGCGCCTGCTGGCGTTGGTGCGCGAGTATTTCGGCTACTGGCAATCCTTTCCCTTCTCCCATCATCGCAAGAGTTCGCCGTAGCGAAAAATCGATGAGAGATACTCATTGATAATGGCTGGCGGCTATGCCTGAGAATGGCGTGATTTTAAGGAAATCCATGCGGTTGACGGGATAGAAAACCGATGTGAACATGCATTTTCTACACAAGGGAGAATGTCATGGGAAATCAGACGGCCTATCAGAGCCTGACCCGAACCTTTCAGAAACTGCACCATTTTGCCCATTTGGGCGCCATCGCCAGCTGGGACCAGGCGGCGATGATGCCGTCCAAGGGCAATGACGCGCGCGCCGCCGCCCAGGCCGAGTTGCAGGTGCTGATGCACCAACTGATCACCGCGCCGGAACTGGAGCGGCAGCTGCGGGAGGCGGAGCAGGAGGCGCTGGATGCCTTCCAGCGCGCCAACTTGCGAGAAATGCGCAGGGAGTGGGCATCGGCCAACTTGCTGCCGGCCGAGCTGGTGGAGGCCAAGACGCTGGCGGCGGCCCGCTGCGAGCACGCCTGGCGGGACCAGCGCAAGAACAACGACTGGCAGGGTTTTCTGCCCAATTTCCGCGAGGTGCTGCGGCTGGCGCGGCAAGAGGCGGCGCTGCTGGCGGAGGCCTGCGGCGGCAGCCGCTACGACGCCTTGCTGGACAAGTACGAGCCGGGGATGAAGAGCGCCGACATCGCGCGCATCTTCGACGACGTCAAATCCTGGCTGCCGGGCCTGATCGAGGCCGTTCGCGCCAAGCAGGCCGCCGAGGCCGTGATCGCGCCGAGCGGGCCATTCCCGGTCGAGCGGCAGCGCGAGCTGGGGCTGGAGGCGATGAAGCTGCTGGGTTTTGATTTTGACGGCGGCAGGCTGGACGTCAGCACCCATCCGTTCTGCGGCGGCGTGCCGGAAGATGTGCGCATCACCACCCGCTACCGCGGCGACGATTTCGCGCAAAGCCTGATGGGCATCATCCATGAAACCGGCCATGCCCGCTATGAACAAGGCTTGCCGCGCGACATGGTGTCGCAGCCGGCGGGGCGCGCCCGCTCGATGGGCATACACGAGAGCCAGAGCCTGTCGTTCGAAATGCAGCTGGGGCGCAGCCGCGGCTTTCTGCAGTTGCTGGCGCCGATGCTGCGCCGCCATTTCGGCGATCAGCCGGCCTTCGACGCCGACAATCTGGCCAAGTTGTTCACGCGGGTGGCGCCGGGCTATATCCGGGTCGACGCCGACGAGCTGTGCTATCCGGCGCACGTGATCCTGCGTTTCGAGATCGAGCGCGCGCTGATCAATGGCGAGATCGAGGCCGAGGATGTGCCGGCGCTGTGGGACGAGAAGATGATGGCTTATCTGGGCGTCGATACCCGCGGCAATTACCGCGACGGCTGCCTGCAGGACATCCACTGGACCGATACCTTCGGCTACTTTCCCAGCTACACGCTGGGGGCGATGTACGCCGCGCAGTATTTCGCGGCGATGCGGCGGGCGATGCCTGGCCTGGATGCCGGGATAGGCCGCGGCGAGCTGGAGCCGGTGTTCGGCTGGCTGCGCGAGAACATCTGGAGCCAGGGCAGCCTGTGGCGCACGGATGAGCTGGTGAGCCGCGCCACCGGCGAGGCATTGAATCCCGCCCATTACCGCGCGCATCTGGAGGCGCGCTATCTGGGCTAGCGGCCGGGGGCCGGTTTTTTGCCGGCCCGTTCAGCTTTTCCGCAGCAGGAAGCGTTCGGCTTCGGCCGCCATCTGTTCCGGTTTTTCCCACTGCAGCATGTGGCCGGCGCCGGCTATCGTCTCCTCGCTGAGCTGGGCGAAGCAGGCGCGGCGCTCATCCAGCGTGGCCAGCACGCCGCTGACCACGGGATGGTCGAAGGGGTGCTCGCCCAACAGCCACAGCACCGGCGCGGAGATGCGCCGCCAGCAAGCCATCGCTTCCTCCAGCCGGTACAGCACGGGATTGACCATTTTGTGGCGCGGGTCGGCGCGGTAGACCAGGCCGCCATCCACCGGACGGGTCAGCGCGGCCGCCAGCCAGCGCGCCCGCTCCGGCGTCAGCAGCGGGTTGCGCGCGAGCAGCCTGTCCGCGGGTTGCTCCAGGCTCGCCATCGTGTCGAAGCGGATGTCCTGGGCGCTTTCGCGCAGCCAGCGGCCGTAGCGGCCGGGCGCTTCGGCGGGGCGGGTGGGATTGAGGCCGAAGCCTTCGGCCAGCACCAGCTTTTCGATTCTTTCCGGACGGACGCCGGCGTAGATGCCGGCGATCATCGCGCCCATGCTGTGGCCCAGCAGCTTCACCGGGCGGTTGGGCGACAGCTGTCGCAGCAGATCGTCCAGATCGGCCAGGTAATCCGGGAAGTAGTAGCCGCCATCGTTCCATTGGCTGTCGCCGAAGCCCCGCCAGTCAGGCGCCGCCACCTGCCATTCGCCGGCGAGCGCGTCGATCATGAATTGAAAGGTGGCCGAGCTGTCCATCCAGCCGTGCAGCAACACCAGCAACGGCGCGTCTTCCGGCCCCCAGCGGCGGAGGTGATAGCGGCGATGGTTGACGGTCAGGTATTGGCTGCGGCTGTTCAGGCGAGGGCTCATGGCGGAGGGCGCGGGATTAGGGGGAACAGACAGTGTAACCGCAGCCGCGCGGCATAGACAGTCCGTTCGCGCGCGGGCCGGCGACAGGCCGGCCCGGAAGGGAGTCTGGCGTTTGGTCCGCCGTTTTTACATGTAGCGCAGGTCGAACTGCGCCAGGCCGTTCGCGCTGCCCGGCAGGATGCCGCCCGGCTGTCCGGGCGCGGCGGCGGCGCGCGTGGATTCGTACATCGCGTTGAAGCGCAGGCTGTTGCTGCCGTTGGTCAGCCCCACCAGCGGCGAGTATTCTCCCAAGGCGATGTCAGTGCCGCTGGGCGATTGCAGCCGGATGCCGATGCCGGCGGCGCTGCCGGTGATGGCCATCAGTTGGCGGTTTTCGTTGTCTTGCGGCCCGGTGAAGCGCACCGCCACCGTGGTCATGGTGTCGATCGAGCATTCGGTCAGGCGGATGTCGAAGGGCACCGCCTGCGAGCGGTCGCCTATCTTCTTGAAGCGCTGGCTGGACACCAGGCCCAGTCCAACTTCCAGGCGTTGGGAATTGGGGTCCAGGCCGCAGGCGCTGGTGACCAGTTCGCCGTACACGTCCAGGCGGCCGTCGCCGGCATGGGCCAGCGGCGCGGCGATGGCCAGGGCGATCAGGATGGCGCTGAGTTTCATGTGATTTTCTTCCATTTCAAGCCGTCAGATATAGAGCAGGTCGATCGTGATGGTGCCCTTGAACGGTCCCGGCTCAACCATGCCTAGATTGGTCGGCACGATAACGCCGTACATCTGCACGGTTTTGTCGTGGTCGCCCTGCTTGAAGGTGGCGAGGTATTCAGATTGTTCGAAGCGCAGCCGATTGCCGTTGCCGTAAAAGAGCTGTACGCCCAGACCGCTGTCGCTGCCATCCTTCTTCTTGACCAGGGTTGCGGTGTAGTCGTCCTTCTTGCCGTTGAGGCCTCGGAAGTAGCCGTTGATCTGCACGGGGTCGTCGCATGTCTTTTGCAGCCCCAGTGTGAATCCTTTGCTTGGCGCGGAGGGCGTCAGCCCGGTTTTGCTCTTGACGATTCGGCCGAAGTCCAGCGTATTGGTGGCGGGATTGAGCCACACTTTCACCGCGCAGGGTATGAAGCGGATCTTGTCCAGCCCGGTGACCTTGTAGACCAGATTGCTATTGGGTGCGTTGTTGATGCCGTATTTGCCATCGAATTGCAGCACCTGGAATTGGTTGAGGCCGACTAGGCCATTGACTGGATATGGCTTCTTGGTGGCGATCGTCACTTTGAAGCTGAGTGTGAAGTTGACGGTGGGGCACTTGTCCAAGGAGACATTGCTGGGGCACGCAGGTATGTCATATCCGGTGGGAATGCCGTTGCCATTGGGGCTGAGGTCGCTCCGATAATAAGTCTGGCCTTTGTATTCCACACCGAACTTCACCCCTTGCGAGGTATTGTTGTTTCTCGGATTGGGATAGAAGTAAATGCCTTCCGCTTCGCGGATATTGTTGTCCTTGTAACAGAAAACATTGACTGTACGTTGCTGGGAATACCAGATTTCCTTGCCGTCTACTTCCGTGATGGGCACAGCGACAGTGGAGCCGATGTCTTCGCTGATCAGCACATTTCCGCCGCGGCCGCCTTCTTTGCAGGCCAGCGCATGGCTAAGCGTAGGAAACACGGCGAGCGCGGCGAGCAACAGCAGGCGGGCGATACGGACGGTCAACATGGCATTCCCCTGTCAGGCTTAAACGGTTACTGCTTGTCTTCTTGGTAACGGCAGGCGCCGGCGGAGCAGGCGAAGGTGTAGGTGTCCTGCGCGCCGTAGTCGTTGATGTTGCTGAGCTTCAGCGATGCCGGCAGCGCCTTCAGCGGAATGGACGCCTCGCCCTTGGGCGGCACCATCTGGCCGTTCAGGTCGCGCGGCGACTTGTCGCCGGGCAGGCTGATGCCGGTCAGCGTGATGTAGTAGGGACTGGGATTCTTCAGCACCAGTTTGCCAGAAGCGGCATCGAAGGCTGGCTGCAACTGCTTGGCCGGATTTTCGCCGCGCGGCAGTTGCGCGTCCTTGGGACGGTAAAACACCTTGATGCGCGACTTGATCGCCAGTTGCAGCACGTTTTCCTTGTCGCTCTTGGGCGGAATTTCCTGGATGTTCAGGTAAAACAGCGATTCGCGGTCCAGCGGCAGCGCGTTGTCCGGGATGCGGGTCAGGCGCACCACGCCTTTTTCGGCTGCCTCTATCCGTTGCAGCGGCGGCAATACCAGGAAGGGCGAGGCCAGGCGTTTGCCGTCGCCGTCGCTGAGCCAGGATTGCACCAGGAAGGGCTGTTCGCTGTTTTTGTTGGTCAGCACCATGCTGACATTCTTGTCCTGTTCCAGGTAGATGACGCGAGTGCGGTCCAGCAGGATATTGGCCTTGGCGGCCATCGGCAGCGCCAGCGCGGCGAGCATGCCGGCCAGTCCCAGGCCACGTTGCAGCTTGTTCATGTTCGATTCCTTGTTCATTCGGTCGTCGGGGCGCAGACGGCGTCGCGGCCGCCCTGGCTCAGGTCGTAGTCTGCCGGCAGCGGCGCCAGGCGGCAACGTTGCGTGCCCCAGGATATCTCCATCGCGGCGGAAGCATTCAGGCCGGAGACGAAGGTCAGGCCATTGTCGCCCACCATGCCGATGCTGTGCTTGGTGGTCAGGTCGGTGACCGTGGCGCCAAGAGGCGGCGTCTTGCCATCCGGCAAGCGCACTTGCAGCAGCGCCTTGCGGCCCACCTTGACCGGGAATTCGCTCTTGCCCACCGCGCCCTCGGTCAGCACCACGCGGCGCACGGCCGCGCTGGCTTCCACGGTGTCCGGCATGTTGTCGGCGTCCAGGCGGACATCCTGGCCTTGGTAGGGGCTGACGCCAGTCAGCACCGCGTAGCCGTTGCGGTCGGTGGCCGCGGGCGCGCCGTAAACGGGCACGCCGGAGACGCCGCCGGTATCCACCAGCAAGCGGGTTTCGCCGGTGGAGGCGGTGCTCATGCTGACGCCGCCGGCGTGAACCAGCAGCGAGCTGGCGAGGCCGGCCGACAGGCTGCTGTAACCGCCTTGCTGTTTGCTGGCGGACAGGTCGGCGAGCAGCGCCGATCCGGCGTAGTGGTAGTCTCCGGACAGCTGAGGCTTGGCGTCCTGAGTATTGGCGCTGACCGAGACGTTGTAGCTGTGATTCTGGCGGCTATTGTCGGAATAGCTCAGCAGATGGTTGGTGTTGCCGGCGCTGTTCTGCACGTTGTAGTTGATGCGGCGGCTGTTCTCCAGCGGCACGCTGAAGCTCAGCGAGGTGCCTACCTTGTTGCCGCTCTGGTCGCGCAGCGATTGCAGTGACAGGTTGACGCTGACGTTGCGCAGCGGACCCAGGTCCATGTCCCGGTTCAGCGACAGGTCGACGCGCTGGGTGGGCGTGTTGTTCCAATATGTGGCGCGCTCCGCCGATACGAACATGGTGGTGCGGCCGAAGGCCTTGCTCGCGGTCAGGCCCAGACGCTGCTTGTCGTTGTTGGCATAGCTGCCGTTTTGGCTGTTCAGGTATTGGCTGAGCGAGCGGTAGGTCTGTTCGGAGAAGCGGTAATTGAACAGTCTCAGGTCGGCGTCGATGCTTTCCAGCTTCTTGGCGTAGTTGAGGCGATAGGATTTGCCGCTGTAATCCTTGCCGTCCAGCATGTGGGCGGACGCCTGGGTGACGTCGGCGGACAACGCGCCGAAGCTGCCCATGTCCTGGGCCACGCCCAGCGCCAGCGAGCGGTAGTCTGCGCTGGCGATGAAGCCGCTGTACACCGACAGGGTATCGCTCAGACCGTAGGACGCCTCGGCGGTGGCGATGTTCGGCCGCTTGGATGAGTTGGCCATGTCCGCCTGGCCGATGCCGGCCTTGTAGCGCAGCATGCCGCTGCGGGTGAGGAAAGGCACCGAGGAGGTGTTGACGGTGAAGCTTTGCTTGCTGCCGTCGGCCTCTTCCACGGTGACCTCCAGCTGGCCCTGCGCGGTGCTGCCGAGGTCGCGGATGGAGAACGGGCCAGGCGGCACATTGGTGGTGTACAGCACGCGGCCCTGGTTGCGCACGGTGACCTTGGCGTTGGTCTTGGCGATGCCGTTGATCTGCGGCGCGTAGCCGCGCAGGCTTTGCGGGATCATCCGGTCGTCGCTGGACAGCGTGGCGCCGCGCATGGAGAAGGCGTCGAAAATGTCCGAGGTCTTGAATACCTCGCCCAAGGCCAGCCGCGCCTGCAGGCCGCGCAGGTCGCGATAGACCTGCGTGCTGTTCCAGCTCAGCTTGCTGCCGTTCTGGATGCTGTCGTCGTACTGGTAGTTGGAGCGAAAGCGCCAAGGACCGAGGTTGGCGCCGGCCACGCCGTAGCTGGTGACCTTGCTGGTGCTGCTGCCCAGGCCGTTGTCGGTCTTCTGGTAAAACAAGCGGTAATCCAGCATCGCGGCGGGTATGCCGTCGTTCCAGGTTTCCGGCGGCGCGTAGTCTTCATCGCGAAAGGCGAGTTCGGCCTGCGGAATCTGGATGTCCAGCTTGCCCGAGCTTTTGGAGTAGCGGACCTTGGCCTGGCTGACAGCGGCCAGGTCGACGCATTGGCTGTCCTGCGGCCACAGTATGGACGCGCGCAGGCCAAGCTGGCGGACCAGATCGGGCGGCAAGCAGGGGCGTACTTCCTGCTCGGGGCCGTCTGGACGGAAGTCCAGCTCCATTTGCTGCAGGAAGCGTTGATTCAGGTAGATGTCTACGATATAGCGGCCGGGCACGATGTAGCCGGCCTTTTCGAATTGTTCCAGGTTGACGCTGTTGTCGGGACCCAGTTGCAGGAAGGCGTCGTTGAACTCGACCGCATGCGCGAAACCAGGGCCAAGCGCCAGGGCCAGTGCGGCGATGTAGGTGCGTTGTCTGTTCATGCCTGCGGGTATCCCAGTGTCGAGTGAGCGTGCAATCGCCCGAAGCCATTTCCATCCCCACGCCAGCGGCGGGGGCTTGCGCATCTCCGGATCGTTTCTGCTGACAACGGCTCACCCTGCCGCAGACAACGGCGGCATGGCCATTGGACTGATGAGGGAGGGGCTAACCCCGTGCCCTGGTTTGCAGACTACTCATCGCTGACAGCGGACAAACCTGATCCGTGTGGATCATTGGGGCACAAGGAAGCTGAGGCCGGAATGGAGATGCATTCCGTTTAAAGCGTTCGCGAATTAGTTGTAATTCAGGTCGAACTCAGCGTGGCCGTTGGCGGTACCCGGGGTAACGGTAGCGGCGGCGCTGGCGGCGCCCAGGGCTTCGTAAGCGGCGGTGAAGCGCAGGGTGTTGGTGCCGTCAACCAGGTTGACCGGGCTGCCGTATTGACCCAGTTGCAGCAGTTCGCCGGTGGAGTTCTGCAGACGAACGCCTACGCCGGAGGCGGAGCCGGTGGTAGCCATCAGTTGGCTGTTGCCCGGAGCGGCGGCGCCGGCGAAGCGGACGGCGACGGTCTTCAGGGTGCTGGTGTCGCACTCGGTCAGCTTGATGTCGAAGTTTTGGGAGGCGGAACGGTCGCCGCCCTTCTTGAACACGTGAGTCGGCACCTTGCCCAGGTTCACGACCAGGTTGGAGCTTTGCGGATCCACGCCGCAAGCCGCGGTCACGATTTCACCGTTCACGTCCAGGGTGCCGGCGGCGGCGAAGACGGAAGAGGCGGCAACAGCCATCAGGGAACCGGCAAAAACGAGCTTTTTCATGACTTAACTACTCCGTAAAGAAAGGGTCGATTCGGGCCGCGCGGCTGCCGTTTGGATTCGGATGACAGCATTGCAGCGTAGCCATCGGCTCTGTTCGTCAGATTTGATGGCAAGCGAATGTTACCAATAGAGACGATTGCATAGTGAAATTTGTTACATATTAAATATTTTGTTTAAAAAAAAGCCGGCAGTTCGCCTGATCGTAGTTTTAAGTAAATGATTGGTTAACTGTGTGAATTTCCTTTCAAATCATGTATTTATTAACAGATTTGACCTATTTGTAGAAAAACAACATAGAAACAGAAAACCCGGGCAACTTGCGTTGCCCGGGTTGCTTTATCGGGAGCGATTGACTAGCGGGAAGAGGTCAGAAGTAGGCGACTGTGAGGTTGACCGCGCCGGCATGAGCGGTCGCGCCGCGAAGCAACTGGCGGCTGGTATAGCTGTTCTGTCCCTTGTGCACGCTGAGCGCGGCTTGTTGATCACTCAGCGTCAGGGCTGCGGGGCTGGCGCACTCGTTCAGCTCGAGAGCGGACTTGGCGCTTTCTTGCTGGCTCAGTGCATGGGTTTGCGCGCTGCAGCCGCCTTCTACGATGGCTCCGTAGAAGAAGACTTCGCCGCCCTGGGCGGACGCGGCGGCGGAGAAGGCCGAAATCAAGGCTGCGAGAGTCAGCGCATGCAGTTGTTTCATGGTTGGCCTTCCTTTCTTGTTCCAGTTTAAATTAAACAGTTAATCAACTAGGCTTTTTTTGTTGATTAATGTTGTGAATCTATTCTAGTACAAGAAAACTTTAAATTGAAAGCATTATTTTACATATTTATTTACATATTCATTGATGTTATTTGTAATTGTTTGTTGCTAATGGCTGCATATTTAATAATTATCTGTGGTTTCATGGTGGCGGCCTCTCCGGGGATGCTGGGCTTTACTTGTTGCGAAGGCAGCCTGTAATCGAGTTATGGCACATGCGGAAGACTGTGGCAGAGAGGATTGGATACGCGTTTCCGCTTAGCGGCGCTGTCCCGCGGATGCCGCGTTAGCGTTGGGGGGAGCCCGCTTGGCGAAGCTTATGCGCCAAGGCTGCGCTGACGCAGGCCTGCAAGGAATGGCGGCGGCAAGAAGACGCGGCGGGGAGTGCGGGGGCCGCGGCGCAGGGCCATTTCGCGGCGCGAACGGACTGATGGCTGCGCTGTCTTTGGCTGGCAATGCCAGGAACCGCAGGCGATCCCGCCAGCGTCTGCGCCGGACGCGGCGAGGAGAGCCGCGTCCGGTTAGCCGCGAGACGGCGCGGCGCTTGGAATCTACCGGCGCTTAGTGCTGGTGGATGTCATTGCGGAAGGTTTCTTTCAGGAACAGCAGGCTGACGATCAGGCTGACGGCGTAGACCACGATCGGGTACCACAGGCCGTACAGGATATCCCCGGTATAGACCACCAGCGAGAAGGCGACGGTGGGCATCAGGCCGCCTATCCAGCCATTGCCCAAGTGGTAGGGCAGCGACATCGAGGTGTAGCGGATGCGGGTGGGGAACAGTTCCACCATCATTGCGGCCAGAGGGCCGTAGGTCAGCGCGGCGATCGTGGACAGCATCACCAGTATCAGGATCACCATCGCGTGGTTGATCTTGTCGGGATCGGCCTTGTCGGGATAGCCGGCCGCCTTCAGCGCGTCCTGCAGCGTTTTCTTGTCGAAGCTGGTCAGCACGGCATCGCCGATGTGGACCTCGGTCACGCCGACCGCCGCCGCTTTTTGTTGATAGGGCACGCCGTCCTTGGCCAGCAACGCCTTGGCCTGGTCGCATGGGGAATTCAGCTTGGCTTTGCCTATCGGGTCGAACTGGAAATGGCAGACGGAAGGATCGGACACCACGGTGACCGGCGCGCGGACCTGGGCGTCGGCGACATCCGGGTTGGCGTAGGCGGTCATCCAGCGGAAGGCGGGGAAGGTCAGCGCCAGGGCCAGGGCCAGGCCGACGATCAGCACCGGCTTGCGGCCGACGCGGTCCGACAGATGGCCGAAGTACATGAACAGCGGCGTGGTGAGGATCAGCGACGCGATCAGCATCAGGTTGGCGGTTTGCGGGTCCACTTTGAGAATCTGGGTCAGGAAGAACAGCGAGTAGAACTGCGCGCAGTAGAAGGTGACGGCCTGGCCGCCGTTGAAGCCGAACAGCGCGATCAGCACCACCTTGAGGTTGCGCCAGTTGCCGAAAGCCTCGCTGATCGGGGCCTTGGAGTGCTTGCCTTCTTCCTTCATCTTCAGGAAGGCGGGCGACTCCTCCATCGATAGCCGTATCCAGGTGGAGATGGCCAGCAGCACGATGGAAATCAGGAACGGAAGGCGCCAGCCCCATTCGTTGAAGGCGTCGCCGGTGAGCTTGCGGCAGGCCAGAATCACCAGCAGCGACAGCAGCAGGCCGACGCCGGCGGTCACCTGGATCCAGCTGGTGTAGCCGCCGCGCTTGTGGTCCGGCGCGTGTTCGGCCACGTAAATGGCCGCGCCGCCGTATTCGCCGCCGATGGCCAGGCCCTGCAGCATGCGCAAGGATACCAGCGCGATGGGCGCGGCGATGCCCAGCGTCGCGTAGCCGGGCAGCACGCCGACCAGGAAGGTGGACAAGCCCATGATGACGATGGTGGCGAGGAAGGTGTATTTGCGGCCTATCATGTCGCCCAGCCGGCCGAACACCAGCGCTCCGAACGGCCGCACCACGAAGCCGGCGGCAAAGGTCATCAGCGCGAAGATGAAGGCGGTGGTGTCGTTGACGCCGGTGAAGAACTGCTTGCCAATGATGGCGGCCAGCGCGCCATAGAGGAAGAAGTCATACCATTCGAATATCGTGCCCAGCGATGAGGCCAGGATTACCTTGCGTTCGGCGCGGCTGATGCCGACGGCGGAGGCCGTCGATGCCATGCTGTTGCTCATGTCGAAATCTCCTTTGCGGGTGTGGCCGGCGTCCGGATCGGCGCCGGGGTGTCGTTGTCCCGAGCGATCATCAGCGCCGCCTTGGCGGCGATCATCAGCGTCGGGCTGTTGGTGTTGCCGGAAGTGATGGTCGGCATGATGGAAGCGTCGGCCACGCGCAGGCCGGCCACGCCGCGCACGCGCAGCCTGTCGTCGACCACGGCCATGCCGTCCGTTCCCATCTTGCAAGTGCCGACCGGATGGAAGATGGTGGTGCCGATCCGGCCCGCCGCCTCGACCAGCTCCTCTTCGCTCTGAAGCTGAGGGCCCGGAAGATGCTCCTCGGGCTGGTAGCGCGATAGCGCCGGAGACGCGGCGATGCGCCGGGTCAGCCGGATGGCGGCGGCGGCCGCGCGGCGGTCTTCGGCATGGCTCAGGTAATGGGGCTGGATGATGGGCGGCGAGGCGAGGCTGGGGCCGCCGATGGCGACATGGCCTCGGCTTTGCGGCCGCAATTGGCAGACGGAGGCGGTGAAGGCGGGAAAGGGATGCAGCGGTTCGCCGAAGCGCTCCAGCGACAAGGGCTGCACATGATATTCCAGATCGGGCGTGGCGGCGTTTGGCTCGCTGCGGGCGAAGGCGCCTAGCTGGCTGGGCGCCATCGCCAGCGGGCCGCTGCGCGTCCATAGATATTCCCAGGCCATCGCCAGCTTGCCGCTCCAGCTGGCGGCGCGCTGGTTCAGCGTGGCCGCGCCCTGTATTTTGAACACCAGCCGCAATTGCAGATGGTCTTGCAGATTGGCGCCCACGCCGGGGAGGTCGCGCTGCGGCGCGATGCCGCGGCTCGCCAGCAACGGCGCCGGACCGATGCCGCTGCGCTGCAGCAGCAGCGGCGAGCCGATGGCGCCGGCGGCCAGGATGATCTCGCCGCGGCAGCGCGCCTGCTGCCGGCAGCCCTGGCGGATGAAGGAAACCGCGGCGGCGCGTCCATTTTCCAGCATCAGCCGTTCCGCTTCCGCTCCCGTCAGCACCGTCAGGTTGCGGCGATCGCGAGCGGGACGCAGGAAGGCGCTGGCGCTGCTCCAGCGCCAGCCGCTTTTCTGGTTGACCTCGAAATAGCCGCAGCCGGCGTTGTCGCCGCCGTTGAAATCGGCCACCGGGGCGATGCCCTGCTCGGCGGCGGCGTCGCGGAAGGCGTCCAGTATTTCCCAAGACACCCGCTGCTTCTCCACCCGCCATTCCCCGCCATGGCCGTGCAGCGGCCGCTCGGGATCAAAATGATCTTCCATCTCCATAAAGTGGGGCAGCACTTCGCTCCAGCTCCAGCCCTTGTTCCCCTGCGCGGCCCAATGGTCGTAGTCGGCGGCCTGGCCGCGCATGTAGATCATGCCGTTGATCGAGGACGAGCCGCCCAGCACCTTGCCGCGCGGGTAGGCCAGGGAGCGGCCATGCAGCCCATCCTCGGCCGCGGTGCGGTAGCACCAGTCGGTGCGAGGATTGCCGATGCAGAACAGGTAGCCGACGGGAATGTGTATCCAGGGATAGTCGTCCTTGCCGCCGGCTTCCAGCAGCAGCACGCGCTTGGCGGGATCGGCGGACAGCCGGTTGGCCAGCAGGCAGCCGGCGCTGCCGGCGCCGATGATGATGTAGTCGAATTCTGCGCTGAGCATGCGCGGCGCTCGCTTATATATTTGTCATTGGCGTCATGTAAGCAGAATTGCATTAGTCTGAGAATGGCCAAGCGGAAACAACGTATGTTAATTTTTGAACAACGGGCGGCGAGTCGGTTGTCATTTTCGTGTGCAAACGCACAAGCGCGATAGCGAGGGGAAGCATGTTCGATTGGAACGATGTCCGTTTTTTCCTGGCCCTGCAGCGGACGGGCAAGCTGCTGGGCGCGGCCCGGCAATTGGGCACGACCCACGCGACCGTCGCGCGCCACATCGCCGGGCTGGAGCGGGTGTTGGGGCGGCCGCTATTCATCCAACAGACCGACGGCTACGCGCTGACTGCCGCCGGGCGAGAGCTGCTGCCGTTGGCCGAGGCGCTGGAGAATACTGCTTCGCAGATGCTGGACTGCGGCGGGCAGGACCATGCCGAAGTCAGCGGCGTGGTGCGGTTGGGCGCGCCGGAAGGCCTGGGGGGCCTGTTCCTGGCGCGGCACATGCCGGCGCTGATGGCGAAGTACCCGGGATTGGAAATAGATCTGGTGGCGGTGCCGCGCTTCGTCAGCATCATCAGCCGCGAGGTGGACATCGCCATCTCGCTGGAGCGGCCGCAGGCCAATCTGGTGGTGACGCGCAAGCTCACCGACTATCGGCTGGGCCTGTACGCGACGCCGGCCTATCTGGCGGCCCATCCTCCGATACGGGAGCGCGAGGATTTGAACGGCCACGCGATACTCGCCTATGTCGACGACCTGCTGTTCACCCGCGAACTGATGTACCACCACGGCCTGTGCCGCAACCCCCGCATGCCCCTGCGCAGCACCAGCGTGGTGGCGCAGCGGGAGGCTGCCTTGGCAGACGGCGGCATCGCGGTGCTGCCTTACTACATGACTTGCGACGAGCCCAGGCTGCGGCAACTGCTGCCGGAGCTGCGCATCGTCCGCTCTTACTGGATCAGCGCGCGCAGCAACATCCGTCGCACGCTGCGCTACCGCGTGGTGTGGGACTACGTGGTGGAGTTGTGCCAGCGGATGCAATGGCTGCTGTTGCAACAGCCAACTCAGCAAAACGAATCAATCGACGCGAGATAAGCTCACTTCATGAGAACGCTCTATCGCAACGGCGGCCCGGATTCGCCGTATTTGTGGCGGATGCTGCGGGCGCTGGACTACCTGTGGCGCCATCTGGATGGGCCGGTTCCGCTGGAGAGGCTGGCGGAGGAAGCTTGCCTGTCGCCCTTTCACTTTCACCGCGTGTATCGCGGCCTGATGGCCGAAACGGTGGGGGAGACTCGGCAGCGGCTGTTGCTGCATCGCGCGGCCAAGCAGTTGGCCGATGGCTCGCTGCCTTTGTCTAGGGTGGCGGCGCGCGCCGGCTACGGCGGCACCGCGGCCTTCGTCCGGGCCTTCGCCAGGGCTTACGGCGAGAGTCCGGGCCGCTATCGCCAGCGTAGAGCGTTCATTTCTAGGCAAGACTGGGAGACCGTGATGCATGAAGTGACATTGCTCAAGCAGGATAAGGGGCTGAGGGTGCTGATGCGCCGCCATGTCGGCAGTTATATGGAGATCGGCCAGGCCTTCGGCGCTTTGCAGGCCATCAGTCCGGGTTGCGCGGTCGGCGACGAGCCGGGCCGCATATTCGGGATGTATCTGGATGATCCGGAACAGACGGAGGAGGCCAAGCTGCGCTCCATCGCCTGCGTGACGGTGCCGGATGCCTGGCAGGAGCGGCCGCTGCCGGATGGGTTCGAGTGGGGGGAGATTCCCGCCGGTGAGTACGCTTGCGTGACGCATCTGGGACCGTACGCGGAGCTGTCCACTACTTGGTCCTGGCTGTACCGGCACTGGCTGCCCGGCAGCGGGCGCGCGCCCGGCGGCGTGCCGTGCGTGGAAGAGTATTTGAATTCGCCTTACGACAACCCGCCCACGGCTTTGCGCACCCGGCTGATGTTGTCGCTGGCCTGAGTGGCGGACGCAAAAAAGCCCGCGCCATGCGACGCGGGCTTTTGTTTTTCCAGCGCGGGGGCTTAGCGCTCCACGTGGTAGTTCGGCGCTTCCTTGGTGATCTGCACGTCGTGGACGTGGGATTCGCGGATGCCGGCCGAGGTGATTTCGACGAACTGCGCCTTTTCGTGCAGCTCGGCGATGGTTGGGCAACCCAGGTAACCCATCGACGAACGCAGGCCGCCCACCAGCTGGTGGATCACCTGGCCGATCGGGCCCTTGTACGGCACGCGGCCTTCGATGCCTTCCGGCACAAACTTGTCGGCGGCGTTGGAGCTGTCCTGGAAGTAGCGGTCGGCCGAGCCCTGGCTCATCGCGCCCAGCGAGCCCATGCCGCGGTAGGACTTGTAAGAGCGGCCTTGGAACAGCTCCACTTCGCCCGGAGCTTCTTCGGTGCCGGCGAACATGCCGCCCAGCATCACCGCGTTGCCGCCGGCGGCCAGCGCCTTGGCGATGTCGCCGGAGAAGCGGATGCCGCCGTCTGCGATCATCGGCACGCCGGTGCCCTTCAGCGCCTCGGACACGTTGTGGATGGCGGTCAGTTGCGGCACGCCCACGCCGGCTACGATGCGGGTGGTGCAGATGGAGCCGGGGCCGATGCCGACCTTGACGCCGTCGGCGCCGGCCTTGACCAGGTCCTGCGCGGCCTGGGCGGTGGCGATGTTGCCGCCGATCACATCGACTTGCGGGAAGTTCTGCTTCACCCAGCGCACGCGCTCCAGCACGCCCTGGCTGTGGCCGTGGGCGGTGTCGACCACGATCACGTCCACGCCGGCGGCGACCAGCGCCTTGACGCGCTCTTCGGTGTCGGCGCCGGTGCCTACCGCCGCACCCACGCGCAGGCGGCCCTGGCTATCCTTGTTGGCGTTCGGGTGCTCGCTGGTCTTGATGATGTCCTTGACCGTGATCAGGCCCTTCAGCTCCCAGGCGTCGTTGATCACCAGCACGCGCTCCAGGCGGTGGGTGTGCATCAGCTCGCGGGCCTCGTCGATGCTGGCGCCTTCCTTGACGGTGATCAGGCGCTCGCGCGGGGTCATGATGGAGCCGACGGTCTGGTCCAGACGGGTTTCGAAGCGCAGGTCGCGGTTGGTGACGATGCCCACCACCTTGCCGGCTTCGATCACCGGCAGGCCGGAAATCTTGTACTGGCGGGTCAGCAGCACCAGGTCGCGCACCAGCATGTCCGGCGCGATGGTGATCGGATCTTTCACCACGCCGCTTTCATGGCGTTTGACCTTGGAAACTTCGGCGGCCTGTTTTTCCACGCCCATGTTTTTATGGACGATGCCGATGCCGCCTTCCTGCGCCATGGCGATGGCGAGACGGGCTTCGGTCACGGTGTCCATGGCGGCGGAAACCAGCGGCAGGTTCAGCGTGATGTTGCGGGTGAGTTTGGTGCTGAGCGCTACATCGCGCGGCAAAACTTCAGAATGGGCCGGGACGAGGAGGACGTCGTCGAAGGTGTAGGCTTTCTCGATGATGCGCATCGCATTTCCTTAGGCGGCAAAGCCGCATTATACCGGATTGCTGACTGCCCTGCAAAAACAACGCGATGGGGCGTTTTGCGCGGCGGGATGGCAGGCCTTACAATCGAGAATACCGCGACAACAGGCCTGGAATGCAGACATGAAGCCTTACCTAGCATGGGCGTTCGGCATGATCTTGCTGGCGCCGTCTCTGGCCGGCGCCGAGGTTTACTCCTGGACCGACGCCAACGGCAACAAAGTGTATTCCGACCAGCCGCCGCCGCGCGTCAACGCGCAACGGATGAATGTGAGAGCGCCGCAGGCCGCGCGGACGGCCTCCGCGCCGCAGGCCGAAAAGAAGGCGGAGAAAAAGGCCGACAACAAGGCGGTGGCTTCCGACAACGCCGCCATCGCCGCGGCCAACGCCAAGATCAAGGAACAGAATTGCAAGGCGGCCCAGACCAATCTGGCCACGCTGCAGCTGAACGGCCGCATCCGCCTGCCGGGCTCCACCGCGCTGGCCACCGACGCCCAGCGCGGCGAGATGATCCGTCAGGCCCAGAAAGACGTGCAGACTTGGTGCAATAAATAAGTGTCCAAAAACGAATTCGATTACCAGAACGTATTGCAGAACCTGCCGTCGCTGCCCGGGGTCTACCGGATGCTGGATAAGGACGGCAAGGTGTTGTACGTGGGCAAGGCGATAGATCTGAAGCGCCGCGTCAGCTCCTATTTCCAGAAGAACGATCAAAGCCCGCGCATCCGGCTGATGGTGAGGCAGATCGCCGACATCGAAACCACGGTCACGCGTTCCGAGGCCGAGGCGCTGATCCTGGAAAACAATCTGATCAAGGCGCTCTCGCCGCGTTACAACATTCTGTTTCGCGACGACAAGTCCTACCCGTATCTGATGTTCAGCGGCCACGATTTCCCGCAGATGGCTTATTACCGCGGCGAGCCGAAAAAGCCCAACCAGTATTTCGGGCCGTATCCAAACGGCTACGCCGTGCGCGAGAGCATGCAGATTTTGCAAAAAGTATTTCGGCTGCGCACTTGCGAGGACGCGGTGTTCGCCAACCGTTCCCGGCCCTGTCTGCTGTACCAGATCAAACGCTGCTCCGGTCCCTGCGTGGAACATGTCAGTAGGGAGGAATACGCGGCCGACGTGGCCAGCGCGGTGGCCTTTCTCAATGGCCGGCAGAGCGAGCTGATAGACGAACTGACGCGGCGGATGGCGGCGGCGGCCGAGGCGATGGCGTTCGAACAGGCGGCGGAGCTGCGCGACCAGATCCAGGCCTTGGCGCGGGTGCAGGAGAAGCAGTTCGTCGCCAGCAACCAGAGCCAGCAGGATTGCGACGTGGTGGCGGCGGCCATCCGCGACGGCATGCCTTGCGTCAATCTGGTGATGGTGCGCGGCGGACGCCACCTGGGGGACAAGAGCCACTTTCCTGTGGGCGGCGAGGCCGATTCCGCCCAGGAAATCCTGGAGGCCTTCGTCGCCCAGCATTACCAGCATGCCGGGGTGCCGACGGCGCTGGTGGTCAACGGAGAGCTGGACGAGGCGCTGCGACAGTTTTTGCAGGAGCGGGCCGGACGCAAGGTGTACATCGTGGGCAATCCGATAGGTGAGCGCCGGGTCTGGCTGGAGATGGCGGAGAAAAACGCCGAACTGGCCATTCTGCAAAGGCTGGGCAGCAAGGCCACGCAGAACCAGCGGCTGGCGCAGCTGAACGAGGCGCTGGAACTGGAGGACGCAGGCCGTTTCGAATGCTTCGACATCAGCCACACCATGGGCGAGGCCACGGTGGCGTCCTGCGTGGTGTACGACAAGGGCGCGATGCAGCCCGCCGAGTATCGCCGCTTCAATATCACCACCGCCGCGCCCGGCGACGATTACGCCGCCATGCGCGAGGTGCTGACCCGCCGCTACGGAAAACTGGCGGAGGGCGAGGGCAAGCTGCCGGACGCGGTGTTCATCGACGGCGGCAAGGGCCAGGTGGGCGTGGCGCTGGAAGTGATGGGCGAATTGGGGCTGAGTCTGCCCATCGTCGGCATCGCCAAGGGCGAGGAGCGAAAGCCCGGCCTGGAAACGCTGATCCTGCCTTACCTGGAAAAGACGCTACAATTGCGCCAGGATCATCCGGCGCTGCATCTGATACAGACGGTGCGCGACGAGGCCCACCGCTTCGCCATCACCGGACACCGCGCGCGGCGGGCCAAGGCGAGGACCTCGTCGACGCTGGAGGACATCCCCGGCATCGGCGCCAAGCGCCGCCAGCAGTTGTTGACCCGCTTCGGCGGCCTGCGCGGCGTGGCGGCGGCCAGCGTCGATGATCTGGCGCAGGTGGGCGGCATCAGCCGCACGCTGGCGGAAAAGATTTACAATGCTTTGCATTAAATGATGGCAAGCGGTCGCCGCCCCTGATCCAGGCTCGGGGCGGCGGCGGCGTGGTAGACGAGCCTGAAAGCGACAAGACCAAGACCGATGCCCTTCAATTTGCCGATATTACTGACCTGGCTCAGGGTCGCCCTGATCCCGATCTGCGTGGCGGTGTTTTTCCTGCCGGATTCCATCTTGCTGCTGCATAGCCGCAATGCCGTGGGGGCCGGCATTTTCGCGTTGGCGGCTGCCACCGACTGGCTGGACGGATTCCTGGCGCGCAAGCTGGGACAAACCTCGGCCTTCGGCGCCTTTCTCGACCCGGTGGCGGACAAGCTGATCGTCGCCGCCGCGCTGATCCTGCTGGTGCAAATGGGCCGCACCGAAGGCTGGATGGCGATGATCATCATCGGCCGCGAGATCACCATTTCGGCGTTGCGGGAGTGGATGGCCGGCATGGGCAGCCGCAGCAGCGTGGCGGTCGCCTATGTTGGTAAGCTGAAAACGGCGGCGCAGATGCTGGCGATCACGCTGCTGCTGTACGATGGACCGCTTTTCCCGGGGCTGGATGCGCATCGCTTGGGAAATTTTTCGATGTACGTTGCTGTCATATTGACTTTGTGGTCAATGGTTTATTATCTGCAGATGGCGGCCAAGGAGTTCGCGGGTAAAAAAATAGATGTTTGAAGTGTTGACAGGGCGGATCAAATCTCTATAATTCGCAGTCTCTCGCCGCCGCTGACACGGCAGCAGCGAGAAACAAGCAGCGTTGTAGCAAGTTACGCAGCGCGGGAATAGCTCAGTTGGTAGAGCGCAACCTTGCCAAGGTTGAGGTCGCGAGTTCGAGCCTCGTTTCCCGCTCCAGTAGCCTGAAACAATTTGCGATGCGGGAATAGCTCAGTTGGTAGAGCGCAACCTTGCCAAGGTTGAGGTCGCGAGTTCGAGCCTCGTTTCCCGCTCCAGTAGCTTGGAAAATTTGTGATGCGGGAATAGCTCAGTTGGTAGAGCGCAACCTTGCCAAGGTTGAGGTCGCGAGTTCGAGCCTCGTTTCCCGCTCCAAAAAAGTTTGAAAATCTGCAATGCGGGAATAGCTCAGTTGGTAGAGCGCAACCTTGCCAAGGTTGAGGTCGCGAGTTCGAGCCTCGTTTCCCGCTCCAGAATCAAACTTGAAACACTGTGTCGACGCGGGAATAGCTCAGTTGGTAGAGCGCAACCTTGCCAAGGTTGAGGTCGCGAGTTCGAGCCTCGTTTCCCGCTCCAAAATTCATGTAGATCAGATATGATCTGGTCGAAACGCCGGTTAACGGCGGGGTAGCAAAGTGGTTATGCAGCGGATTGCAAATCCGTCTACGCCGGTTCGATTCCGACCCCCGCCTCCAGACAAAACCCCGTAAATCTTTGGATTTACGGGGTTTTTCTTTATTCGTTCCATGATTTGATCCACGGTGAATCGACGGCTACCGCACTTTCCCGGCGGCGGCGGCTCCAAGACACAGGCAGGCGCCGCCTGAGGCGGATGGGCTCGCCCGGCGGTGGGAAAGCGAGAGGATATGGCGGATAGAAGACAATTTCTTCGCGGGGCGGGGCTGGCCGCGATGAGCGGATGGCTGCCGGCGGGCGCGGCGTCGAATGAGGCGGCAACCCTGCGGATAGACGCGACGCGCGAATCGGCGAATCAGGACTCGCGGGTTAGGGTGCTGGTGTTCCATTACACCGCCGAGGATTTCGAGACCTCGCTCAAGCTGCTGACCGAGCCTCGCTACCGGACCAGCGCGCATTATCTGATTCCAGACGCCGGGACGCTGGCAAGGGATCCTTCGGCGCTGAGGCTGGTGACCGAGGAGCGGCGCGCTTGGCATGCCGGAGTCAGCCATTGGCGCGGCGAGCGCTATCTGAACGACAACTCGATAGGCATCGAGATCGTCAACCGGGGCTATCCCTCGCCGGAGCAGGATGATTGGCCGCTGACAAGGCGGCAGTGGCGGGATTTCGACGACGCGCAAATCCGGCTGGCCGGCTGGCTGGCGGCCGACATCGTCGAGCGCCATGGCATCGCGCCGGACAATGTCGTCGGCCATGCCGACATCGCGCCGGGGCGCAAGGCCGACCCTGGTCCCCGCTTCCCCTGGGAGCGCCTCTACCGGGAGTTTGGAGTCGGCGCCTGGCCGGACGGCGACGATGTGCGCAGGCTGCTGGCGGCGCAGCCGCGCGCCGCGGATCCCGTCAGCTGGCAGCGGCGCTTGTCTGCTTATGGTTACGACGCGCCGCTGACCGGCAATTGGGATGGCAAGACCCGGGATGCCATCGCCGCTTTCCAGATGCATTTCCGCCAGTCCCGCTTCGACGGCGAGCCGGATGCGGAGTCGTCGGCGATATTGGACGCCTTGCTGCTTAAATACCGTGGCGCGGACATCGACGAGGGCGAGGGCGGCGGCGCCTGAGCGCGGGTTTCCGGTTACGCCAGTTACGTGTGGCGCGGTTTACGGCGGGAGCGAGGGTTTGTAATTTGACGGGGCTTTCCATTGATTGACGCGCGCCCGGCGAAAGACCGGCGTCGCGCCTTCGCTCAGGAGTTCGTGATGACCTATTCCCGCATATTCAGCCTCGGCGCCGGCCTGTTCGGTTGCCTTGCCCTCTTTTCCACTCCCGCCGCGGCGGCCAGCCAAACCGAGCTTGACCGCGCGGTGGCGGCGACGATTCCGCCCTTGATGCGGGCAAACGACATCCCCGGCATGGCTGTGGCGGTGCTGGCCGGCGGCCAGACCCATTATTTCAATTACGGCGTGGCCTCCAGGGAGAGCGGCCAGCCGGTAACCCGTGACACCGTGTTCGAGCTGGGGTCGATCAGCAAGACCTTTACCGGCATCCTGGGCGGCTATGCGCTGGCCCAGGGGAAGCTGGCGCTGACGGACTCGGCCAGCCGCCATCAGCCAGAGCTCAAAGGAAGCGTGTTCGATCGCGTGTCTATGCTGCAATTGGCCACTTACAGCGCCGGCGGCCTGCCGCTGCAGTTTCCGGACGCGGTGAGCGGCTACAGGGACATGTGGGCGTATTACCGTGACTGGCGACCGGGCTTCGCGCCGGGAGAGCGCCGACAGTATTCCAATCCCAGCATAGGCTTGTTCGGCCATCTGGCTGCGCGCGCCCTAGGCCAGCCGTTCGAGCGGGCGATGGAGGGGACGGTTTTGTCCAAGCTGGGTTTGGCCAGCACCTATCTTCACGTGCCGGCGGCCGCGCAGCCGCGATACGCCTGGGGCTATTCCAAGGCGGGCAAGCCGGTGCGGGTGTCGCCGGGCGCGCTCGACGCCGAGGCTTACGGCGTCAAGTCCAGCGCGGCGGACATGTCGCGCTACCTGCAGGCCAATCTTTCCGGCGCGGCCGATCCGCAGCTGAGCCGCGCGATCGCGGCGAGCCAGACCGCGTACTACCAAGTGGGCAATATGCTCCAGGGCCTGGGCTGGGAGGGCTATCGCTATCCCATCAGCCTGGACGGCTTGTTGGCCGGCAATTCCAATGAAATGGCGTTTCAGCCGCAGCGCGTGTCGTGGCTGAATCCGCCCAAGGCGGGAGAGGGCGAGATGTTGTGGAACAAGACCGGCTCCACCGGCGGTTTCGGCGCCTACGTTTTGTTCGTGCCGGCGCGCAAACTGGGCATCGTGATGCTGGCCAATCGAAACTATCCCATCGCCGAGCGGGTGAGGGCGGCGTACCGGATACTGTCGCAGCTGGATCCGGCGCTGGCCTCCTCCGCCCAGCCTTGACCGGCTTCAGGCCGGCTCGACCAGCAGCAGCATGCTGGGCAATTCCTCGCCATTGTCGGTGGGCAGTATTTGGTAGCGGTCGGTGGCGGCCGGCTCCGGATCATCTCTCAGCCGGCATTCCAGCACATTGCAGACATAGGCGAGCACCGTGGATTGCAGCGGCTGCAGTTCTTCGCTCAGCCGCAACGTGATGTAGGGGATGAAATGCTCGTCGGCGTGGGCGCGCGCGTGAAGGCCAGCCTTGGTCAGCAGGGTGACGATCTGGTCGGCGCGATGGATAAGCGGTTGGCGGACGTAGAGGGCGTCCAATTGGGCGCGGTAACGATCCGCGGCGTTTCTGACCAGTTCGGCGTAAAGGCTCATGGCTTGGCTCCCCGGCTGCCGGAGCGAGGGCGCTCCGGCGGCTATCATGCAGTCCTGTTCTAGGTTTAGCCGTTATGGAGGGGGAGGGCGTTCAGCCGCTTGGACAGTTTTGTCCGTTCACAACATCGCGGCGGCCGCGCGCACGACCGCCGCTTCCCGCCGGTCGCGCATCTGGTCCATTCTTTGCCTCGCCGCCGCCAGCACTTCCGGGCTGGCCAGTTCCGGCCGGCCGGAAGCGAACGGCGGAGCCGGCGCGTACTCCAGAGCCAATTGCACGGTCTGCGCGAACCGACGACCGGCTATCTTGGCCATCAAGGCCAGCGCCATGTCGATGCCGGCGGTGACCCCGCCGCCGCTGATCAGCTTGCCGTCCATGACGATCCGATCGGAACAGGGCTGGGCGCCGAAGGCGGCCAGGCTGTCCAGCCAGGCCCAGTGGCAGGCGGCGCGGCGGCCTCTCAGCAAGCCGGCCGCGCCCAGCAGCAGCGAGCCGGTGCAGACTGAGCTGATGTAATCCGCGCCGGCGGCCAGACGCCGCAGTTCGTCCAGGAATGCCCGGTCCTCCATTGCCTCCACGGTGCCCAGCCCGCCGGGCACCAGCAGCAGATCGCAATGTTCGATATTGGACAAGCGGGCAATATCGGAGAAGACGACGCCGCCATCGGCGCGGATGGCTTCGCCGTGTCGGGAAGCCAGCAGGCAACGGGCGCGGGGCAGCTTGCTCAGAAATTCCAGCGGGCCGGTGAAGTCCAGCTGGGTGACGCCCGGATACAGCGCGAAAACGATGAGATAGGGTTGGTGCATATGGCCTCCCGGCGCGGATTGACCTTTTCATCATCATTTGGCTATGCTTTGTCGTAAATGACAGTATTCCATCTTTTCATGCCATGACACGCGATATTGCCATTCTGCTGTTCGATGGGTTTCAGCTGTTGGACGCGGCGGGGCCGATCTCCGTCTTCGAGAGCGCGCTGCGCTATCGTCCTGGCGCCTACCGCTTGCGGGCGGTATCGTTGCGCGGCGGTTTGGCGCGCAGCTCGTCCGGGATGGCGATGGATAGCGACGCCTGGGGGGCGATGGCGCCGCCGGACACGCTGCTGGCGGCGGGAGGGGAGGGCGTGCCTGCCATTCTCGGGTGCGAGGAGACGCGGACATTCATCCGGCGCTGCGCCGAGCGGTCGCGGCGGGTGGTCAGCGTGTGCACCGGCGCATTTCTGCTGGCGGAGGCTGGCTTGCTGGATGGCCTGAGCGCCACTACGCATTGGGCGCATGGCGCGGACTTCGCGCGTCGCTATCCGCAGGTGTCGCTGGATGTCGACCGCATTTTCATCCGCCAGGGCGCGGTATGGACAGCGGCCGGCGTCAGCGCCGGCATCGACATGGCGTTGGCCTTGGTGGCGGACGATCTGGGCGATGACATCGCGCGGCGCTGCGCGCAGCGTCTGGTAATGTATTACCGCAGGCCGGGTGGGCAATCGCAGTTTTCCTCCTTGCTGGAAATGCAGGCTCCGAATGGCCGTTTCGCGCGGCTGCTCGACCAAGTGCGGCGCAATCTGGAAGCGGCATGGGATGTGGAGTCGATGGCCGCTTTCTGTTGCTTGAGCCCTCGCCATTTCTCGCGTCTGTTCCTGGCCGAAGTGGGCATGCCGCCGGCGAAGGCGGTGGAGCGTCTGCGGGTGGAGGCGGCGCGTGCTGCGTTGGAGAGCGGCACGCGCTCCATGCAGCGGGTGGCGCGGCAGTGCGGTTTCGGCGACGCGGAAAGAATGCGCCGCAGTTTTGTGCGGCAGCTGGGACGGCAGCCATCCGGCTTGTTGCGGCAGGCGGGCGAGGCCTGACTTCAGCGGCGCGCTTGCAGCAGGCGCCGCGCTTCGGCCGCCAGTTCGCGTTGGCTGGACGCCAGCAGCTTGAAGTCCAGGTCCTGGATGGCCAGTTGTTGGGCTTGCTGCTGGTTGACGGTCAGCAGTTGCTGTTCGCGCAGCTCTAGTTGTTCGATGCGGGCCTGCTGCGACGCGCCGCCGCCGAAGAGCTGGTCCAGCAACTGCAGCGGGAACAGCAAGGCCAGCGCGGCGAGGGCGAGGCGAAGCGCGGATGGGATCATGCGACTCTCCTGGCCCGTTCGTGGACCGCGGTCGGACGGGCGTCGTAAAGGGTTTCCAGATAGGCGGGGCCCTGCCGCATCCGCAGCAGCGCGGGCGGTCCCATCGGGGATGGACCAAATCTTCCGCTGGCAGGTCTTGTCTAGTTCCATCGAGCGAGAGTCGGAACGCCTGGGCCTGGGCGTCCGTTATTCTGCGCCGGATTCTCCCGTCTCTGCCGCCAGTCGGAGGAGATGGCCCACTCCGCCTCCAATCCTTGGTAGGCTGCGAGCAGGGCCGCAAAGCTTGGGGGCGAAGCTGTCTTGGCGCCGCGGCTTCGCCACCGCAGCTTCGGTTTCTCTTGCGAACCCGCGGTCGACTTGTCGGTTGGCGCCATGTGCGCAGCGCTTGGCGTGCAGAGCCCTTGCCCTTCTGTCCATGCGAGCCCTGGTGCAATGCGGGCATGCTGTTCTCCAAGTCGGAACGAGTGGCGCGATGGAATGTGACTAGGGCCAGTTTAGGGGCAGGGGCGGAGGGGAGGACAGCGGACGGATGTCAGTGCGAGGAGGCTCTGGCGACGCGCTCGGCATTTTCCGGCCAATGAAATAGGGGGAGAGATCAATATGCCGGCGGATTTTTGTGAAGAAAAGCAAATTTAAAGATATCTGGTTATTGGGCAGGCATTAAACCGAATTTTATTGACGCTTTGTCAATAAAATCCTTGTGTAATCGATTTCGTCGGGAGAGATAGCTATTTATGCATGGCGAGAGTATTGAATTCCGTCAATGAGACGGTTTATGCGCAGCGCATCGAGAGTGGTTCGCATTCCATCGACGCGGCGTTGACAGCTTTCGCCATTGCCGCTAAAGTTCACCACCTCGTTTGACGGCAATACTTTAAAATCAAATTGTTGCCGCTAATGAAAGCCGCCGCAATCCCGTTGTCGGAGCGCTTGGCCGCGAATTAGCATGCTTCGCATGCGGCACGCGGTCTTCCAGCGCAGCCAGGGGCTTGATATTTAAAATGCATTGTCAGTCTGTGTTTCGCTAGGCTACAATTGCCCGCTCTGTGCGGCCCCGGTGGTGAAATTGGTAGACACAAGGGACTTAAAATCCCTCGGCTTCGGCTGTGCCGGTTCGACCCCGGCCCGGGGCACCATCAGCAATCCGGTTGCGAAAACCGTTTTCGCCCTGTCGGCGAATGGCGGCATTCATCCTGCTGGATTAAAATTCACATCCTGGCGACGCCGTCGTCTAACTGGACAAGTGGCCGGTTGCATCGCGCCTCTTGATTGGGCAGCATGCGCTGTCTTTGCATCAACGGATCTAGATAGAAGTTCATGAAGCCAAATACTGAAACGGCACTCGGTGCTGCTCTCAAGTCTGCTGTTCAAAGCCTGTCCAAGAAAAAGCAGACCGAGATGATCGCGGATCACATCTACGGCAAGTTCGACGTGTTTCGTCAGTTCCGGCCGTTGGCGCTTGGCATTCACGAAAGCCTGATCGCGTCGTTGTCGCAGTTCGATCCGAACCTGATTTCCCGCGTGGTGGCCAACCACTGCCGCAAGCCGCGTTATCTGAAATCGCTGGCCCGCGGAGGCAAGCGCTTCGACCTGGCCGGCAAGCCGCAAGGCGAGGTGAGCGCGGAGGAGAAGCGCGCGGCCGAGTTGCAGATGCAGCCCAAGAACGCGACGGCCGCGGAGGCCGACCCGCAGACGGCGCCGACGGACGCCGCGCCCGCAGCCGTGGAAGCGGCGCCGCAGCAGGAAGGCCAAGCCGAGTCCTGATCCGGCCCGCCGCGAAGAAAAGCCCTGTCTTATGACAGGGCTTTTTGCGTCTTGGGTCTTGAAATGCCGGGGACGGACTCCATCTGCCCGCTATCGCCAACCTCAACAACCTTGACGAATATGAGCGCACAGAAAGAAACCCTGGGTTTTCAGACCGAAGTGAAACAGCTGCTGAAGCTGATGATCCACTCCCTGTATTCCAACAAGGAGATTTTCCTGCGTGAACTGATCTCCAATGCTTCCGACGCCGCCGACAAGCTGCGCTTCGAGGGCATGGCCAAGCCGGAACTGTTCGAAAACGATCCGGAGCTGAAGATCGGCATCTTCTTCGACAAAGACGCCCGCACCGTCACTATCGCCGACAACGGCATCGGCATGAGCCGCGACGAAGTGGTGGCCAATATCGGCACCATCGCCAAGTCCGGCACCAAGGCCTTCTTCGATCAGCTGTCCGGCGACGCCAAGAAGGACGCCAACCTGATCGGCCAATTCGGCGTGGGTTTCTACTCCGCCTTCATCGTCGCCGACAAAGTCACGCTGACCAGCCGCCGAGCCGGCGAAGCCGCCGCCACCCGTTGGGAATCGCTGGGCGAAGGCGAATACACGCTGGAGCAGGTGGAAAAGGCCGGCCGCGGCACCGAGATCGTGCTGCACCTGAAAGAGGGCGAGGACGAGTTGCTGAACGACTGGCGCTTGAAGGCCATCGTCCGCAAGTATTCCGACCACATCTCCATTCCGATCGAGATGAAGAAGGGCGCCGGCTACGGCGAAGACGGCGAAGTGACCAACAGCGACGAGCTGGAAGTGGTCAACTCCGCCTCCGCGCTGTGGACCCGTTCCAAGAGCGACATCACGGAAGAGCAGTATCAGGAGTTTTACAAGCACGTCGCGCATGACTTCACCGAGCCGCTGGCCTGGAGCCATGCCCGCGTCGAAGGCCGCCAGGAATACACCGAACTGTTGTATATCCCGTCGCGCGCGCCGTTCGACATGTACGACCGCGAGCGCAAGCAGGGCGTGAAGCTGTATGTGCGCCGCGTCTTCATCATGGAAGACACCGAAAAGCTGATGCCGCATTACCTGCGCTTCGTGCGCGGCGTAATCGACAGCAACGACCTGCCGCTGAACGTGTCGCGCGAAATCCTGCAGGAAAGCAAGGATATCGACGCCATCCGCGCAGGCTGCGTCAAGAAGGTGCTGGGCCTGCTGGAAGACCTGTACGCCAATCAGCCGGAAAAGTACGCCGCATTCTGGAAGGAGTTCGGCCAGGTGCTGAAGGAAGGCGTGGGCGAGGATTTCGCCAACAAGGATCGCATCGCCAAGCTGCTGCGCTTCACCTCCACCGCGTCGGAAGACGGCGCGGAGCCGTCCGTTTCGCTGGCCGACTACATCGGCAGGATGAAGGAAGGCCAGGACAAGATCTATTACATCACCGCCGACACGCTGGCCGCCGCCAAGAACAGCCCGCATCTGGAAGTGTTCAAGAAGAAGGGCGTGGAAGTGCTGCTGTTGACCGACCGCGTCGACGAGTGGGTGACCGGCTCGTTGTTCGAGTTCGATGGCAAGCCGCTGCAGTCCGTCGCCAAGGGCGCGCTGGATCTGGGCGCGCTGGAGGACGAGGCCGACAAGGAGGCGCAGAAGCAGGTGGAAGAAGCCTCCAAGCCGGTAGTGGAAAAAGTGCAGAAGGCATTGGGCGACAAGGTGAAGGAAGTGCGCGCCACCGCCCGCCTGGTGGACAGCCCGGCTTGCCTGGTGGCCGGCGAGCACGATATGAGCGCCCACCTGGAGCGGATGCTGAAGGCCGCCGGCCAGAAGGTGGAAGGCAGCAAGCCGACGCTGGAAATCAACCCGGAGCACGTGCTGGTGAAGAGGCTGGCCGAGGAGTCCGACGAGGCGCGCGCCGGCGATCTGGCCGCTGTGCTGTACGATCAGGCGCTGCTGGCCGAGGGCGGGAAGCTGGAAGACCCGGCTTCCTTCGTCAAGCGCATCAACAAGCTGATGCTGGAACTGTCGGCCTGAGTCCGTCCGCGCCAATGCCGCAAACGAACCGTCCTTTCGCAGGGCGGTTTTTTATTGCCATTGTCCTAACATGAGATTCCCTGCAATGGAACCAGGAGAAGGCGATGAGCGAAACGAGAGCGCTGCCGGGCGTGTATCCCAGCCTGTGCTACGACGACGCGGTGGTGACGATGGAATGGCTGGAGCGGGTGTTCGGCTTTCAGCGCCGCTTCGCCATGATAGAGGACGGCAGAGTGCATCATGCGGAGTTGAGCCTGGGCAATACCGTGATCATGGTGACCAGCCTCAAACCTGAGCAGCGGGATGGCGGCTTGTTCGGGCAGGCGCTGGCCTTGTGCGTCCACGTGGCGGACCCGGCCGCGCATTTCGAGCGGGCCAAAGAACTGGGCGCGAACATCATGCAGCCGCTGAAGCGCGAGGATTACGGCGCCAGCGGTTACCTTGCCCGCGATCCGGAAGGCCAGCAATGGTATTTCAGCGACTATCTGCCGGGCGAGTACTGGGAGTCCTGAGCGTCCTGAGTTTGTAGTGCGCAGTCAGCCGGCGCATGGCATCATGCCATTTTCATCTTCAAGATAGGGCCTGACCGTGCCGCAGCGATTCGCCACTTCCACGCCGCTGTTGTTGCTGATCGACATGCAACAGGCGGTCGATGATCCCAGCTGGGGGCCGCGCAACCATCCGCAGGCGGAGCGGGTGTGCGCCGAGCTGCTGGCCGCCTGGCGCGGGCGGGGCCTGCCGCTGATCCATATCCGCCACGATTCCGTCGAGCCGCGCTCCACTTACCGGCCCGGGCAGCCGGGCCACGCGTTCAAGCCCGAGACCTTGCCGTTGTCCGGCGAGACGGTGATCGGCAAGCAGACCAACAGCGCCTTCATCGGCACCGGTTTGGAGGCCCTGCTGCGCGAGCGCGGCTGGCGGGAACTGGTGGTGGCTGGCGTCAGCACCAGCAACTCGGTGGAAACTACGGCGCGGATGGCCGGCAATCTGGGTTTTAATGTCTGGCTGGCTGAGGATGGCTGTTTCACCTTCGACAAGGTTGATTGGCAGGGGCGTTTGCGCCGCGCGGAAGAGGTGCATGCGATGAGCCTGGCGAATCTTGACGGCGAGTATTGCCGCGTTTGCCGCAGCGAGGCCATTCTGGCGGAGCTGGGCAATATTCCCGCACGCGCGTGATCGCGGCCATCTGGCGTGGACGTGAAGGCGTCGCCCCTCAGGATTTGTCATTGTCATCATGATGAGACTCACGCTTTATCGCGGCTTGCCGCCAGGAGAACCGCGGGTTTTGGATCGCCTCGCGTTGCGGCAGGCTTTGCTATGGCAGCCTGGCTTGTCGGTCGAAGCGCGCATCGAAGGCCTGCTCGGGCCGCTGCGCAGGCTGGATGAGATGCCGCTGAGCCTGGCGGATAGGCTGCACGCGCTGAAGGCCGTGTATGAAGCCTGCCAGCCTCTGCTGTGGCGGGGCGGCGGCGCGGACAGCGATGTCTTGCTGCGCGGCCTGTGGCGCGAACTGCATGAGGCCTGCAAGCTGCTGGCCCAGGCCTGCGCCGCGCGCCGCGCCGGCCGCTTCGGCGACGGCGGTTTGCTGCGGCAGGCGCTGGGCATGGCGCTTGGCAGCGGCTGGCGGCTGCAGTGCGGCCACATGCTGGGTTACGCGCCGCTGTTTCCCGGCTTTTGGCAGGATTGCCACCAACTGTTCGCCGAAGCCCGCCGCCAGGGGTGGGAGGGCCAGCCGGCTCCGGGGGCCTGTTATCGGCAGATGCTGTTGCTGGGCATCACATCCAGCAATCGGCTGGATCCGATGCGGCAGCGACAACTGTTGGACTGGGTGGAGAGCCATGGGCAGGCGTTGAGGCTGGTGGGACCGCCCAAGAGAGGGGAGGGGGCGGAAGCCTGGCTGGTGTCGTTGGAGGCCGACAGTCCCGGCCGCTTCGCCACCATCGCCTCGGCAGAGGCCGCCGGCGGCTATTGGCGGGCGGAAGCTGCCGACGTGGTCCATCGTTTGAGGTCATCGGCCCAAGCGGAGCCGGAATCCTTCACGGCTGGGCAATGGCAGTTGCTGGAGAGGCTGGAGCGGGAATGGAGCCGGCCGCCGCAACGCCGCCATCTGCGGCGCAATCAGCGCAACGGCCAGCGCGTGGCCGTGGTGAGCGGTTTCGACGCCTGCTGGAGGCTGGCGGCGGAAGGGCGCGCGCCGGAAGACGCCGGCGAGCTGCTGTTGGGCAATCTAAGCACTTCGGGCATGCTCCTGTACGGCGATTGCCCGGCAGGCCTGCTGCAGGCCGGAGCGCTGGTGATGCTGAAGCGGCGGGGCTTCGAGTGGCAGCTTGGCTTGGTGCGCTGGATCAGCTTGCCCGGCGGCGACGCGCCGACCGAGTGCGGGGTGGAGTTCGTCGGCAAGCGGCCGCAGGCAATATGGGCCGGCGCGGTGACCAGCCACCCCGCAGGCGAACTGGAGCGGGGCCTGTTGTTGCAGGCGGAGAGGCGGTTCCGCCAGAAAGGCGTGCTGGTGGTGCCGGGAAGGCAATACCAGGCGCTGCGCCCTTTCCGGCTGCGCGCTGAGGCCGGGGAGTGGGCGGTGCGGGCGCAGCGTTTGCTGCAGCAGACGGCGAGCTGTCAATTGATGGAGATACGGCTGGAGGAGGCGCTGGCGACGCAGCCGGCTTAGGGGACGGGCCGACTGCGGAAGAGCGGCATGGCTGTGGTCAGGACCAGGCCGCCAGCGGGCGGGATGGATAGCAGGCCTGGCGGCTGCCGTCGCGGGCGTGGCAGTGGATGCTGAGCACGCGGCCGCTGGCCAAGTCGCCTTGCACCGCGAAGGTGACCCGCTGGGTCTTCCAGCCGTTGCGGGTGGTGCCCGACAGGCGGAAACGGTATTGACCCGAGCCGGTGCCGTCCTCCTGGGCGATCAGGCGGGTGGTTTCCGGATAGCCCAGCTCTTTCTCGATGATGCGGCGGCTCACTTCCTCGATCTCGCGCTTGCGCCAGAAATGGTCAGAGCTGGCGGATAGCCGGCGCGGCTCGGAGACGTGCGTCGCGCCGTCGCCATCCGGTCCGCAGGCGGAAAGGGGCAGGCACAACAAGCCGAGAATGACGGGCAAGGGATTCAGCGACACGCTGGGCGGCTTTCACAGGCGTAAAGCCAATTTGTGCGTCGCAGCGGGCAAAAGTTCAACCGGAGCGAGGCGGCTTGCTGGTATCCTTGTCGCCATGAGCGCCGTTCCCGAGAATCCCACCGCCTCCCCCGCAGCCGATTTCCAGCTGACCTCTCCCGAGCTGCCCCCCAGCGTGCCCATCGCGCACGTGTTCGGCCAGCCGGTGCTGGAGGTGCCGCAAGACCTGTTCATTCCGCCCGACGCGTTGCAGGTGATCCTGGAAAGCTTCGAGGGCCCGCTCGACTTGCTGCTTTATCTGATCCGCCGGCAGAATCTGGACGTGCTGAACATCCCCATGGCCGAAATCACCGCCCAGTACATGTCCTATATCGACGCGATGAAGCACGGACGCCTGGAGCTGGCGGCCGAGTATCTGCTGATGGCGGCGCTGCTGATCGAGATCAAGTCCCGGCTGTTGCTGCCGCGGCCGCAGCTGGACGAGGACGGCGAGCCGGACGATCCGCGCGCCGAGCTGGTGCGCCGGCTGTTGGAGTACGAGCAGATGAAGTTGGCGGCGCTGGCGTTGGACAAGATCCCGCAGGCCGACCGCGATTTCGCCTGGCTGGCGGTGCTGATCGAGCAATCGGCCGAGCAGCGGCTGCCGGACATCGGCGCCGCCGATCTGCGCCAGGCCTGGCTGGCCATCCTGTCCCGCGCCAAGCATCGCCGCCACCACAAGGTGGAAAAGGACGAGCTGTCGGTGCGCGAGCAGATGAGCTGGATTCTGCGCTACCTGGACGGCAAGGAGTATGTGCCGTTCGAGGAGCTGTTCGACGTCGACAAGGGCGTCGCCCACCTGGTGGTCAATTTCATCGCCGTGCTGGAGCTGGTGAAGGAGGGCATGGTCAAGGTCAGCCAGGACGCGCCCTACCAGCCCATCTATGTGCGGATCGCGCTGGTATGAGCATGATCCGTCTGGCCTTGGCGCAGCAGCCTGCTCCTGGCGATCCGTCCCGCCGGCTGCCGCTGCTGCGGCAGTGGTGTCATGAAGCGGCCGCGGATGGCGCGCATCTGCTATTGCTGCCCGAGATGTGGTCCACCGGCTACGCGCCGGAAAGGATGAACGCCGTCCATGCCTGGGACGACGATGAGCCGGTTCTGGCCGTGGTTGCCCGTTTGTCCGGCGAATTTGGGCTGGCCATAGGCTTCACTTACCTGGCCCGCCGCGATGGCGCGCTGCGCAACCGGCTGCGCCTGTACGGCGCTGACGGCTCCGTGGCGCTGCAATACGACAAGGTCCACATCTGCGACTTCACCGAAGGCACGGAAACCGCCTTGCAAGGCGGCGACAGCTTCGTTTGCGCCGACATCGCGCTTGGCGGCGAGACGGTGCGCGTCGGCGCGATGATCTGCTTCGACCGCGAGTTTCCCGAAGCCGGCCGCGCGCTGATGCGGCAGGGGGCCGAACTGGTGCTGGTCCCGAATGCCTGCCTGATGCGCGAGGATGCCGAACTGGGCGATGTCCGCCTGCAGCAGCTGCGCGGGCGGGCGCTGGAAAACCGCTTCGCCGTCGCGCTGTGCAATTATCCGGCTCCGCAGTACGACGGCGCCAGTTGCCTGATCGATGCCCAAGGCCGTTTGTTGGCCGTCGCCGATGAGAAAGTCCAACTGTTGCCGGCAGGCCTGGATCTGGCCGCATTACGGCGCTGGCGGGCCGAGCAGGACGAGGTGTGGGGCGAAACCGCCTTGAGGCCATCCAGCTACCGCTGAGCGTGAAATGTCCTTGTCATTGCCGTGCTATGATCGGCTTTGACCAATCGGACAAGGAGCGGACGCGATGGCGCAGCATCAGGCGGAAGTGATCTGGCGGCGCGGCGAGCAGGATTTTCTCGACCGCCGTTACAGCCGCAAGCATCTATTGAAATTTGACGGCGGGGCGGAAGTGGCAGGCTCCTCGGCGCCGCAGGTTGTGCCGCCACCGTACTCCGATCCGGCCGCGGTGGATCCGGAAGAAGCGTTCATCGCCTCCTTGTCCAGCTGCCATATGCTGTGGTTTCTCGATATCGCCGCGCGCGCTGGTTTCCGCGTCGACGAATACCACGATGTGGCTGTCGGCGAGATGGGGCGGAACGAAGCCGGCAAGGCCTGGGTGTCCCGGGTGACGCTGCAGCCCAGAACGTTCTTTTCCGGCGACAAGCTGCCGACGCAGGAGGATCTGGAGCGCCTGCACTATGCCGCTCATGCCGAATGCTTCATCGCCTATTCCGTTAAAACCGAAGTATTGTGCCAGCCCAGCCTGGCTTGATTTCGGAGAATCCCCATGAAGAAACTGCTGATCCTGTTGTCGCTGCTGCTGGCGAGCGCCGCCGCGCTGGCGGGCGATCTGCAATATGACGAGCAGGCCGATGCCAAGGCCGCATTGAGCCGGACGTTGGACGCGGCCAAGCAGAACCACCAGCCGGTGCTGCTGATTCTGGGGGCGAATTGGTGCCCGGATTGCCGCGCGCTGGATGAGGCGCTGAAGAAAGGCAAGAGCGCCGAGTTGCTGGCGCGCGAGTTCAAGGTGGTGAAGGTGGATGTAGGCAATTTCGACCATAACCTCGACATCGACGCCGAGTACGGCCACCCGATAGGCAAGGGCATTCCGGCCGCGGTGGTGCTGTCGCCGGACAACCAGGTGATCTACGCCACCCGCGCCGGCGAACTGGCCGACGCGCGGCGGATGAGCGAGACCGGCGTCTACGAATTTTTCGAACGGGTGAGCCGACTAGATCGGGTAGGTCAGTAGGCCTTGCTGACCGAAAGGGGCGACTTAGAACCTGTTCAAAGTCTGCTGCGCTTCGTGAAGCGTCGCACGGTGAGTACAAGCTCAAAATGCTCATGTACCACTTGTACATTCCGCTTTTTCGCTCGTTTTCGCCTTGTCTCGCTCTTGCTCGCGAGACTTTGAACAGGTTCTTAGAGCCGCAAAACCCCTGATCCTGCGTTACGCCTCCTTGTCGTACGACTGGTACTGCCTGCGTCGGCGTGCCTTGGCTCAGGCCCTCTGCGAGGTTTTGTTAGCGGCTATTAGTCGGAGTCAACCATATTGAATCGAGGTGGCGGTATGCCAGTTTTACCGGAAAACGCCGTGCTGGGCGATTACCAGCGTTATGTGTTTGAACTGGAAGAGGAACGCGGTTTCAGCCAACAGAATGCCCGAGATAAATGCCTGTTGCTGGGCGAGGAGATCGGTGAGTTGTTCAAGGCCGTGCGCAAGGTGGAAGGCATGGGGATCGATCCCAATGCGAAGATGGGGGAGCTGGAGGGCGAGCTGGCCGACGTTTTCATTTACTTATGCGCGATAGCCAACCGTTTTGACGTCGACTTAGGCATGGCATTTCGACGGAAAGAAGCAATCAATCGCACTCGCCGCTGGGTATAGCTTTTGCTAGCTGAGGCAGGACAAGGCCATAGGCGTGCCCTGCCTTTAGTCTCTCAGTCTCAGGCGCTCCAATTCACCAGGCCGCTCCACCATGTGCCAAGCACCACCAAGCCGAAGGCGATGCGGTACCAGGCGAACACGGCGAAGCTGTGCGTCGAGATGAAGCGCAGCAGCGCGCGGATGGCGAGGAAGGCGAACACGAAGGACGCGGCGAAGCCGACGGCGAACACGCCGATGTCGTCGGCGCTCAGCGCGTCGCGGTGCTTGATGAGGCTGTACAGCGAGGCGGCGCCCAGGGTGGGGATGCCGAGGAAGAACGAGAATTCAGTGGCGGCCTTGCGCGACAGGCCCAGGAACAGGCCGCCGATGATGGTGGCGCCGGAGCGGCTGGTGCCGGGAATCAGCGCCAGGCACTGGCACAGGCCCACTTTCAGCGCGTCCTTCAGGCTCAGGTCGTCGACGGTCTCCACCGCGACTTTATGCTCGCGCTTTTCCGCCCACAGGATGATCAGGCCGCCGACGATGAAGGCGATGGCCACGCATACCGGGTTGAACAGCACGGCCTTGATCTGTTTGGAAAACAGCAGGCCGGCGATGGCGGCCGGAATGAAGGCGATGACGATGCCGAGCAGCAGGTTGCGCTCGCTGCCCGGACGGACGGCGCCGGCCATTGTCGAGCCTATCTTGCGGCGGTATTCCCACACCACGGCCAGCATCGCGCCCAGCTGGATGAATATCTCGTAGACATCGCGTTTTTCCTTGTCGAGAAAGCCCAGCAGGTCGCCGGTGAGAATCAGGTGGCCGGTGGAGGAGATGGGGAGGAACTCGGTGATGCCCTCGACCAGGCCCATGATCAAGGATTGGAACAGCAAGATGGGGTCCATTGCGCGCTCGCGTTTGGTGAAATGATCGCGGCGATTATACGGTCAAAATGCGATTCGGGTGGGACTGGCTGGAATATCTGTCGGATGGGGCGAAAGCGCCCCATCCGTGCGCGCGGTCATAGCCTGAAGCGGGTGGCCACGCTTTGCAGGTTGGCCGACAGAGTGCTCAACTGGCTGGAGGTGGTGGCCAGCTCCTGCACGGTGGCGTTGTTTTCCTCGGCCATCTTCGACACCTTCTCCATGTCCTGAGCCAGGCTCAGACTGGTGCTGCGTTGCTCGGTCAGCGCGCCGGTGATGCCGTGTATCGTGCGCATGATGCTGTCGGCGCTGCTTTCTATCTCCCGCATCGAGTTGGAAGCCTGTTCGGCGGTGCCGGACACGCCCTCCACGCAGTTGAGGCTCTGGCCCATGCTGTGCACTACCTGGCCGACGCCTTGCTGAATGGAGGCTATCATGGTGGTGATCTCCTGGGCGGAGCTGGTGGTGCGCTCGGCCAGCTTGCGCACTTCGTCAGCCACTACGGCGAAGCCGCGGCCCATTTCCCCCGCCCGCGCGGCTTCTATCGCCGCGTTCAGCGCCAGCAGATTGGTCTGGTCGGCCACGTCGCGGATCACGGTGACGATGTTGCCTATCTGCTGCACTTCCTTGGTCAGGCTGTTCATCTGCTTGGAGGTTTCGTCCACCGATGTGGTGACGAAGCGTATCTTGCCCACCGACTCCAGCACCTCATGGCCGCCGCGGTTGGCCAGTTGGCCGGCTGCCTGCGCCTGCTCCGACGCTTCGCTGGAGTTGTCCGCCACCTGGTTGATGCTGACCGTCAGCTGTTCGATGGAAGCCGCCGCGGAGGTGGTGGCTTCAGCCTGGGTCTGGGCGCCGTTGGCCACTTGTTGGGCCATGCCGGACAAGGCGCGGGCGGAATCGGATACCTGATGCGCGTTGTCCTGGATGCTTTGCACCATCAGACGCAGGCCTTCTCGCATTTCCTGGATGTCGCGCGCGATCAGCATCGCCTCGTCCCGGGCTGCGGGAATGGGTTCGTTGAGGCCGGACAGGTCCCCCTCCTTGATCTGGTGGACGAGATCGGCGGAGCGGCGAAGCGGAGTGGTGATCAGGTTGGAGATGGCCAGCGCGACGCCCATCGCCACGAGCAGCGAAACCAGCGCGGTGCCCAGCAGGATGGCGACCGCTTGCCGGCTGGAGTCGTAGGTGATGGCGAGCGAGTTGCGCAGCCGGCCCTGCTGACGGTCGCGCAGCGCTTCGAGGGAAGCGATGTAGCCGTCGTTGGCGGGGCCGAACTTGTCATCCAGGAACGCGCGTGCTGCCTCAATCTGACGCCCTCGGATCAGCGCATACAAGGGGTCGAACAGCGGACGCTGGACTTCCTGCGCGGCGCGGATCTTGGCGAACAGGGCGCGGCCCTCGGGTTGGCGCAGATAGGGTTCCATATTGTCCATGTCTGCGCGCATCTTGGCTCGCAGCGCCTCGACTTTCTGGATGTGCTGCTCGATGGCTTGCGGCGTGCCGGCCAAAATGCCTTCACCCATTTCCCTGCCCATGGACATCAAATTCAGCGCCATGCGGTTGGACAGTTCGATCTTGGGATAACGGTCATCCTTGATCTGGCTGACGTTGTCCTGAATGATCTGCAGCTTGGTATAGGCGATGCCGACCACGATGCATAGCAGCAGAATCAGCAGAGAGAAGCCTCCCAGCAGCTTCTGTCGGACGGTTAATTGATGCAGCATGCGCGCCTCCGGGCAGGTATGTGGATTTTCATACCCATAGTTCTAGTCCAGGAGCTAGTAAAAATTCATACGCGTAAACGCGTAGCGCGTGATGGCGAGGCCAAGAAAAGGCCGGCGAGCGGCCGGCCGGGGGGCTTAATCCAGGCTGGCCTGAAGGCTGGCCGCGTAGTCGGCCACCTGCTGCAGCAGGGTTTGCTGTTCCGGGCTCAGCTCGCCCGCTCTCAGTTCATTCAGCTCTTGCTGGAAGGTTGGCCAGGACCGCTCCATGCGGCTGCGGCACAGCTGCTTCCAGCGCTGCCGCTCGCCGTCGGACAGCGTGTCCGGGAAGTTGCGGGCGCGGTAGCGGAACAGTAATTCCGCCAGTTGCGGGTCCTCGAACAGCGCCATCTCGCCGGCCAGTTGCGGGGCGGAGAGCCGGCGCATCTTCTGCAGCGCCTTGCGGTCGTTATTGGAGACGAAGCCGCCGTACAGGTTTTGGTCTACGTCCTGGGGCTCGCCGGGCTCGCGTTGATAGACGCGGCTCCACAATGCCGATAGATCGGGCAGCGAGCGGGCGGTCTCGGCGTGGCGATGGATGGCGGCGAGGTCCATGCCCCAGCGCTCGGCATTGTCATCGCCCAATGCCTTCAGATTGGCCACCACGAACGGCGACTTGTTGATGTGCACCGTCTTGATCGGCAGCCGCGACGCGCCCTCTGGCAGGTCTTCTGCGCGGCTGAACATGCGCTGGCGGATGTCGTCTGCGGTGAGTCCGCGCAGTTCGGCCGGGTCGTGGGCCAGATCCCAGACGATCACTTCGTTGGCGTTGGTCGGATGGGCGGCCAGCGGCCATATCACAGCCAGGTTGCCGCGCTCCGCGCCATACATGCCGGAGACGTGCAGCGCGGGTTTGGGATCGAGCGGCGACAGCTGCACCTTGACCGCGTCTTTCTTGCGCAGCGTCAGGTAGTAGTCGAACAGTTTCGGCTGTTTCTCGCGGATCAGCCGCGCCAGCGCGATGGTGGCGCGCACATCGGACAGCGCGTCGTGCGCCGATTCGTGCGCCAGGCCGTTGGCGGCGGACAGGTGTTCCAGTTTGAAGCTGGTCCGGCCATCCTCGTGCTTGGGCCAGACGATGTTTTCGGGACGCAGCGCGTAGGTGGCGCGCACCAGATCCAGCAGGTCCCAACGGCCGCATTGGTTTTGCCATTCGCGGGCATAGGGGTCGATCAGGTTGCGCCAGAACAGGAAGCGGGTGACTTCGTCGTCGAAGCGGATGGAGTTGTAGCCGACGCCTATGGTGCCGGGCGCGGCCAGTTCGCGTTCGATCACGCCGGCGAACTCGTGCTCGGCCACGCCTTGCTGGCGGCACTGCTGGGGGGTGATGCCAGTCAGCAGGCAGGCTTGCAGCGTGGGCAGGTAATCGGGGGACGGCTTGCAGTAGAGCATGACCGGTTCGCCGATTTCGTTCAGATCGGCATCGGTGCGGATGCCGGCGAACTGCGATGGACGGTCCTGGCGCGGCACCGCGCCGAAGGTTTCGTAGTCGTGCCAGAAGAATGTGTGCTTTGACATGGGCGGGCGGCTATGGGCAAATGCGGCCATTGTCGCACCGCCGCCGCCCGCGAGGCCAGCCTCTTAGTCCATCCAGCCGGGCTTGCGCATCTCTATCAGCGCGCGCATGCCTTCGCGGCCTTCGTCGCTCAGCCGCACCGCGAGGCTGTGTTCGATGCAGCGCTGCATCACTTGCGGCGTGATTTCCTGTTTGCCGATTTCGCCGATCAAGTGCTTGGTGGCGCGCATCGCTGCCGGGCTGTTCAGCAGAATCTGGCCCACCATGTGCTCGACCGAGGCGTCCAGTTCGTCGTTTTCCACCACTTGATGGATCAGGCCCAGCCGCTTGGCCTTGCCGGCGTTGAAGCGTTCTGCGGTGATGCTGTAGCGGCGGGTGGGCCGCTCGCCGATCGCGCGGATCAAGTAGGGCGCGGTGAGGGCGGGAATCTGGCCGAATTTGACGTCGGCCAGACTGTACAACGCCTCGGACACGCTGATGGCGATGTCGCAACAGGCGACCATGGCCACGCCCAGGCCGAAAGCCGAACCTTGCACCTTGGCCAGCGTAGGTTTAGGCAAGGTGTCCAGCGTGTGCAGCAAGCGCGCGATCTGCTGCGCGTAGCGGTTCAGCTCGTTGGCGGGGAACTGCGCCAGCCGGCGCAACCATTCAGGGTCGTGCCCGGCGGAGAAGCTGATGCCGGTGCCGGTCATCACCACCAGGAGCACCGTGTTGTCTTCGGCCAGCGTTTCCAGCGTGGCGGCCAGCATGCTGATGGTTTCGTCGTCCAGCGCGTTGTGCAGTCCGGGGCGGTTCAGCGTCACGGTGGCGATGCCCCGTTTATCCACTGCCAGCGTTACGGAGTCGGTGCTCATCATGTTTTCCCCTGTCTAGAAATAATGTGGCCGCCTCAGTCCTGGCGGAAGCGGACGATGGCGCGGGCAAAGGCTTCCACCGCCTCGATGTGCAGCACATGGGCCGCGCCGGGAAGGATTTCCAGTTCGGAACCGGGTATCAGCTCCTGCAAGAGGCGAGCCTGGTACAGCGGCGTCAGCCGGTCTTCGTCTCCGACCAGTATATGCGCCGGGAGTTGCAATTGCGGCAGCCAGGTGCGGGCGTCGTGCTGGCGGACGCCGTTGATCAGCCGGATCACCGCGTCCCAGTCCACCATGCCCGCCAGCAGCTTGAGATCGTCCAGCATCGCGGCGTTGCCGGCCAGGAACCGGCTGGAGAACAGCCAGGGAATGCTGACCTGGTAGCGCAGATCGAGTCCACCCTGGCTGTTGGCGGCGATCCAGCTGTCGCCGATATGATGGTTGACGGTGTCGGCCCAGGCCAGCGTGCCGGCCAGCAACAGGCGGCTCAGCCGGCCGGGATGGCGGTGGGCCAGATGCTGCGCCACCATGCCGCCGTAAGAGAGGCCGACCGCGTAGGCCTGCGGCAGTTGCAGCCAGTCTAGCAGCGCGGCCGCCAGATCGGCTTGCTCGGCCAGGGTGTAGAGCTCTCCGGGAGGGTGGTCGCTTTGGCCCTGGCCCAGGAAGTCCAGCCGCAGCACCCGGAAATAGGGTTCCAGATGGGGGGTCATCAGTGTCCAGCCGACGGTGGACATGGTGATGCCGTTCAGCAGCAGCAGCGGCAGGGTGCCGCGGCCGCTTTCCTCGTAGTAGATCTGGTGTCCGGCTAGCTGGGCGTACGGCATGGCGGGCGCTCCTGTCCTAGGCTGTCGTGCTACTCATTCTAGAACCGGCGACGGCAGGCTGAACAGTTGGCGGCGCAAATCGGATCTTTAGTGTCTTTGCCATTTTCAGGGCGTAGAGTGCCCGGCTTGAGCGGAATTCAGGCTGTCGGTTGATTATGCGAACTTGCGTCGGGCCATATCGTGCTGCGCTTGCGGCAGTTGGGCATGCTGAGGTTGGGTCTGGATTTTCTCTCCAAGTGTTTGATGTCTTAAACGTTGGCTTGCCGCAGCGCGGCATTTTTCTGGCTGAGGCGCGCAAACCACAGACGATCGTTCTAGCGCGATCAATCTTGCGATCCCCGCTTGTCAAATTTCTTAAACATGGCATAGGCTGTGTCCACGACTGGCGCATCAGACGCCGGCAGCCGCCCGCACCGCGGCGGGGGAGTGTGAGGATAGTCTTGCCGCAGGCCCGCGTCCCTCCTGTTTCATCGCTCCATCTTTCCCGGCAATGCCGGCAGCGCTTTGCCATGCTGAAAGCGCGCCGGAGGCGCCAAGACGGCGGACGGGCCTGTCCGCCGCATGTCTCAATCGTCCACAACAGCAAGCGGCGCCGGCAGGGCGCCGCAGTCGGAGGGAGTGGGAACATGTCGGAAGCCATCGCGGCCAGCAAGCAAGCAGCCAGCCCCATCGCCAACGCTGCCCCGGCGGGCGCCGTCGCCGCAGGGAGCGAACCGCCGTATCTGAGGATCAGCGGCGTGGTGAAGAAGTTCGGCGACCACCTGGCGGTGGACCATATCGACCTCGACATCCGCCGCAACGAGATCTTCGCCTTGTTGGGCAGTTCGGGCTGCGGCAAGTCCACGCTGCTGCGCATGCTGGCGGGAATGGAAACGCCCACCTCCGGCCGCATCATCCTGGACGGCCAGGACATGCAGGGCCTGCAGCCGTACGAGCGGCCGGTCAATATGATGTTTCAGAATTACGCGTTGTTCCCGCACATGACGGTGGAGCAGAACGTCGCCTTCGGCCTGAAGCAGGATGGCGTGGCCCGGGACGAGATCGCCGAGCGGGTGGCGAAGATGCTGGACCTGGTGCAGATGCGCAAATACGCCGGCCGCAAGCCCCACCAGCTGTCCGGCGGCCAGCAGCAGCGGGTGGCGCTGGCGCGCAGCCTGGTGAAGCGGCCCAAACTGCTGCTGCTGGACGAGCCGCTGGGCGCGCTGGACAAGAAACTCCGGCAACAGACCCAGCTGGAGCTGGTCAACACCATCGAGGCGGTGGGCGTGACCTGCATCATGGTCACCCACGACCAAGAAGAGGCGATGACCATGTCCAGCCGCATCGGCATCATGAGCGAGGGCAAGCTGCTGCAGGTGGGCACGCCGACCGAGATCTACGAATACCCGAGCTGTCGCTTCACCGCCGAATTCATCGGCGAGACCAATATGTTCGAAGGCGCGGTGGTGGTGGACGAGCCGGACCGGGTGGAGATCCATTCCCAGGAACTGGGCGGCGTCATCCACATCGACCACGGCATCACCGGTCCCAAGGGCATGCGCGTATGGGCCAGCGTGCGGCCGGAGGACGTGCGGCTGGACAAGCAGCCGCTGCAGCCCGGCGCCAATCGCGCCGCCGGCACGGTGCGGGATATCGCCTATCTGGGCAGCTACTCCGTCTATCACGTGAAACTGGCCGGCGGCAAGATCGTCAAAGCCGTGGTGCCATCGTCGCGCTGGTGCGACGCCAACGAGACCGCGCCCACCTGGGACGAGACGGTCTACCTCAGCTGGCGTGCCGACTCGCCGGTGGTGCTGACCCAGTGATATCCGCGTCCCCGGCTTGCCGGGGGCTTCCCTTTTGATCCGCCTTGAGGACTTTATGCTGCGTTTCGCCCATCAGCCGCATCCGCCATCCTATTACGCCGCCACCGCCCACGCCTGGGACCCGCAGCCCCCGCTGCGCGGCGAGGCCAGCTGCGACGTGTGCGTGGTGGGCGGCGGGCTGGCGGGGCTGTCGGCGGCGCTGAACCTGCGGGAGAAGGGCTTCTCCGTCCTCCTGCTGGAGGGCTCGCACATCGGCTTCGGCGCTTCCGGCCGCAATGGCGGCCAGGTGATCGCGGGCTATGCCGGCGATGTCGACAGCATCCGCTCCCAGGTGGGTGAAGACGCGGCCAAGGCGCTGTGGGACATGTCGGTGGAGGCGGTGGAAATCATAGACGAGCGCGTCCGCCGCCATGACATCCAGTGCGACTGGCAGCGCGGCTATGTCAGCGCGGCGGTGAAGCCGCGCCATCTACGGGAATTGGAAGACTGGCAGCGCGAGGCCGAGCAACGCTATGGCTACGGCGGGATGCAGCTGTGGGACCGAGATGCGCTGCGCGGCAAGTTGGCCAGCGGGCGTTACCAAGGCGGCTTGTTCGACCCGCGCTCCGGCCATTTGCATCCGCTCAACTACACGCTGGGCCTGGCCCGCGCGGCGCTGGCCGCCGGCGTGGCGATCCACGAGCAGACGCCGGCGCTGCGCATCGAGCAGGGCGACACGCCCTCGGTCTTCACCGAGCACGGCGTCGTGCGTTGCCGCCATCTGGTGCTGGCCTGCAATGCCTACATCGGCGCGCTGGCGCCGCAACTGGAGCGGCGCATCATGCCGGCCGGCACCTATGTGATCGCCACCGAGCCGCTGGGCGAGCAGAGGGCGCGCGCGCTGATCGCCGACAATATGGCGGTGTGCGACACCAATTTCGTGCTGGACTACTACCGGTTGTCCGCCGATCACCGCTTGCTGTTCGGCGGCAAGGTCAGCTACTCCGGCCACGAGCCGCGCGATCTGGCCGGCTCCATGCGCGCTGACATGCTGCGAGTGTTCCCGCAATTGGCCGATGTCGGCATCGACTACGCCTGGGGCGGCTTCTGCGACATCACCGTCAACCGCGCGCCGGACTTCGGCCGCCTGTCGGGCAATGTTTATTACCTGCAAGGCTTCTCCGGCCACGGCGTCAACATCACCGGCCTGGCCGGCAAGGTGGTGGCCGAGGCGATCGCCGGCACCTCGTCGCGGCTGGACCTGTTTTCCAAGATCCGCCATCGCGACTTCCCCGGCGGAAAACTACTGCGCACCCCGGCGCTGGTGTTGGGGATGGCGTACTACCGGATAAGGGATTATTTGTAGATAGCGCTGGCGTAGGTGCTATGTCTGTAGCCCGGGCATGTGATAGCGTGCTCGGGCTATTTATTTTACTGATCGTTTACTGGAAAATAATTTAGGGCTTATTTGCTGTATCATATTGATTTTATAGATATAAGGCTTTTCTCAGCTTGTGTGGTCCTGCTTTCTCGGTAAACGTTGGGCTTCATTTCATTCAGCCCAACTTACGGCCCTACCATCGTTCACGAGGCAACACACCAAAACGGTTTCTTCAACGGGATTCCACAAAATACTCAGTACACTGAGTATCTTGCGTTTAGGAATGAATCCTTGTTCCAGAATGGTGTTTGACCCTCGTTGCAGGAGCGTATGAATATATGGAACGATGTGCAGTCTCTCTACCCAGAATTGCCTCAGGGTAAGTATCCATTTGGAGGCCGATGATGAACCAGATGCTTGCCGACCAACTGTCAAGCGCCGACGCGTTGAAGCATACTCGGGAAGGTGGGGAGCTTTTTTGCCCGGTTTGCCGTGCCAAGCTAAGGACGATTCCTGAAAATTGGAAGCCCGGAGCAGTCCTACGCGGCATCGAATGCCCCGTTAGTCAAAAGCACTTCTTCATTCTTGGCGAAGACGCGGGGGCGATGAAGGAGATGAGGGCGCGGATACGTGAACGGCCCTGATGTATATCTTGCAACCAAGAGTGCAGTAATCTATACGAATAGTGCTAGAGATATATCAGACTTGGCATTCGGTGTTCATTTCTATAATTTAGTTGGGAAGCCAGTTTATTCTTCAGAAACTATTATTCCTCCTGGTGTTAAATTTACAGTAACAGGGATTGAAAGTAGTGGTCGCTTGATTTTGGAGTAAGAATAATGTTAGCAAGAAATAAATTGAAATATATACAGTTGCCTTTTGAAATTACTTCTATTTTTAGCGAGTTAAATTTTATAAAGGGATATGAGTGTTCTGATGATAACTCGTTGATTGTTTGGTTTTTTGATGAAGAGGTAGGGAGGCAAAAGGAAGTAGAATTTTCATTGACAGAGCGCCGCATTTTGTCAAGGGAAGATCGCATACAGCATTTTCCTGTTTCGCAGGAATTATTGCTGCCTGATCTAGGTGTGAGGGTTGCTAAAGATTGCCGCTTGGAGTTAGGTACGGACGTGCGGTATGAAACATATGAGGTGTTTTCTATTTTGAGTGGTGAGAGAGTTTTAATGTGCGAGCAAGTTTACTACTCACTTTTCATGTTTGATGTGGCAGATATTGTTCGTACTGAACTTCAGAAGCAATCATTTCCATTGATTTATCAAAGCTGGTCAGAGAAAGAGAAAATAGATTATTGGGTTTTGTCGCTGTACCGTCTTCGACATAGAACCGGTGAGGCTGGCGCTTCAGAGGATGATGTATTTGGTCTTGGCTTGATCCATGATATGAGGTCTTTGGAGCAAGGGGTTGATAATCTTCTTCCTTTTATTATTCAAGGGCTTTCCGTGATGGAGTCGCGCGACATTAATGAATTAATTCAGTCGTTTAACTCTCGTACAGGAATGTCAATTAAAATTTGATTTATGAAGTTGAGATTTTTGAATTTAATTGATTTGCGAAAAGTATATGTATGAGTGTTTAAATGGCGCATTGCCTTTGATGGCGATGCGCCGTTTTATTTTGGGTCAAGAATCCATTAAGACCCGCTAACAAAACCTGTCGACAAATCGCAGACATATCAATGAGAAAGCCAGCTTGAGCAAGGCATAATACGTATCCAGCCGCCGTTCGAAGCGGATGCGCAACTTGCCGAAGCCAGCTAGCCAAGAATGGGTGCGTTCCACCACCCAACGGTGGCGGCCCAATCTCTCGCTGCTTTCCACCCCGCGCCGAGCAATTCGCACCAAGATTCCGCGTCGGCTCAGGTGTGCACGACAACGGCGGTAGTCATAGCCTTTGTCAGCATGCAGCTTGTAAGGCTTTTGTCTGGGCCGTCCTGGCAAGCCAGGAACGGCAGGAATCGCATCGACCAAAGTTTCGAAGACCATGGAGTCGTGCCGATTGGCGCCGGTAATGCTCAGCGCCAATGGCAAACCTCGGCGATCTACGATGATGTGCCGTTTGCTGCCGCATTTACCTCGATCGGTGGGGTTGGGGCCGGTCTCTTGGCCCCCCGGGGGCTGGCAACGCTAGCCCCATCAATGCTGGCCCGGCTCCAATCAATTTGATCGTGTTGGCGCAGTTGTATCAGCAGAGCCAGGTGTAGGCGGTCCCAAATGCCTTGCGCTTGCCAATCCCGCAGCCTTCGCCAGCAGGTCATCCCGCTGCCAAAACCGAGTTCCTGCGGGAGGTCCTCCCAAGGAATGCCGGTAGTGAGAACAAACAAGATGCCGTTGAGGGCAGCAAAATCATCCAGCCGCGGCCTCCCACCCTGGCGGGAACGCGGCGGCGGAGAGAGTAGCGGCTGCAATGACTTCCAGAGCTTCTGGCTGATGACTTTTCGTTGCATCTTCGCCAGGTGAGGGCATACGCATCTGGCATCAAGAGGTTTTGTTAGCGGCTCTAAGGATGGTCTGAACAAGTCCCATTCCACCCTGTAAAATTGTTTCAACCAACCACTTCCGAGCTCAGCCATGCGCAAGCAGATGTCCTTCTCCGATCTGGAGCAGACCGCCAAGAAGAAGCAGACCCGCCGTGAAATCTTCCTGGCCGAGATGGACCAAGTCATGCCATGGGCTCAGCTCGAAGCCGTGATCGAGCCCGTGTATCCCAAAGCCGGTAATGGTCGCCGACCCTATCCGCTCGCTTCCATGCTGCGCATTTATTGCCTGCAACAGTGGTACAGCTTGTCCGACCCGGCCATGGAAGAAGCCTTATATGAGATCGCCTCGATGCGTCGCTTTGCCAGCATCGACCTCGACCGGGTGCCGGATGAAACCACCATGCTCAACTTCCGCCACCTGCTCGAAGAGCACCAATTGACCCAGGCACTGTTCGACGCGATCAATCAGCACCTGACCGACAAAGGGCTGCTGTTCAAACAAGGCACCATCGTGGATGCCACGCTGATTCATGCGCCCAGTTCGACCAAGAACGCTTCGGGCGAGCGTGATCCCGAGATGCATCAGACCAAGAAGGGCAGCCAGTGGTATTTCGGCATGAAGGCCCACATCGGCGTCGATGCCCATTCCGGCCTAGTTCATCACGTCGAGGGTACGGCAGCTAACGTGGCAGATATCACCATGGTCGACCGGCTGCTACACGGTACCGAGGCTCATGTCTTTGGCGATGCCGGCTATACCGGTATCGAGAAACGGGACGAGCACAGAGGGCGTGTGACGCGTTGGTGGATTGCCATGAAGCCGGGAAAACGCAAGGCGCTCACCAACTCGAAGGACGATAAGCTGGCTGAGTTGGGAGAGATCGTCAAAGCCAAGATCCGGGCCAAGGTCGAGCATCCGTTCCGGGTGAACAAGCGCCAGTTCGGTCACACCAAGACGCGTTACAAGGGGCTGGCCAAGAACACGGCGCAACTCATCATGCTGTTTGGCCTCGCCAACATCTGGATGAAGCGGAAGATATTGGCCACGGTGGCCTGATACGCCCCCAGTGGCGCAGTCCGATGCCGCGCATTGGATTGGTCGGAACAAAAGCGGCGGAATTGAGCTGTTAAAGAACGGAAGCTCGAATGTCAGCACGACTGGTCGAGCGAAAGTGACTTATTCAGGCCATCCTTAACAAGAGTCGTGGTTGGGCCGAGCCAGCGAAGCCCAACGTTTACCGCGAGGTATCGGAATCAATGGTCAGAACAAATACCCGCCGGCATACAGAGCCGTCGCCGCGTTGTTGATGATGGGCGCGTCCGGCGGCAGCCGGTCGGGCAGGAAGTTGGCGCCCAGCGTCGCGCCCATCAGGTAGACCCGGCTGCCGTTGACGTGGAATGCCGGGCCGCCGGAGTCGCCGGTGGCGGTGCTGCTGTTGTTGGATGCCTCGACGATCAGCGCGTCGGTGAAGTAGAGGTTGGGATGGCTTTGGCGCAGCACCTGGGCCTGGCGGGACGCGATGGCGGCGTTGCGGACCTGGAAAGGGTGGGACAGGTTGAGCTGCCCGCCTTGGGCGTTCAGCACATCGCCGAAGCCGGTGACGAACACGCCCTTGCCGGTCGGGTCCTGGCGGTAGAAGGCCTGGTCGCTGTTGCCGTAGGCCACGCGGTGCAGCGGGCTGGCGGCGATGTAGTCGCGTATCGGCAGCTTGGCCTTGAAAGAGATGAACATCAGGTCGTAGTCCCAGCGGCCGTGGCCGTTGCGGAATTCGATGTCGCTGTTGTCCGGAGCCAGAATCTGCTCCTTCGCCGGCAACGGTTGCCGGAGGTTGTCCGGCGCGGCGGCGGGGAAGTCGTAGCCGACTTTCAGGCCGTCCAGAAAGCCGGTGATCAGATTGGCGACCTGGTCTTCGTTCCAAGCCGTCGGCGTGGCGATGTTGGCGCGCACGCACAGATTGTGCTTGGCGGTGACGATGCCCTGGATCTGGTTGGCGTCGATGACCAGCACGCCGGAGCCGGTGAAGCGCTCATTGCTCAGCCTGACCGAACTGAACTGGATCTGCTCCCTGGCCGCTGGCGACAGTTGGGCAAAGGCGTTCAACGCGTCTCGCTTGGCGGTGTCGTTGAATTGCATTTTCCGCTCCTTCAGTCTGGGGCCGGCGGGGCGCGCGACGCTCATTCGCAGGGACGAGGAGGGGGCCGGTTTGTGAAGGGCGGCCGGCGCTGGGCCGCGCGGAGCCATGCCATGTCTGGCTTAAGGGGCGGCACAGCGCTGAAGCCGGGGAGCTTTAGTCGAAGACCAGCCGATTGCCGACGGCGATGTTGGTTTGCCTGGGCAGGAAGTGGCGGGCGTAGCCGCTGCAATGGCAGGCGAAGAGCTGGGTGCCGGCCTGGGACTGGAAATAGCGGCGGACATTCAGCAGCCGCAGCGGGCCGGCGCTGCGCAGGTGGAAGCCGCCTATCACCGCCCGCACGCGGCTGTCGCCGCAGACTTCCATCGCGTAATCGACGGTATGGCGGATGCCGGAGTGGGCGCAGCCGCTGAAGATGATCAGGCCTTTTTCCGTGCGGCAGACCAGAGCGGAGTCGTCTTCCACCCGGTCCGGCGCGCTGCGGCGGGTTTGCGGCCACAGCCGGCCCATGGCGCGCCGGCCTTCGCGGTAAGTCTGGCGAGGAATGCGGCCGAGAAACACGAAGTCGTCGGCGAAAGGGTAAGGCTCGCGGTGCAGCTGAAGATCGAAACGAGTCTCCATATCGGCCGGAATGGCCGGAATGCCGAGCCGCCGCAGCTGCCATGGACCCAGCATGGCGGCGCGCGGCAGCAAGGCGTGCGGATGCGCGATCAGCTGCGGCCGCTTGTCCGCCGGCAGGATGGGGGACAGCGCGGCGAGGCCGCCGCTGTGGTCGTAATGGCCATGGGACAGCACCAGATGGCTGAGCGTGGACAGATCGACATCCATCTTGGCGGCGTTATCCAGCAGCAGGCCGCTGCGTCCGGTGTCGAACAGCACGCGGTGGCCGTTGTGCTCGATCCACAGCGACAGGCCGGCCTCTGCTTGCAAGGCCGGCCGGTGGCTATGGTTTTCCACCAATACGCTGATTCTCATCGGCGTTTGGCGAGCGTGCCGCGTCGCGTCGGGATCCATGCGGGTCTGGTCATGCTATTGGCGCGCATGGATGGGATTACTGGCCGCGCATGAACAGCTTGTCCAGATCGCGCATGGTCAATCGGGTCCAGGTGGGGCGGCCGTGGTTGCATTGGCCGGAGCGTTCGGTGGCTTCCATGTCGCGCAGCAGCGCGTTCATTTCCGGCAAGGTCAGCTGGCGGTTGGCGCGCACCGCGCCGTGGCAGGCCATGGTGGCCAAGAGCTCGTTGCGGCGCTCGGTCAGCACCTGGGTCAGGCCGAACTCGCGCACGTCCTTCAGCACCGCGCGAGCCAGGTCCACTGGATCGCCATCCTTCAGCCATACCGGCACGCCGCGCACGGCGATCTGGGTCGGCGACAGCGGCGCCAGCTCCACGCCCAGCCGTTTCATCTCCTCGCCGTGCTCGTGGGCGGTGGCCACTTCCATGCGGTCGGCGGCGAAGGATACCGGCAGCAGCAGCGGCTGCAGCGGGATGGCGTCGGCTTCCAGCGCGGTTTTCAGCCGTTCGTAGACGATGCGTTCGTGCGCCGCGTGCATGTCCACCAGGATCAAGCCCTCGGCGCACTGGCTGAGGATGTAGACGCCGTGCAGCTGGGCCAGCGCGAAGCCCAGCGGCGGGATGCCGTTTTCGTCGTGGGCGGGCATGGCCAGCACCGCCGGGTGAGGCAGCGGCGCGGCGGGGGAGGGCATGGCCGGCTCGGCGCGCGACAGCGCCCGTTCTTCCTCGCGCAGGCCGCCGAACATCTTGTCGTAAACGCCCACCGCCTCGCGCGCCACATTCAGCGGGATGGATTGCTGCTGATATTGGAAAGGCTGCGGAGCCGGCATGCCGGACGAGACCGGCCGGGGCGAGGCGCTGGCGAACAGCGGCGCCGATTCGCCGCGCGGCAGCTGCGGCGCGGCCGGTTCCGCGCCTTCCACCTGCACTGTCGGCGCGGCGCCGGCGCTGGTGCCGGCCAATGCCTTGTGCACGCTGTGGAACAGGAACTGGTGCACCGCCTGGCTTTCGCGGAAGCGGACTTCGATCTTGGTCGGGTGCACGTTGACGTCTACGCCGGACGGCTCAAGCTGGAAGAACAGCGCGTAAGCTGGATGGCGATCGTGGTGCAGCACGTCGCGGTAGGCTTGGCGCAGCGCGTGCTGGGCGGTCTTGTCGCGGATGAAGCGGCCGTTGACGTAGAAGTACTGGGCGTCGCGGCTGGCCTTGGAGTAAGTGGGCGAGGCGACGAAGCCGGTCAGCGCCAGCGGGCCGGCCTGGCTGTCCAGCGGAATGGCGGCGGCGACGAAGTCCTTGCCCAGCAGCGCCGCCACGCGGTCCTCGGCGCTTTGCGACGGCAAGCGCCATGCCACTTTGCCGTTGTGGCGCAGCAGGAATTCGACGTGGGGATGCGCCAGCGCGATGCGCTCGAAAGTGGCCGCGCAGTGCGCGTACTCGGTGTTCTCGCTCTTCAGGAATTTGCGCCGCGCCGGGGTGTTGAAATACAGGTCCACCACTTCCACGCTGGTGCCGTGCGGATGAGCGGCCGGCTCCACCGGGTGCAGCGTGCCGTCTATCGCGATGATCTGGTGGGCGTGGTCGGCATCGTGCGGCCGGCTGATCAGCGTCAGCCGCGACACCGACGCCACGCTGGCCAGGCCCTCGCCGCGGAAGCCTAGCGTGGAGACCGATTCCAGATCGTCCAGCGAGGCGATCTTGCTGGTGGCGTGGCGGTCCAGAGCCAGCGGCAGGTCGTCGGCGGCGATGCCGGCGCCGTTGTCCGTCACCCGGATCAGCTTGATGCCGCCCTGGGCCAAGTCCACGCTGACCCGCGTCGAGCCGGCGTCCAGGCTGTTTTCCAGCATTTCCTTCAGCGCGGAAGCGGGGCGTTCCACCACCTCGCCGGCGGCGATCTGGTTGACGAGGTGGTCGGGCAGGCGTTGGATGCGTGTCATGGGCGGCGTTTGAGAGTGATGGCAATGCAAAAGGCCGCACTAAGGCGGCCTTGTCGATTCTACTACGGATCAGCCGCGGGCGGCCGCGCGCTTGTGGCGCCAGACTTCGATGATGCCCGGCAGCATGGAAACGATGATGATGCCGAAGATCAGGAATTCCAGATTCTTGCGCACGATGGGCAGGTTGCCGAAGAAGTAGCCGGCGTAGGTGAAGCCGACCACCCAGGCGACGGCGCCCACCACGTTGTATTTCAAAAACTGCGGATAGTGCATCTTGCCGACCCCGGCCACGAACGGCGCGAAGGTGCGGACGATGGGCACGAAGCGGGCGAAGATGATGGTCTTGCCGCCGTGGCGCTCATAGAAGGCGTGGGTCTTGTCCAGGTACTGCGGTTTGAGGATGCGCGGGAATTTCTCGAACAGCTTCATGCCCACGTTGCGGCCGATGGCGTAGTTGGTGGCGTCGCCCAGGATGGCGGCGACGATCAGCAGCAGCACCAGCAGATGCGGGTTCATCTGGCCCATCGCGGCCAGCGCGCCGGCGACGAACAGCAGCGAATCGCCGGGCAGGAAGGGCGTCACCACCAGGCCGGTCTCGCAGAACACGATCAGGAACAGGATGGCGTAAATCCATGGGCCGTAGGCGGCCACCAGCTGGGTCAGGTGGGCGTCGATGTGCAGGATGAAGTCGATCAGAAAAGTGATGGCTTCCATGATTTCCGTTTCGGGCTAGGAGGGTAAGCGCGAAACTGGCCGGACAAGCCGGCCAGTCGCTCAGGGCGCGGGGATCAGACCACCGCTTCCTCTTTTTGTTTCACCGGCTTGATCATGTGCTCGCGCTTCACGCCCAGCCACAGCGCGATCGGGCTGGCCACCAGCACCGACGAGTAGATGCCGAACACGATGCCGATGGTCAGCGCCATGGCGAAGCCGTGCAGCGCCGGGCCGCCGAATACCAGCATCGACACCACCATCATCTCGGTGGAGAAGTGGGTGATGATGGTCCGGCTCATGGTGGAGGTGATGGCGTTGTCGATCACCTCGGCCACTGCGTGGCCGCGCATGCCCGGCTTGCGGAAGTTTTCGCGGATCCGGTCGAACACCACCACCGATTCGTTCACCGAGTAGCCCAGCACCGCCAGGATGCCGGCCAGCACGGTCAGCGAGAACTCCCAGCGGAAGAAGGCGAAGCAGCCGAGGATGATCACCACGTCGTGCATGTTGGCGATGATGGCCGCCACGGCGAAGCGCCATTCGAAGCGGATGGCCAGGTAGAGCATGATGCCCACGCAGACCAGGATCACCGCGGTCAGGCCGTGGGTGACCAGCTCTTCGCCGACGCTGGGGCCGACGAAGTCCACCTTGCGCAGCTGAACGGTGGGCTCGGCGGCCTTGAGCGCGCCCATCACCTTATCCGACAGTTGGGCGGTGCTGGTGCCTGGCTTGTTGGGCAGGCGGATCATCACGTCGCGGCTGCTGCCCAGATTCTGCACCGTGGATTCGCCCAGCTTCAGGCTGTCCACCCGGCTGCGGATCTGGTCAAGATCGGCAGATTGCTGGTACTGCACTTCCAGCACGGTGCCGCCGGTGAACTCCACGCTGAAGTTCAGGCCGCGGGTGGCCAGGAAGAACACGGCGAGCACGAAGGTCACCAGCGAGATCGCGGTGGTGAGCTTGCCGTAGCTCATGAACGGGATGTCCCGTTTGATGCGGAAAAGCTCCATGGTTTAGCCCTTGTTTTCCGGTTTCCACACCTGGCCGATGGCCAGCGAGGTCAGTTTGCGGCGACGGCCGTACCACAGGTGCACCAGGCCGCGCGATACCAGCACCGCCGAGAACATCGAGGTCAGGATGCCCAGGCAATGGACGATGGCGAAGCCGCGCACCGGGCCGGAGCCGAAGATCATCAGCGCCAGGCCGGCGATCAGCGTGGTGACGTTGGAGTCCAGGATGGTGTGCCAGGCGTGGTCGTAGCCGGCGTGGATCGCCGAGTGCGGCGGCATGCCGTTGCGCAGCTCCTCGCGGATGCGCTCGTTGATCAGCACGTTGGCGTCGATCGCCATGCCCAGCGCCAGCGCGATGGCCGCGATGCCGGGCAGGGTCAGCGTGGCCTGCAGCATGGACAGGATGGCGATCAGGAAGAACACGTTCATCGCCAGCGACAGCGCGGAGAACACGCCGAACAGGCCGTAGTAGAGCATCATGAAGACGACGATGGCGGCGAAGCCCCACAGCGTGGCGTGGAAGCCCTTCTCGATGTTTTCCTTGCCCAGGCTGGGGCCGATGGTCCGCTCTTCGATGATGTTCATCGGCGCGGCCAGGGAGCCGGCGCGCAGCAAGAGGGCGGTGTCGTTGGCTTCGGCGCTGTTCATGCTGCCGGAGATTTCCACGCGTCCGCCGCCGATCTCGGTGCGGATCACCGGCGCGGTCACCACTTCCTTGCGGCCTTTTTCCACCAGCACCATCGCCATGCGCTTGCCGACGTTTTCAGCGGTCAGTTGGCGGAAGATGGCGGCGCCGGCGCTGTCCAGATTGATGCTGACGGCGGGCGCGCCGAACTGGTCGAAGCTGGGCTGGGCGTCGTTGATGTTGTCGCCGGTCAGTTCCACGTCGCTCTTCAGCAGGATCTTGCCTTGGCCGCGGGAGGTGACTTCGTCCAAGAGCTCGTAGCCGGCGGGCACGTTGCCGGCCAGCGCTTCGGCCACCTTGCCTTGGTCGTCTTCCACCATGTGCACTTCCAGCGTGGCGGTGCGGCCGATGATGTCCTTGGCGCGGGCGGTGTCCTGAATGCCGGGCAGCTGCACCACGATGCGGTTGGGGCCGTTCTGCTGGATGATGGGTTCGGTGGTGCCCAGCTCGTTGACGCGGTTGTGCAGGGTGGTGATGTTTTGCTTGACCGCGTCGTTCTGGATCTTGGTGATTTCTTCAGGCTTCAGCGACAGGATCAGCTTGTTGCTGGCGTCGTCGGTGCGCACTGCCAGGCTGGGCAGCATGCGGTAGGCCACGTCCTGGGCGGATTTCAGCGTGTCCTCGTCGCGCAGCTGCACTTCCAGCGTGTTGCCGTTGCGCTTGATGTTGCCGTAGCGCACCTGCTTGTTCTTCAGCTCGCGGCGCAGGTCGCCGGCGTAGCGTTCCATCGCCTTGTCGGTGGCCGCTTTCATGTCCACTTCCAGCAGGAAGTGCACGCCGCCGCGCAGGTCCAGGCCCAGGAACATCGGGTTGGCGTGCAGCGAGGACAGCCAGGACGGGGAGGCGGGCAGCAGGTTCAGCGCGATGATGTAGTTGTCGCCCAGCGCGTGTTGGATGGCGTCGCGCGCCTTCAGCTGGGTGTCGGTGTCCTTGAAGCGAACCTTCAGGCTATTGGCGTCGAGATAGACGCCGTCGGGGCTGATGTTCTGCGATTTCAGCGCGTCTTCCACGCGCGCCATCACGGCGGAGTCCACCGGAATGGATTGGCGCGAGCTGGAGACCTGCACCGCGGGGGTCTCGCCGTAGAAATTGGGCAGCGTGTAGATCGCCGAGATGATCAGCGCCACCACGATGACGAGGTATTTCCAGAGAGGGTAGCGGTTCATGTTCTAGTTCTGGAGTGGGAAATGAACAGGCCGCCGCGAAATCTTCCGGGGCGGCCGTGATGGGCTTACAGGGACTTCAGGGTGCCCTTTTCCAGCTTGGCGCTGACCGCCGCGCGCTGAACGTGGATTTCCACGTTGTCGGCGATTTCCAGAGTCAGGAACTGTTCGCTGACCTTGGAGACGCGGCCGACGATGCCGCCCTGGGTGACCACTTCGTCGCCCTTCTGCAGCTCGGACAGCATCTTCTGGGTTTCCTTCATGCGCTTCTGCTGCGGGCGCACCATCAGGAACCAGAACAGCACGAAGATCACGATCATCGGCAGGAAGCCCATCAGGTCGAAACCTGCGGGAGCGGCGCTGCCGGAAGCGAAGGCGGGGGTAATGAACATCAGGATGACTCCTACACCGGTTAGGCTTTTATATAAACAGGGCATTGTAGCCATGCTCCATGGCTTTTCCAACCACGGAACGCGGCAAGGGCATGGGACCGGCGGCGGCCGGCCATGGTTCCCTGCCGCAGGATGAGACGCGGGGCAGATGGGCCGCGAGGCATGGGCGCAAGCCCGCGGCAACCGTGGGAACAACGCGGCGCGGCCGTTTTTGTTGACCGCGCTTAATTGACGCCGCGCGCGCGCTTGGCGGCGAACGCCAGGCGGAAGTCCTCGAAACGGTCTTCCTCGATGGCGCGGCGCATCTCGCGCATCAGCTCCTGGTAGTAATGCAGGTTGTGGATGGTATTCAGCCGCGCGCCCAGAATTTCGCCCACGCGGTGCAGATGGTGCAGGTAGGCGCGGCTGAAGTTGCGGCAGGCGTAGCACGCGCATTCCTCGTCCAGCGGCTTCTTGTCGTCCTTGTAGCGCGCGTTCTTGATCTTGACGTCGCCCCACTGGGTGAAGATCCAGCCGTTGCGCGCGTTGCGCGTCGGCATCACGCAGTCGAACATGTCCACGCCGTTGGCCACGCCGTGCACCAGATCCTCCGGCGTACCCACGCCCATCAGGTAATGGGGTTTTTCCGGCGGCAGCATGTCCTTCAGCTCGGTCAGCATCCGGTACATTTCCGGTTTGGGTTCGCCCACCGACAGGCCGCCGATGGCGATGCCGTCGAAACCGACCTGCATCAGGCCTTCCAGCGACTCCTGGCGCAAATCGGTATATAGGTTGCCCTGGACGATGCCGAACAGCGCGTTGGGGTTTTTCAAGTCGTCGAAGGCGCGGCGCGAGCGCTCGGCCCAGCGCAGGCTCATCTGCAGCGACTTTTGCGCGGTGGCGTGGTCCACCTGGCCCGGCGTGCACTCGTCCAGCTGCATTACGATGTCGGAGTTGAGCACGGTTTGAATCTTCATCGAGATTTCCGGGCTCAGGAACAGCTTGTCGCCGTTGATCGGGCTTTGGAAGGTGCAGCCTTCCTCGGTCAGCTTGCGCATATCGGACAGGCTGAACACTTGGAAGCCGCCGGAGTCGGTGAGGATGGGTTTGTCCCAGCCGATGAACTCGTGCAGGCCGCCGAACTGCTCGACGATCTCCAGGCCCGGGCGCAGCCACAGGTGGAAGGTGTTGCCCAGGATGATCTGCGCGCCGATGTCGTTCAGCTCGACCGGGCTCATCGCCTTGACCGAGCCGTAAGTGCCCACCGGCTGGAATACCGGGGTCTCCACGGTGCCGTGGTTCAGCTCCAGCGTGCCGCGCCGCGCGCCGCCGGAGGTTTTGTGTACGGTAAACTTCAACATTATTCGAAGTGTCGCTTCAGGGTTTGTTTAGCAAAATCAGTCCGCTAGTATACAGCAAGCGCGCGGGCTGCGCCGGGATCGCAAAAAAGTGCTTGCCAAGATGGGAAGGCTCTTATACTATGCACACCTCGACGACAGGCACGTAGCTCAGTTGGTTAGAGCACCACCTTGACATGGTGGGGGTCGTTGGTTCGAATCCAATCGTGCCTACCAAATTAAATGCATGGAGTTACAAGTGAAAGTCTTGCGAACTACCACAACCCGACATACTCACGGAAGCTGAGCCTTGCGGGTTGTACCATGCGAAAAAAGAAGTGCGGCTCAGGCCGCACTTTTTTTTTGTTCTTTTGCTTTAGAATCGCTCACAAAAATCTCTCGCCCTCGTTGGAGTTGACATGCCAGACATTCGCTTGCCGGACGGCTCGGTCCGTTCTTTCGACAAACCGGTAACGGTTCATGAAGTGGCCGCATCCATCGGCGCCGGTCTGGCGCGCGCCGCGCTGGCGGGCCGCGTGGATGGCCAGCTGGTGGATACCAGCTACCTGATAGACCGCAGCGCGGATCTGGCCATCGTCACCGACAAGGACGCCGACGGCCTGTCCATCATTCGCCACTCCACCGCCCACTTGCTGGCCTATGCCGTCAAGGAGCTGTTCCCGGAGGCGCAGGTGACCATCGGGCCGGAAATCGAAAACGGCTTCTACTACGACTTCGCCTACAAGCGCCCGTTCACGCCGGAAGATCTGGCGGCGATCGAGAAGAAGATGGCCGAGCTGGCGAAGAAGGATATTCCGGTCGAGCGCTACGAGCTGCCGCGCGACGAGGCCATCGCCTACTTCAAGAGCATCGGCGAGGCCTACAAGGCCGAGATCATTGAGTCGATTCCGCAGGGCGAGGTGCTGAGCCTGTACCGCGAAGGCGAATTCACCGACCTGTGCCGCGGCCCGCACGTGCCGTCCACTGGCAAGCTGAAGGTGTTCAAGCTGATGAAGGTGGCCGGCGCCTACTGGCGCGGCGACAGCAAGAACGAAATGCTGCAGCGCGTGTACGGCACGGCCTGGGCCAAGAAGGAAGATCTGGACGCCTACCTCTATATGCTGGAAGAGGCGGAAAAGCGCGATCACCGCAAGCTGGGCGTGCAACTGGACCTGTTCCACCTGCAGGACGAGGCCCCGGGCATGGTGTTCTGGCACCCGAAAGGCTGGCAGCTGTGGCAGAGCGTTGAGCAATACATGCGCGACAAGCTGAATCGCGAAGGCTACAAGGAAGTGCGTACGCCGATGATGATGGACGCCCATCTGTGGGAGCGTTCCGGCCATGCCGCCAACTACCGCGAGAACATGTTCATCACCGAATCGGAGAAGCGCGACTACGCGGTGAAGCCGATGAACTGCCCGGGCCATGTGCAGATCTTCAACAGCGGCTTGCGTTCTTATCGCGACCTGCCGCTGCGCTACGCCGAGTTCGGTTCCTGCCATAGAAACGAACCGTCCGGCGCGCTGCACGGCATCATGCGCGTGCGCGGCTTCGTGCAAGACGATGGCCACATTTTCTGTACCGAAGACCAGATCAACCAGGAGGCCAAGGATTTCCACCGCCTGGTGATGGAAGTGTACGACCGATTCGGCTTCGACAAGGTGGCGATCAAGCTGGCCCTGCGTCCGGAAAAGCGCATCGGCGAAGAGTCCACCTGGGACAAGGCGGAGGAAGGCATGCGCGAAGCGCTGCGCGCCTGCGGCGTGGAGTGGACGGAGTTGCCGGGCGAGGGCGCCTTCTACGGTCCGAAGATCGAATACCATATCAAGGACGCGCTGGGGCGCTCCTGGCAGTGCGGCACGCTGCAGCTTGACTTCATGTTGCCGGAGCGTCTGGACGCCGAGTACGTGGCCGACGACAATAGCCGCAAGCGACCGGTCATGCTGCACCGCGCGGCGCTGGGGTCGCTGGAGCGCTTCCTTGGCATTCTGATCGAAAACCACGCCGGCGCCTTCCCGCTGTGGCTGGCTCCGGTGCAGATGGTGGTGATGAATATCACCGAGGCTCAGGCCGAATATGCGGTCGATGTGGCCAAATCTCTTGAGAAACAAGGCTTCCGCGTTGAGCTTGACTTGAGAAACGAGAAGATCGGCTATAAAATTCGCGAACACAGTCTGCAAAAGTTGCCGTATCAGATCATTATCGGCGACAAGGAAAAGGCAGACGGTCTGGTTGCCGTGCGCGCCCGTGGCGAAGATTTGGGCCAGCTCACGCTGGACGCATTCATCGCTCGCCTCAAGGCTGAGATGCCTGGGGTTTGACCCGGCGGCGGCACGCTCATCATTTATTAGGAGATTTCAGCTATAGCTCAGGAACGCGAAGCACGGATCAACGGCGAGATTACCGCTCGCGAGATTCGTCTGGTAGGTAAGGAAGGTGAGCAGATTGGCATCGTCAGTCTGCGTGAAGCAATGGCTCTGGCCGAAGAGAATGATGTGGATCTGGTGGAAATTTCCCCGACCGCTCAGCCTCCGGTGTGCAAGCTGATGGACTACGGCAAGTATAAGTACGAAATGTCCAAGAAGCGCCACGAAGCCAAGCAGAAGCAGAAACAGGTTCAGATCAAGGAAATCAAGTTCCGTCCGGGCACCGACGATGGCGACTACAACGTCAAGTTGCGCAACCTGGTCCGTTTCCTGACTGAAGGCGACAAGGCCAAGGTCACCCTGCGCTTCCGCGGTCGTGAGATGGCTCACCAGGATATCGGCCTCGCGCTGCTCAAGCGCGTGGAAGCCGATCTGGCGGAAGTGGGCACTGTGGAACAGTTCCCGCGACTGGAAGGCCGCCAGATGGTCATGATGATTGCGCCGAAGAAGAAATAATCGGTATAATCATCGTTCGACACGGCAGAGTGCGCTCTGCCGTGTTGGTTTTGTAGGTCGGCAACGATCTGCTCAAAAGCGTGACGCAGTGGTTTCAAGAGCCTTCGGGCCACCCTGTGTCTAATCTAAACAAAATTCAGCAGGAGCATTTCCATGCCGAAAATGAAGACCAAGTCGAGCGCGAAAAAGCGTCTCAAAGTACTGGGTGGCGGTGGTTTCAAGCGTGCACACGCCTTCAAGCGTCACATCCTGACCAAGAAGACCACCAAGAACAAGCGCCAGTTGCGCGGCACCTCCATGGTGGACGCTACCAACGTGGCATCTGTTCGCGCCATGATGCCCTACGCTTAAGGAGACCTGAAATATGCCACGCGTAAAACGCGGTGTAACCGCACGTGCTCGTCACAAGAAAATCCTCGCCCTGGCGAAAGGCTATCGCGGCCGCCGGAAGAACGTCTATCGCATCGCCAAACAGGCGGTGATGAAGGCGGGTCAATACGCCTACCGCGACCGTCGTCAGAAAAAGCGTCAGTTCCGTCAACTGTGGATTGCTCGTATCAACGCAGCTGCTCGTGAAAACGGCCTGCCGTACAGCAAGTTCATGAACGGCCTGAAAAAAGCCGCTATCGAAATCGACCGCAAGGTCCTGGCCGATCTGGCCGTGTTCGACAAGCCGGCTTTTGCGCAGATCGTCGAAAAGGCGAAAGCAAGCCTCGCTGCTTAATCGCCGGGACGGATCTGAAGGGAGGCAACATTGCCTCCCTTTTTTTCTGCCGGGCGCCCTTTTCAGAACGCTGATCAGAGCGGGTACCGAACGTGCCCGATGTGATCAGCCTTCTATTCGCATACGGTGTGGAACACGATGAACAACGTCGACGCGATTCTCCAAGCTGGTCTGTCCGCCGTCGCGGACGTGACCGATCAGATCGAGCTCGAGCAGGTCAAGGCGCGCTACCTTGGCAAGAGCGGCGAGCTGACCGAACTCCTCAAGCAGCTGGGCAAGCTGGCGCCGGAAGAGCGCAAGGCCGCCGGCGCCATCATCAATCAGGCCAAGCAGGCTTTCGAGGCCGCGCACAACGCCAAGCGCGATCAGCTCAACGCCGCCAAACTGGAAGCCCAGCTGGCCGCCGAGGCGCTGGACGTGACCCTGCCGGGCCGCGGCGCGGTGGGCGGCGGCCTGCATCCGGTGGCGCTGACGCTGGAGCGCATCGCCGGCCTGTTCCGCACCATGGGTTTCGAAGTGGCCGACGGCCCGGAGATCGAGAGCGATTTCTATAATTTCCAGGCGCTGAACATTCCGGAAAACCATCCGGCCCGCGCGATGCAGGATACGTTCTACGTGGAAAACGGCGACGTGCTGCGCACCCATACCAGTCCGATCCAGGCGCGTTTCATGGAAAGCCATCAGCCGCCGATCAAGATCGTCGCGCCGGGCCGCGTGTACCGCGTCGATTCCGACGCCACCCATTCGCCGATGTTCCACCAAATGGAAGGCCTGTGGGTGGAAGAGGGCGTGTCCTTCGCCGACCTGAAGGCGGTGGTGACCGACTTCCTGCGCCGCTTCTTCGAGCGCGACGACCTGCAAGTGCGCTTCCGTCCGTCCTTCTTCCCGTTCACCGAGACCTCGGCCGAGATCGACGTGCTGGACGAGCAGGGGCGCTGGCTGGAAGTGGGCGGTTGCGGCATGGTGCACCCGAAAGTGCTGAGCATCGCCAATATCGACCCGGAACAATACACCGGCTTCGCCTTCGGCATCGGCTTGGACCGCTTCGCCATGCTGCGCTACGGCGTCAACGACCTGCGCCTGTTCTTCGAGAACGATCTCAATTTCCTGAAGCAATTCAACTGATCGCGCACGGAGCCGACTATGCAATTTTCCGAACAATGGCTGAGAAGCTGGGTCAATCCGGCGCTGAACACCGAGCAACTGTCCGAGCTGCTGACCATGGCGGGCCTGGAGGTGGAAGAAACCGTCGCTGCCGCGCCCGCTTTCAGCGGCGTGGTCATCGCCGAGGTGAAGGAATGCGTCAAGCATGAGAACGCCGACCGCCTGCGCGTGACCAAGGTCGACGCGGGCACTGGCGAATTGATCCAGATCGTCTGCGGTGCGCCCAACGTCGCCGTCGGCGTGCGCATTCCCTGCGCGCTGCCGGGCGCGGTGCTGCCCGGCGATTTCAAGATCAAGCCGACCAAGATGCGCGGCGTGGAATCGGGCGGCATGCTGTGCTCCGGCAAGGAGCTGGGTGTGCCGGAGGACGTGGACGGCCTGATGCTGCTGCCGGCCGACGCCCCGGTGGGCCAGAGCATCCGCGATTACCTGGGCCTGGACGACCAGCTGTTCACGCTGAAGATCACCCCCAACCGCGCGGACGGGCTGTCGATCCGCGGTATCGCGCGCGAAGTGGCGGCGCTGACCGGCGCCGAACTGAAGCCAGTGGCCATCGCTCCGGTGGCGCCGTCCATCGACGACGTCCGTCCGGTGAAGATCGAATCCCGCCAAGCCTGCGGCCGCTACCTGGGCCGCGTGGTCAAGGGCGTCGACGCCGCCGCGGCCACGCCGGCCTGGATGCGCCAGCGCCTGGAACGTTCCGGCCTGCGCTCGATCTCCGCCATCGTGGACATCACCAATTACATCCTGCTGGAGCAGGGACAGCCGATGCACGCTTTCGATCTGGCCAAGATCGAGGGCGGCATCACCGTGCGCCAGGCGCGCGCGGGCGAGAGCCTGCTGTGCCTGAACGAAAAGACCGTCGAGCTGCAGGACAAGCATCTGGTGATCGCCGACGACGCCAAGCCGCTGGCCATGGGCGGCATCATGGGCGGCGAGCACAGCGGCGTCACCACCGCAAGCCGCGACATCTTCCTGGAATCCGCGTTCTTCGCGCCGGAAGCGATCGCGGGCAAGGCGCGCGAGCTGGGTTTCGGCTCCGATTCTTCCTACCGCTACGAGCGCGGAGTCGATTTCGCGCTGCAGCGCGAAGCGATGGAGCGCGCCACCCGCCTGGTGTTGGACATCTGCGGCGGCGAAGCCGGCCCGGTGGTCGAGGAAGTGGCCGAGCTGCCGAAGCGCCAATCCGTCAAGCTGCGCGTGGCGCGCGTGGCCAAGGTGCTGGGCGTGGCGCTGTCCGCCGAGCAAATCGGCGACATCCTGTCCCGTCTGAGCCTGTCCTACACGCTGGCCGATGAAGTCTTCACCGTGCAGGCGCCGTCCTTCCGCTTCGACATCGAGATCGAGGAAGATCTGATCGAAGAAGTGGCGCGCGTCTACGGTTACAACAATATCCCCGCCGACGCGCCGCGTTCCGGCATGCGCATGCTGGCGCAGCCGGAAGAGAAGCGGCCGGTGGATCAGCTGCGCCACCTGCTGGCCGGCCGCGACTACCAGGAAGTGGTCAGCTACGCTTTCGTCGACGAGCGCTGGGAGCGTGATTTCGGCGGCAACGACAACGCGATCCGCCTGCAGAATCCGATCGCCAGCCAGATGAGCGTGATGCGCTCGACGCTGATCGGGGGGCTGGTGGACGTCTTGGTCGGCAACATCAACCGCAAGCAGCCGCGCGTGCGCCTGTTCGAAGTGGCGCGCGTATTCCTGCGCGGCGAGCAAGGCTTCGAGCAGCCGGAAAAAGCGGCTGGCCTGGCCTGGGGGCCGCGTCTGGCTGAGCAATGGGGCGCCAAGTCCGAGCGCGTCGACTTCTTCGATGTGAAGGCTGATGTCGAGGCGCTGTTGCACCCGGTCAAGGCCGAATACCGCAAGGCTGCCCATCCCGCCTTCCATCCCGGCCGCTGCGCCGAGGTGTGGGTGGATGGCAAGGCGGTGGGCGTGATCGGCGAGCTGCATCCGCAGTGGGTGCAGGCTTATGATCTTGCGACCGCGCCGGTGCTGTTCGAGCTGGATCTGGCCGCTGCCGTCGCGCGCGACCGGATCAAGGCTGCCGTGGTCAGCAAGCTGCAGCCGGTGCGCCGCGACTTGGCGCTGCTGGTGGACGAGTCCGTGACTGTGGCGCAACTGCTGGCCGCGTTTGCCGCCAAACGCGCCCAAATCGTCACCGATATAGCGCTGTTCGACGTTTATCGCGGCAAAGGCGTCGCAGAAGGCAAGAAGAGTCTGGCCTTTAGCGTGCTGATGCAGGACAATAGCCGAACCCTGACCGACGAGGATGTGGAGCCGGCCCTGCAGGCTCTGCTGGACGCCGCGTCGGCGCTGGGCGCGCAGCTGCGCGTTTGATTCAGATGTGGGCGGGCGGATTCCAAGGAGTCCGCCCGTCGATTGTGGTTCAGAAGTTTGAGGGGAATGTCATGACTTTGACGAAGGCTGAACTGGCCGATTTGCTGTTTGACCAGGTTGGTCTGAACAAACGCGAAGCCAAGGACATGGTCGAATCGTTTTTCGAAGAGATCCGGCTGGCTTTGGAGGCTGGCGATTCGGTGAAGCTGTCCGGCTTCGGCAACTTCCAGCTGCGCGACAAGCCGCAGCGTCCGGGCCGCAATCCGAAGACCGGGGAAGAGATTCCCATCACTGCGCGTCGTGTGGTAACGTTCCACGCAAGCCAGAAACTCAAGGGAATGGTTGAGCAATACCATGCTAACAAGCAAGGCTGATCTACCGTCGATTCCGTCCAAGCGTTACTTCACCATCAGCGAAGTCGGCGAACTCGCTGGGGTGAAGCCACATGTGCTGCGCTATTGGGAGCAGGAGTTTTCTCAATTGCGCCAGGTAAAACGGCGCGGCAACCGCCGTTATTATCAGCACCATGAGGTTTTGCTGGTGCGCCGCATTCGGGAATTGCTGTACGACGACGGCTTCACCATCCAGGGCGCTCGTCAGCGCCTCGGCATGGGCGGCGATGACGGCGCGCGTCCGATTACCGCGCAGGAAGTACGCGCCGAATTGGAATCCATTTTGGAATGGTTGGATTCTGGTGTTGGCAAAAAAGAATAAATAGGTTAGACTACGTTTCTCTTGAGTCGGGGTGTGGCGCAGCCTGGTAGCGCATCTGCATGGGGTGCAGAGGGTCGGAAGTTCGAATCTTCTCACCCCGACCATTAAAACTAAAGTCATATCAAATTAAAATGCCAGCGAAAGCTGGCTTTTTTGTTTTCTCCGCGCTATTCGCGCATTTTCTTTTATCCCATCTCTATTCATTGGCATCTGGCTCGCCATTCTCTTGCTGATATACTCGTTCAGGTTTTATCGAGAGCGATAGGCCGTTTTTAAGTCATTGTTTTTCAGAGCTATCCAAATGAATGCAAGTCGTCCCGATTCTCCATGCATCGCCCTGTGCTCCACCGCCTTGGGCGACAATGTTTGCCGCGGTTGTGCGCGCACCTTCGCCGAGGTGGGCCAGTGGTGCTTCCTGACGACAGACGAGCGGGAGGCGGTGTGGCGGCGCCTGCCTGCGCGCCAGCGTTTGCTGCAATTGGCTGCGGCTTGCGGCGCATTATTGGAACTGGACATCCGCGATGGCGCGGAATGGGGCAGATTGCCCGGCGGCGGCCACTATCGGCTGGATGAGGCCGGGTGGTTGCGTTGGCGCGGAGCGGATGCGGAGCCCGAGCAGGCTTGCGATGGCGCGGGACTCACTTTGGAGCAGGCGGCATCCTGGCTGCTGTCGCGCTGAGGCCGGGAGGCTTGCTGGCGATAGCTGATTTTCGTCCGTTACACGAGGGAGGGGCGATGGCGGATAGTTCCAAGGCGGATTTTTGGGAGCAACGGTACCGCGAGGGCGTGATGCCGTGGGAAGGCGCGCGATTGCCGCCGGCTGCGCGCGATTTTTTCTCCGCGCAGCCTCCCTGGCGAGTCTTGATGCCGGGATGCGGCAGCGCGGCGGACATGCCGCCCTTGCTGAGCATGGGGCATGAAGTGCTGGCGGTGGATTTCAGCGAAGCGGCGGTTGAGCTTGCCGCCAGGCAGTGGCCGATGGCGGCGGATAGCTTGCTGCTGGGCGATTTTTTCCATCTTGAGCTGCCCGTTTTCGACTGCGTGTTCGAACGGGCTTTTTTGTGCGCCTTGCCCGCCTTCATGCGAACGCAATATTCTGAGCGTGTGGCGGAGTTGACGCGGCCCGGCGGCGTGCTGGCCGGCGTGTTTTTCGTGGCGGATGCCGAGCGCGGCCCGCCGTTCGGCATCGCCGCAGAGGCATTGCGGGATTTGTTGTCGCCAAGTTTCGAGCTGGAGGAGGATGCGGCGCTGGAGCGAAGCCTGGAGGTGTTTCGCAACCAGGAGCGCTGGATGGTGTGGCGGCGGAAGTGATTTGATCTGGATCAAGCGCGGGGCCGTGAAGCCGCTGGCAATTGTTGCGCGCATCGGAAAGAATAACGTCCTAATAAAAAGTAGCGGCGGGATCAGCCGCATGAGGAGAGCAAATGGAGTGGTTTTGGCGGCTGTATGCGTTCTCGGAAAAGACATTCTGGAATACGCTCAGCAGAAAGCTGTGCAGTTTCTTCTTCATCAGCCTGTTCCAGTTGTTGATGGTGATCTACAGCTACCATGCGTTGTCGGACATTCGCGACAAGCTGCGCGGAGCGGGCGTGTCGTCCGCGGTGATGGCGAGCGTGGAGGCGAGCATAGACAGCGCCTTGTATTGGACGGCTGGCCTGTGGCTGCTCAGCTTCGTCTTCATCGCCTTCATGGTGTGGTATCTGCGTTACCTGATCGTGCGCCCCTTGCGCATGATCATCCAGATTTTCAATGAAATCGGCGCCGGCGCCGGCGATCTGTCGCGCGAGATTCCTACGGTCACCTACGACGAAATCCGCGAACTGTCTCTGTCCTATAACCGCTTCTTGCTGAAAATGCGCGAAATCATCAGCAAGGTGAGGCTGATGACGGTGCGCATCGCGATGGATTCGGCAGTGACGCGGCGCAACGTCACGGAGTCGCTGTGCAGCGCACGGCAGCAGGATGAGTTGGCCAAGGAGGTGAGACAGGCCAGCGACGACTCCACCCGCGGCGCCGGGTTGGTCACCGAGCAGACCGAGGCGATTTCCGCCACCACCGCGGAAAACTTGCGGGTGGCGCGCGATTCTTACCAAGAGCTGCGTGTAGTGACTGACAGCATTCACGACATCAGCCGCAAGGTAGGCCACTTCAATCATACCGTGGCGGAGCTGAGCAGCCGTTCGGCCAGCATCAAGACCATCGTAGACCTGATCAAGGACGTGTCGGAGCAGACCAATCTGCTGGCGCTGAACGCGGCGATCGAGGCGGCGCGGGCGGGTGAGAGCGGCCGCGGCTTCGCCGTGGTGGCGGACGAGGTGCGCAAGCTGGCGGAGCGGGTGAAAACCGCCACCGACGAAATTTCCGGCAACATCGACGGCATGCTGGGGCTGGTGGCCAATACCCGGCAGGAGACCGAGGCGATCACCGCCGATACCAACCAGGCGCGGGAGGTGATCTCGCGCGCATCCGAGCATTTCAGCAAGATGATGGGCGACTTCGAGTCCACCTCCAGCAGTCTGAACCAGATCGCGGCGGCGATGCATGGATTCGCCGACAGCAATCAGCAGGTGAATCGGAATGTGGCCGAGATCCACCAGTTGGGTCAGCTGGTGAATGGCCGGCTGGGGCAGACCGAAAAAGCCGCCACCGAGCTGACCGGCGCGGCGGAGCAAGTGCAGGAGCTGGTTTCCAAGTTCGTCATCGGCGACGGCGCGTTCGACAAGGCGGTGACCGAAGCGCGGGGCGTGCGCGATCAGGTGCAGCGTTTGCTGCAAGAGGCGCTGCAGGGCGGGCTGGATCTGTTCGATCAGCGTTATCAGCCCATCGCCGGCACCGCGCCGGCCAAGTACCGGACCGCCTACGACGCCAAGTTGGAAAAATGGTTGCAGCCGCTGCTGGATCAGGTGGTGGGTTTGATTCCGGGCGGCAAGTTCTGCGTGGCGGTGGATGGCAACGGTTACGCGCCTACCCATAACAGCTGGTACAGCAGGCCGCCTAGCGGCGATCCCGCCAAGGATCTGGTGGAGAGCCGCGACAAGCGCATTTTCAACGATGCCGCGGGTTTGCGCGCGGCGCGCAATGCGCAGCCTTTCCTGCTGCAGACCTATAGCCGGGATACCGGGGAAGTGTTGTCCGAAGTGGTGCTGCCGCTGGAATTGCGCGGCAGGCACTGGGGCGCGCTGAGGGTGGGCTTCGATCCGCGCGCCTTGCTGGAGCAGAATTAGCATTGGCCGGGCGAGAAGAAAAAGGGAGGCGGTGGCCTCCCTTTTTCGCGCCTGCCGCGGCGTTCAAAGCGATAGCGGCGTCATCAGGGTGGCGATGCCCAGGCCGATGAACAGGACGGCGGCAATGCTGTGCATCAACTTCTGCGGCAGCTTTTTGGCGGCGACGTCGCCCAGCAGAACCGCCGGCACATTGGCCAGCATCATGCCCAGCGTGGTGCCGGCCACCACCATGTAAAGCTGCTCCGGGAAGCGGGCGGACAGCGCGACGGTGGCGATCTGGGTCTTGTCGCCCATCTCGGCGATGAAGAAGGCGATGACGGTGGTGCCGAAAATGCCGAAGCGCTCGCTCAGCTTGTCATCGTCGTCCAGCTTGTCGGGTATCAGCATCCAGGCGGCCATCGCGATGAAGGACAGGCCCAGGCCCCAGCGCATGATGTCGGGACCGACCTTGGCCATGATCCATTGGCCGACGGCGGCGGCGGCGAAGTGGTTGACCAACGTGGCCACGAAAATGCCCAGGATGATGGGAACGGGTTTTTTGAAGCGGGAGGCGAGCACCAGGGCGAGCAGTTGCGTCTTGTCGCCGATTTCGGCCAATGCCACCACGCCGGTGGAAATCAGGAAGGCTTGCATGAAAACTCCAGGGGCCGCGGATACGCCATGACAAGCCTGCGCCGCGGCCCCGCTGCGCGCAAACATGTCATGGGTCTTGCCAAACGGAAGATCGTCGCAGCGACCATGGCGAATGCCAAGTGTGTTGATCGCTGCCGGCGCCGTCGAGCGCCGAGGCTACTCCCCCAGAACGGATGCGATTGTAGGGGAATGGCCCGGCGGGGGCAAGCGCTTGAACGGGGCGTCAGTCGAGTTGCGAGGTGCAGCAGGGGCAGCGTGTGGCCTTTTCCGGTATGGCGGACAGGCAGTAGCGGCATTCCTTGGTGGCGGGCGAGGCGGGGGCGGGCGCGGCTTCTTCGCGCTTCAGCCGGTTGATGGCCTTGACCAGCATGAAGATGGCGAAGGCGACGATGGTGAAGCTGACCAGCGCGTTGATGAACAGGCCCAGGTTCAGCGTGGTGGCGCCGGCCTGCTTGGCTGCCGCGACGGAAACGTAGGGGCCTGCTTGCTTGGCGCCGTCCTTCAATACGAAAAACAGGTTGGAGAAATCGACATTGCCGATCAAGAGGCCAATCGGCGGCATGATCACGTCGTCGACCAGCGATTTGACGATGGAGCCGAAAGCGCCGCCGATGACGACGCCGACTGCGAGGTCGATCACATTGCCTTTGACGGCGAATTCCTTGAATTCCTTCAGGACGGACATGGCTTTTCCTTTTATTTGATAGCAAAAATTTTAACTGTTTTTGACGGTGGCTGGCAAAGTCAGCGCGCTTGCGGTTGCGCGCGAGGCCGCTCCGGCAAGGTGCCCAACAGCGCGCCGCCCAGAATCAGCAGGATGGCGACGGCGGCAAGCGAGTTGAGCTCGCCCTGGCCGCTGGCGGTCAGCAGCAGCGTGGACAGCAGCGGGGTGGCATAGGAAAGCGAGCCGATTTGCCGTGGATCGCCCAGGCGCAGCGCGCGCTCCCACAGGAAGAAGGCGCCGCCCATCGGTCCCAGGCCCAGCAGAGCCAACGTCGCCCATTGCGCCGCGCTGGGGGTGGCTGCGGGTTCGAGCAGCGCGTGGCATAGCAGCGACAACAGGCCGGAGGCCAGGCAGAAGCCGCCCATCGCGCTGCCGGAAAATGCCGGCAGCCGGCCCAGCAGCAGGCTGAAGGTGGACCAGACCGCGGCGGCGGACATCGCCAGCAGATAGCCGGACAGGTATTGCTGGGACAGCGCCAGCTGGCCGCCGGTGACGATCAGGCCGGCGCCGATGAAACCCAGCGCGCCGCCGAGGATGTGCCGCCGGCTGAGGCGGGAGCCGGGGCGGAACCGGGGCGTCAGCAGCACGATCAGCAATGGCCACAGGTAATTGAGCAGGTTGGCTTCCAGCGTCGGCGCGTGGCGGAAGGCGAAGAACAGCAGAAAGTGGTAGCCGAACAGGCCGTAGATGCCGGCCAGCAGTGTGGAGAGCGGCACTTTCCAGTCGCGGATGCGGTGGATGGAAAGCAGGCTGCCTGCGCACAGGCTGACGCCGACGACGAAGAAGGGCGGCAGGGTTCGGGTCATCGCGCCCAGCGTGGCGAGCGAAGCCCACAGCAGGATGGCGCCTAGGGCGAGGGGGATGGGGTGCTTCAACATCGTTTCTCCGGTGGGTGGAGACGATTGTAAAAGGGAAACGCCAAACGAAAAAGCCGCAGCTTGCGCTGCGGCTTGTCGTATTCTGGCTCCCCGAGCAGGGCTCGAACCTGCGACCTGCGGATTAACAGTCCGTCGCTCTACCAACTGAGCTATCAGGGAACAAAACTTTGAATTGGGCGCCGTGAGGCGGTGTGGCTCCCCGAGCAGGGCTCGAACCTGCGACCTGCGGATTAACAGTCCGTCGCTCTACCGACTGAGCTATCAGGGAACACATGACACTCAAAATTCGCCAAGATGAACTGGCTCCCCGAGCAGGGCTCGAACCTGCGACCTGCGGATTAACAGTCCGTCGCTCTACCGACTGAGCTATCAGGGAATTGAGTGAGGGCGAACTATATACGGAGCCTGCCTCGCGTGTCAATGCCAGAATGGCGAAAAAATGCCAGGTTTTCCGGGTGCCTGCCAATGCGGTGGCTTAGGTGTTTGTTCCGGAATGATATTTCATCGCGCATATCTTGCGCAGCTGGCGATGGGGCTGTTGTTGGCGGTAAGATCGGCCATCGAAATCCAAGCGGGAGAAGACGGACATGGATGCATTTTGGAACGATTGGCTGGTGGGCCATGGTTTGAGGCGAGATGAAAGCGGAGAGGCGTCGCTGGAGGAGCATATGGCTCAGTTGGCCGCTCTGGAAAATGGCTCAACTCTGGCGCCGTTGTATAACTTCGCGGTGATTCGAGTGGAGGGGGAGGATGCCCAAACTTTTCTGCAGGGCCAACTGTCGAATGACATTCGGGACGTAAGCGAGTCTCGCGCGCAATACAGCACTTACTCCACGGCCAAGGGGCGGATGCTGGCCAGTTTTCTGATTTGGGCCCATGGCGGCGCCTACTATTTGATGACGGCGGCGGATATCGCCGAAACCGTCGCCAAAAGACTGGCCATGTTTGTGTTGCGTTCGAAAGTGAAAGTGATGCTGGACGACAGCTGGTCGTTATTGGGCTTGTCAGGTAATTCGGCCAGGGCCGCATTGCAAAAGCATTTTCCCGCAATTGATCAAATCGACAGCCTGCAATGCGCTGGACAATCGCAGGCGGTGCTGATCGCCTTGCCCAATGGCACGTATTTGCTGGCATTGGGAAGCGGTTGCTCCGTGGGAAAGGAGCTTGCGCAGGAGGAGGGGCTGAGTCCGATTCTGCCCGCAGCTTGGGCATTGAAGGACATTCAAGCGGGTATTGCCTGGGTGACGCGGGCGACACAAGAGCAGTTTGTGGCGCAGATGGCGAATATGGAATTGATCGGTGCGGTCAATTTCAAGAAGGGCTGCTATCCCGGTCAGGAAATCGTGGCGCGCAGCCAGTATCTGGGCAAGATGAAGCGTCGAATGTTCAAGGTGGCTTTCGATTCAGCCTTGGCCGTCGGCGCCAAGCTTTATAGTCCGCAATTGCCGGATCAGTCTGTCGGCATGATGGCGGCGGTTTGCCGACTGGGGGAGCGAGAGTTCCTGGGATTGGCGGTTGCGCAATCTCAAACTTGGGATGCTGGCATATTTGCCGATGAAAGTCATACTGTCGCTTTGCGTCGACTTGAATTGCCTTACGCGATCGAATCCGTAACGGAATAATGGGTAATTCGTTTTCTTTTTTATCCTTGACTTGTTCCATTTCAATTGGCTACATTACATCCTGTAAATCGCTAAACCAATAATCAAGGGAACATGTTATGGATCTGTCCAAGCTGGAATTCACCGCGCTGGTCGCACTGAAGGCTGACGTAGAAAACGAAATCAAGCGTCGCGAAGTCGAAGAAAAGTCCAAGGCCAAAAAGCAGATCATCGAGTTGGCCCGCGCCTATGGTTTGAGCGTGGAAGACGTGCTGAGCAAGGCTGTGGCGGTTCGCAAGCCTGTGGAGGCCAAGTATCGCCATCCGAACGACAACAGCCTGACCTGGACCGGTCGCGGTCGCAAACCGGCTTGGGTTCAGTCCTGGATCGACAGCGGCAAGAAACTGGAAGCCCTGGCCATCTGAGTCTGGATTCAAATAAAAAAAGCGCCTTCAGGCGCTTTTTTTTTGCTTGATCTTTTCTTCGCAAGCGGTGGAGGATGCCGCTTGCTATAAATAATGATGGCAAGCCTGCGCTGGCGGCGCTCCGCCCGGCTCGGGTGTCGAACGAAACTGGACAAAAGCATGCTGGATTTCTTTGCAAGGGGCTCCAAAGGCAAGCAGGATCCCTTGGCCAATGCTGCCGCGGCCAAGGCTTACGCGGAAAAGCTGAAGCAGGAGTTTGGCGCCGGCGCGCATGACAAGGTGGCCGAACTGCTGGCCGGGCTGAATACGCCTTCGCTGGAATTGTCTTCGGACCAATTAGAGGCGGCGCTGGCGTTGAATCTGGAAACCCAGCCGCTGCACGATGCGCTGTGCGTGCAATATTTGATGAACGCGCGCATGCCCAAGGTTCTGGAGACGCAGTTGCGGGGGCAGATACTGAATTATGGCAAGCAATTTACCGATTTCTATCAATATGCATTGCCAATATCTCCTGATCATCCCAATGGCGTTAAGGTGCAGTCCCATTTGCCACTGGTTATGGCGCGTATGTTCCATTACTTGACTGAATATGCCAGATGGCAATACATAAGAAATTATCAACCCGACGATGTATTTTGGCTGAACGTGAACCAGCTGTATCGACTTGCGGAACAGAGGGGGCTGGATACGCGGCCGATTTTCCTGTTTGGGGAAAAGGGCGCGGCGACCACGGTGCAGGATCAATATCTGGGTTTGCAGATGTTATCCGTTTTGAGCAATGGCAACCTCAGCGCCAAGCAGGTGAATTTCGCCTATGAACTGTTGATGTTGCTCAGCAACCGAATGAACCTGAGCAAGGCCTATTTCGCCAATGCGAGTTTTCATGTTTCCCTGGCGGATTCCAAGCCGGCGGCGCGGACCAAGGATGCTGTCGCGAGCGAGTGGGCCCGTTACTGGAACACCGCGGAGATGGTCGAGATTCTGCACGGCTGGGCGGTAGTGATGGAGTCGGGGCGGATTCCAGCCGAGTTGAAGCGCCTGATCGAGCCTGGCATCGACGCCTCGTTGCTGCGGGCGTTGACGCGGGAGTGGGCCTCCAGGCCCTTGGTGTTCGAGCGGGCGGAGCGCGTGTCGGTCAGCAACAAGCAGGTCGAGGTCGCGCATCGGCTGCATTTGCTGCACAAGTTGATCCGCAAGCCTGACGAAGAGCAGATGCAGAGCCAGCGCGGAGTCGAGGGCGACAGTTACGAAGACGCCGCCAATATCCGAATATATGGCTTCGTCACCAGCCGCAAGCGGGATAAGTCATCGTCTCCGCTGCCGGCCACCAGTTCTCTGTCTATGGCGGGTGAGACGGCAGAGGCGCCTCCGCCGCAGGAATTCCAGAAATGGTCGCTGGAAAACGTCAGCCAGACGGGGCTGGGCGTGTCACTGGACGTGATGGGCAATGAGTGGGTGGGCTTGGGCGGTCTGGTAGGCTTTCGCGAGCCCGAGCAGGAGGGATGGAGCCTGGGCATTATCCGCCGGGTTAAACGCACCAGCAGGGAGCGTATTTATCTGGGCGTGGAGACGCTGAGCGCGCGGCCGCTGGCAGCTTCGCTGCGGCCGACGGACGCGCGGTTGATCGATCCCACATTGCCGCCAGACCAGGTCTGGCTGGCCGGCCACATCAGCGTGTTTTTGCCGTACAGGCGCGCCGGCAAGCTGGTCAACGCGTTGATTCTGCCTTTGTCGCTATACATGCTGGGCAAGCAGTTCTACATGACGGTTCGCGGCAAGCATTTCCAGATCGCGCTGGGCAAGGTGTTGGAAAAGGGCAGCGACTGGTGCATGGCTGAGGTGGAGCTGGTGAAGACATTGGATAAGCTTCCCGTGGCGATGTGAGGCGCCATGGTCAAGAAAAAAGCCGGCGGTTGCCGGCTTTTTTGCTGGGGAGGCGATTATTCTGCGCGCGCCAAATCGTTGAGCACCGCATAGATAGGCGACAGCGCGGCTTCGCCCAGGCGCAGGCTGCGCTGGCCGTTCCAGCCGAAATCGTCGTCCGGCAGGTTGTGGTTGTCCTTGAACGGCATTTCCAGCGTGAAGGCGAGGCAACCGAACTGCTCGCAAACCCAGTTGGTGGCGATGCCCATATTGGCCTTGCCCGCCTCGTTGCGCGGGTAGCCGTGCTCAGTCTGGAAATCCGGGCTGGCGAGCAGGAAGTGGTGGCGGAAGCTGTCGGCCAGCGACTCCAGCTTCTCATTCCAGGAAGGCACGCCTTCAGTGCCGGCCAGGAAGACGTAGGGGATGTTCTCGTCGCCGTGGATGTCCAGAAACAGATCCACTCCGGTTTCCAGCATCTTCTGGCGCACCCCCAGCACTTCCGGGCTGGTTTCCGCGCTGGGATTGGCCCATTCGCGGTTCAGGTTGGCGCCGGCGGCGTTGGTGCGCAAATTGCCCAGCACCGAGCCGTCCGGGTTCATGTTCGGCACCACGTAGAAGGTGGCGCGGTCCAGCAACGCGCGGCTGGTCGGGTCCTGGGGGTCGAGCAGGCGGTTTAGGAAGCCCTCGACGAACCATTCGGCCATCGTTTCGCCCGGATGCTGGCGCGCGGTGATCCAGATCTTCAGATCCGACTCCACCTCATGGCCTATGGTCAGCAGGTTCATGTCGCGGCCTTGCACGGTGGAGCCCAGGTCGGACACCTGGCACAGGCCCGAGCCTTGCGCCTGGCCGATCAGGTTCAGGTGCTGATCGTAGGTATAGGGCTCGAAGTAGGCGTAGTAGATGCTGCCGGACAGCGGCACGTGCTCTATGGTCATCACGCCGTCTTCGTAATGCGTCGGCACCCGGAACCAGTTTACGCGGTCGTAGGAGGCCATCGCCTGATAATCCACCCAGCCTTGCGGGTATGCGCATTCGGCCGCGTTGAGGAAGCGGAAGGTGCAGTGTTGGTAGGCAGCACCTTGCACGCGGAAGTAGAACCACTGCGCGAATTCGGCGGCGTTGTCGCGGCGGATGCGCAGTTGGATGTCTTCAAGGCTGTCGACGGAGACGATCTCGATACTGCCGGCGTCGAAGTTGCTGCTGATTTTCATGCGTGGGACCTGTGATGCTTGCTCGATCTGGTAAAACCGGATTGTACCGCCGCCGTCGAGGGCGCGCATCCGTTGAATGCGAAAACCCCGCCGGGAGGGCGGGGTTCTGTGCGATTTGGACCCTTACTCAGACGGTGGCGCCGCGTTTGGCGGAGTTTTTCACCGCGTCCGCGGTGGCGCTGGTGGCGGCCTTGACGCTGCTATCGGTGAACTCTGCGACCTGCTGGGCGGCCTTGCTGAAGGTGTTGACGGCGGCGGCGGCGGCGGCGACCGAAGTCTTGACCGCGTTCAGCGTGGCGTCGGAGCCGGCCGGGGCGTTCTTGGCCACGGATTCGATCGAGCTGATCAGCGACTTGTTGAACAGGCCGACGCTTTCTTCCACCAGCTTGCTCAGCTCGCTTTGCGCGCCGGATACCACTTCATACAGATTACGGGAGTGGCTGACCAGCTTGTCCACCGATTGAGTGGCCAGCTTGTTCAGGTGATTCACCGCTTCTTGGGAGTCCTTGAATTCGGCCAGTTGCTTGGCGGCCTTGGTATGGTCTTCCAGGGATTGCTTGGATGCTTCCAGCTGCAGCTTGATCAGGCGCTCGGTGCTGTCCAGCGCGATCTGGGCGAAGCGCAGCGAGGATTCGATGCCGGTCAGGGAAAGCTTGTTCAGCTGTTCGTTGCTGTAGGACATGGTGTAAAACCTCCATTGCGTGGAAAATGGGGTCCGACTGTGTTCCGTTGAGTGGGATTGTGCATTGCACAATGACGCGTAAATGTAGCACACGGCGTTGGAAGGTGGTAGAAGATTTGCTCTAGTTTGTTGTATTTATGTTAGATTGCCAGCGCACAACACCACGAAAATAAACCAGGAGCGTTAAATGAGTGTTGAGAAACGGGTCATCAAGAAGTACCCGAACCGCCGACTGTATGATACCGCCACCAGTTCCTACATCACCTTGGGGGATGTCAAACAGCTGGTTCTGGACAATGTTGACATTCAGGTGCTGGACGCCAAGACCCAGGAAGACATCACCCGCAGCGTGCTGCTGCAGATCATCCTGGAAGAAGAAAACGGCGGCATGCCGATGTTCAGCTACGAGGTGCTGACCCAGTTCATCCGCTATTACGGCCAGGCGATGCAGGGCATGATGGGGCCGTTCCTGGAGAAGAACCTGCAATTGTTCGCGCAGCTGCAGCAGAAGATGCAGGAGCAGACTCGCGCGATGTATGGCGACAACGCGATGTTGAACACCACGATGTGGGGCGAGTTCATGAAGCTGCAGGGACCGGCCATCCAGAACATGATGGCCAACTACATGGAGCAGAGCACCGGCATGTTCCTGGAAATGCAGAACCGCATGCAGGAGCAGACCAAGCAGCTGTTCGGCGGCTTCGGCTTTCCCGGCTATCCAGGGGCGGAGGAAAAGGACAAGCCCTGATCCGCGGCGCGCGAGATCATCAAAGGCCGGGGCGGCAGTCGCCCCGGCCTTGTCTTTGTCAGCAGGGAGCGATATGGCCGCGAGTGACGAGGAGAGGCTGCGCCGCGCGCTGCGGATGCATCTGGCCGGAGAGGCGGACGCGGCGGAGCGGGCCTACCGCGCCTTGCTGGACGATCCGGCGTTGGGCGCGGCGGCGCGGCATTGGCTGGGCTTTCTGCTTTCGCAGCGGGATAGGCTGGACGAAGCGCTGCCGCTGCTTGAGCAGGCGGTGGCCGCCGAAGACGGCCATGCCGAGTGGCATTTCAATCTGGGTTTGGCCTGCGCGAGGCAGGGACAGGCGGAAGCCGCCGCGGCCGCCTTGCGGCGGGCAACCGAGCTAGACCCGTCACGCTATTTCTATTGGACCAATCTGGGCGCGCAGCTGTTGCGCCTGGCGCGCGGCAGCGATGCCGAGCCAGCCTTGCGCCAAGCAGCCCGGCTGGACCCTGATTGCCCGGATGCCTTTTATCTGTTGACGCAGGCGCTGCTCCAGCAGGGCCGCCATGACGAGGCCAGGCGCTGCAATGCGCAGGGCGTGCTGGCGGAGCCGCCCGGCAAGATGCCGCCGATCGCGCAGGCGCAGGCGCTGTGCGAGTTGGGAAGGATGGAGGAGGCCAGAGCGATGGCGGAAGACTGGCTGCGGCGGCAGCCGGATCATCCGGTGGCAAGCCATCTGTTGGCGGCCTTCGGCGGCGCGGAGGCGCCGAAGGCCTGCGCGGAGATGTACGTGGGCAGCGCCTTCGATGCGGCGTCGCGAAGCTTTGATGACGATCTGGCCCGCTTGCGCTATAGCGGCCCGCAGTGGCTGGCCGACTGCCTGCTCCGACAGGCGCCGGCGCCGAAATCGCTGTCCGCGCTGGATCTGGGCTGCGGCACCGGCCTGGCCGGCGAGCGTCTGCTGCCTTATGCCCTTCGGCTGGATGGCGTGGACCTGAGCGCTGGCATGCTGGCGCAGGCGCAGGCCAAGGGGATATACGACAGCTTGGCGCAGGCAGAGCTGCGCGCCTTTCTGCGGTCGGCGAAGATGAGCTGGCAATTGATCGCCTGCCTGGATACCTTGCCTTACCTGGGCGACCTGGACAATGTCTTCGATTGGCTGGCGCGGCGGACGGAAGCGGGCGGCCTGCTGTTGTTTTGCGTGGAAAGCCTGATTGACGGGGGTGTCGATTATGCCTTGCACCACAGTGGTCGCTACCGGCATGCGCCAAGCTATCTGGACCGTCTGCTGAGCGAGGGGTGGCGCGTGCTGGAGCGGACTGCCATGCCGGTGCGCGATGAGGCGGGCTGCCCGGTAGCGGGGGAGTTTATCTGCGCGCGCAGGCTTGGCAAGGCGAATTTTGATCAATTTTAAATCAAATAAAAATCAATAAGCCTTTTATTTGTAATTAATACGCATTGATCAAATGCTCTAATTTGGATATTCATATGGCTATCGCCACGCGCTAGCGGTTGGCATCGCAGGCGCGTGTTTCTCGTCAATCTCGCTAAGGATGACCGCGATGATAGCCAAAGCCACGCTTCTCTTGCCGTTGCTGCTTTCCTTGTCCCCGCTGGCGCATGCGTTCGGCAAAACGCCCGGCACCTACACCCATTACCGCTTTCCCGCCGTCGCTTCCGCCGGCATGGACGCCGTCGATTTCACCATCACCGTGAACCGCGATCCGGGATACGCCGCCAATGTCTACTGGGCCAATCAGTTCGACCTGGTGGGCACCTCCGGCGCCTATACCGGCATGCAGAGCAATGGCGGCGGCAAGCGCACCTTCCTGTTTTCCGCCTGGGACACCACCGATGCCAAGGCAGGCAGCCCCGGCAGCTACTGCACCACCTTCTCAGGCGAAGGCACCGGCCGCAGCTGCCGCATCCATGTGGATTGGACGCAGGGCCACAGCTACCGCTTCCATGTCGCCTACGAGGCCGGCGGCTGGCTGGGCGTGACCGTCACCGATCAGACCAGCGGCAGTTCGTTCAAGCTGGGCAGCATCAAGACCGCGGCCAGCAAGATTTCGCCGCACAATATGGTCAACTGGGCCGAATACTTCGAATGGAACAGCGAGCGCGCCACGTGCCTGGGCCAGCCGTACAGCAAGGCCACTTTCAGCGCGCCGTCGGGCTGGGTGGCGGGAAGGCTGGCTCCGGCCAGCATCAGCGGCACCTCGGTCAGCAATGCCTGCCCGGCTTTTTCCAAGGTCACTGCCTATAGCCAGAGCAGCGAGCAGGAGAACGGCATCGGCAACAGCACCCGCGGGCTCATCGCCAATGGCGGCCAGTGTCTGGATGCCAGCGGCGGCGCGCGGGACGGCGCGGCGGCGATCACCTACGGCTGCCACGGCGGCGGCAACCAGGCCTGGGTGCACGCGGCTGACGGCTCGCTGCAGCTCAAGGACAATTATTGCCTGGAGGAAAACGGCAGCGGCGTGGACATCCGCAGTTGCAGCGGCAAGTCGGCCTGGAAGCGCAGCGGCAGCCAGATACGCAGCGCGAGCAGCAATCTTTGCCTGAGCGCCAACCGTTCCGGCCAGCCGGTCAGCTTGCTGCAGTGCAGCGGCGCGGCGAATCAGAACTGGAGCCTGCCGACGCCTTGACCGCGCCCAGAGCGAATCCGGCCGTGGCTGGCCGGATTCATTCGACCCGCTAACAGAAAAACGGACCCAGCGTCGCGCCTCCTTGTCGTACTCCTTGCGCTGCCTGCATCGGCGCGCCTTGGCTCAGGTGCTTTGCGAGGGTTTTGTTAGCGGCTCTTGGCCCCGCGCGGACCCGTTCAGGAATTCAGGCTGGAACAAGCACATCCGCAGCGCGCTGCGGTAACGGCCGTTGACGAAGAATTCGTCTATCAGCTCGCCCTCCGGGCGGAAACCCAGCTTCTGATAAACGTGTATCGCCTTGGCGTTCTCCTTGTCGACGATCAGGTACAGCTTGTACAGGTTGAGCACGGCGAAGGCGTAGCGCATCGCCAGTCGGGTCGCCTGGCTGGCGTAGCCGCGACCTTGGCATTCCGGGTGGATGATGATCTGGAATTCGGCGCGGCGGTGGATGTAATCAATCTCCACCAGTTCGACCAGCCCGGCCTTGCGCGCGCCGTCTTCGATCACGAAGCGGCGCTCGTTCTGATCGTGGATGTGCTTGTCGTACAGGTCTACCAGCTCGACAAAGGCCTCGTACGGTTCCTCGAACCAGTAGCGCATGATGTTGGCGTTGTTGTTCATCTCGTGGACGAAGGCCAGATCGTCCCGCTCCAGCGGTCGGAGCTTGAGAGTGGCGGCTTGAGTCGACATGAGTGTTTCCTGTGATGAGTGTGAAGGCGGCATGCGAAGACCGGGTCTGACAGCCGCGCCGCGCGCGAGTTCTGGCATGGCGGGTTCGCGGCCGGTTGGGTTGAAGGTTTGACAAGTTTATGTTTCTTAATATAAGTTTCGTATTTGGCAATTCACTAATATATAGGCACGCCATGACCGCCCTTTACGCCTCGGATCAGAGAGTGACCCGAGCGCGCTCCGCGCAATCGCTAGCGATGAAGCATTGTTCGGAGCCTGATACGGAAGCTTGAGCTTCCGCTCTCATTCATCGCCACGCAGACAGCCGGCTTCCCGCGAAGGGAGGCTGCGCCGCGGCGTGGCGATCAATATGCCAGGGCCGCGGATGATGACTCATCCGCGGCCCTGATCGTTTTCGCCGTCTTCGCTGAAGATGGCGTCTCTCCAAGCGAGCCGGGTCAAACCGGCTCGCTTTTTTCATTTCCGATTCGAAAAAGGCAAAGCTTGAGAAGGCCATGCTGGGCCGCGCGTTTGTATGGCGGCTCGAATCGGCGCTAACTTGAATTGAGTTTCAGAAAGGATGCATCCATGTCCCAGAACATTTACGACGATCCGGGATTTTTCGATGGCTACGCGCAACTGTCGCGCTCCCAGTTCGGGCTGGACGGCGCGCCGGAGTGGCCGGCGCTGCGCGCCATGCTGCCGGAGCTGAGCGGCAAACGCGTGGCCGACCTGGGCTGCGGCTACGGCTGGTTCTGCCGTTACGCCCGCGAAGCCGGCGCCGGCGAGGTGCTGGGGATCGAACTGTCGGAGAAGATGCTGGCCCGCGCCCGCGAGCTGACCTCGGACGACAGGATTATTTACCGCCAGGGCGATCTGGAGCGGTTGGACTTGCCGGCGCAAAGTTTGGATCTGATTTACAGCTCGCTGACCTTGCACTACCTGCCGGACCTCGCTCCGCTGTTCTCCGCCGCGCATCGCGCCCTGAAGCCAGGTGGCTGGCTGGTGTTTTCGATGGAGCATCCCATCCACACCTGCCCAAGCGTTCAACAATGGGTGAGCGACAGCGAGGGGCGCCGTTCCTGGGCGGTCAACGGCTACCAGGCGGAGGGCCGGCGCGTCAGCAACTGGCTGGCGGACGGCGTGGTCAAATACCACCGCACGCTGGGCGCCACGCTCAATGCCTTGATGGCTGCCGGCTTTGCGTTGCGGCATGTCGACGAATGGGGGCCGAGCGCCGAACAGATCGCCGCGCAGCCGGCATTGGCGGAGGAAGCCGAGCGTCCGATGCTGGTGCTGGTTTCTGCGCAAAAATAAGCGGGAGGACGTGGCGGCGGGATCCGCCACGTCTTTTTCTACACCGCTTTTGCTCGCGCGGGCCGCAGGGTTAAGCCAGATGAGTATCGCGAGGCAAACCGTTGTATAATCGCGCGATTTTGTTTTCACGCCTAAGATTTCGACCATGAACAAGACCCCTCGCGTAGGGTTCGTTTCGCTGGGCTGCCCCAAGGCCGCCAGCGATTCCGAGCAGATCCTGACCCGCCTTCGCGCCGAAGGCTATGAAATCGCGCCGTCCTACGACGGGGCGGATTTGGTGGTGGTGAACACCTGCGGCTTCATCGATTCCGCTGTCGAGGAGTCGCTGGACGCCATCGGCGAAGCGCTGAACGAAAACGGCAAAGTGATCGTCACCGGCTGTCTGGGGGCCAAGGGCGATGTGGTGCGCGATGTGCATCCGTCGGTCTTGGCCGTGACCGGCCCGCACGCCACGGAAGAAGTGATGACAGCGGTGCATACCCACCTGCCCAAGCCGCATGACCCCTTCGTCGACCTGGTGCCGGACATCGGCGTGCGTCTGACGCCCAAGCACTACGCTTATCTGAAGATTTCCGAGGGCTGCAACCACCGCTGCACCTTCTGCATCATCCCGTCCATGCGCGGCGATCTCGAAAGCCGCCCCATCCACGACGTGCTGCGCGAGGCCGAGAGCCTGGCCAAGGCCGGCGTCAAGGAAATCCTGGTGATCTCGCAAGACACCTCGGCCTACGGCGTGGACACCAAGTACAAAATGGGCTTCCACAACGGCCGCCCGGTGAAGACCCGCATGACCGAGCTGTGCGAGGAGCTGGGCCGCCACGGCATCTGGGTGCGCCTGCATTACGTCTACCCGTACCCGCACGTGGATGAAGTCATTCCGCTGATGCGCGACGGCAAGATCCTGCCCTACCTGGACATCCCGTTCCAGCACGCCAGCCAGAAGGTGCTGAAGCTGATGAAGCGCCCGGCCAATAGCGACAACGTGCTGGCGCGCATCAAGAAGTGGCGCGAAATCTGTCCGGCGCTGGTGATCCGCTCCACCTTCATCGTCGGCTTCCCCGGCGAAACCGAGGAGGACTTCGAAGAGTTGCTGGCCTTCATCCGCGAGGCCGAGCTGGACCGCGTCGGCTGCTTCACTTACTCCCCGGTGGAAGGCGCCACGGCCAACGAGCTTCCCAATCCGGTGCCGGAAGAGGTGAAGGAAGCCCGCAAGGAGCGCTTCATGGCCGTGCAGGCCGAAATCAGCGCGCGCCGGCTGGAGCGCCGGGTCGGCCAGACCCTGCAAGTGCTGGTGGACGAGATCGACGACGAAGGCACGGCCGTGTGCCGCAGTTATGCCGACGCGCCGGAAATCGACGGCCTGGTGTTCGTCGAGGACGCCGCCGGCATGCAGCCGGGCGAGTTCTACCAAGTGGAGATCGTCGACTGCAGCGAGCACGACCTGTGGGGCGAACGCCGCTGACGCGCGGCCGCGGAGCCTGAAAACGGCGCGGGGTTTCGACCCGGCGCCGTTTTTGTTTCCAAGCCGGCATATTTTTGATATTCCGTCCCTTGTGACAAGAGGGTTAACGGTATAATGGCCGTCAGCTTATGACGAGGCCATGTTTGTCAATGTCCTATCCGATCCAGACCCTGGCGGACATCGCATCCTGCGATCTGCTGTGCTGCCCGCCGTCCCTGCCCATACGCGAAGCCGCCAGCCGGATGATGGCGGCCGCCTGCAGCTCCATCGTGGTGAGGGACGAACTGGGGCATGTGCTGGGTTTGTGGACCGAAAGCGATGCGCTGAAGGCCTCGCTGGGCCGGCGCGATCCTGAGCTGCCGGTAGGTCAGGCGATCAGCGCCCAGTTGGCCAGCCTGCCGCACGACATGACCCTGCCGGACGCGGTGGAGGCTTTCCGCAACCGCCAGTTGCGCCACGCGCTGGTGTGGAAACATGGCCAGCCGCTGGGCATCGTCACGCTGACCGACATCGTCCGCAACCAGGGACTGGAATCCTTTCTGATCGTCAAGCGCATTCGCGATTTGCCGGGGCCGCCCGCGCTGGCCCTGCCGGAGTCGGCCGATCCGCGGGAGGCGATGGCGCAGATGCGCGAGCGCGGCTTGTCGGCGCTGGCGGTGGCGCTGGATGAAGGCGGGCATGGCATCGTCACCCAGCGTGACGTGTTGCGCTGGCTGGCGGCGGACCAACTGCCGGCCACGCTGGGCGAAGGCTGCCGCCGGCCCTTGATCGGCGTGCCTGAATTCTCCAGCCTGTTGCAGGCGCGCCGCCTGCTGCAACAGCACAATATCCGTCATCTGGCGGTGTTCGGCGACGATGGCGGCTTGCTCAGGCTGCTGGGCTTCGACGACATCGTGCAGGGCATCGAGCACGAATACCTGCATGAGTTGAACGAGGCGCTGCGCCTGCGCGACCAGGCGCTGCAGCAGTCCCGGCACAGCCTGCTGCTGGCGGACAAGGTATTCGAGTCTACGATGGAAGGCATCATCATCACCGACCGCGACGGCGTGATCCAGTCGGTGAATCCGGCCTTCGCCCGCATCACCGGCTACAGCCGGGAGGAAGCGCTGGGCAAGACGCCGGCGTTGCTGAAATCCGGCAAGCAGCAACCCGAGTTCTACCAGCAGCTGTGGCGCAGCCTGCTGCGCGACGGCCGTTGGCAGGGGGAGGTGGTGAACCGCCGCAAGGGCGGCTTGCTGTACACCGAGCACTTGAGCATCACCGCGATACGGGACGCGGCGGGCGATTGCCTGCATTACGTGGCGGTGTTCTCCGACATCACCCAGCGCAAGCAGGCCGAGGAAAGGCTGCATTTTCTGGCCAACCACGACGCGCTGACCAGCCTGCCCAACCGCACGCTGTTTCTGGAGAAGCTGCAAGGCGCGGCGGAGCGGGCGGAGCGGGGCGGCCAGCGGCTGGCGCTGCTGTTCATCGATCTGGACCGCTTCAAGCTGGTCAACGACACGCTGGGCCATTACGCCGGCGACCAGCTGTTGATCCACATCGCGCGCCAGTTGCAGTCCTGCCTGTTGCCGGGCGAAACGGTGGCGCGGCTGGGGGGCGACGAATTCACGCTGCTGCTGGAGGATGTGGGCGGCGAGGCCCAGGTGGCGGCGCGGGCGCAGGCGATGCTGGATGCGGTGACCGAGCTGTCCGGCGCGGCCGGCCAGCAGATGTTCATCTCCGCCAGCATAGGCATCAGCATGTTCCCGCTGGACGGCCGCGACGCCGATACCTTGCTGGTGCATGCCGACACCGCGATGTACCGCGCCAAGGAAGGCGGCAAGAACGGCTTCCAGTTCTATACCCCGGACATGAACGCGCGCGCGCTGGAGCGGCTGCGGCTGGAGTACAGCCTGCACCGCGCGCTGGCCCAGCAGGAACTGGAGTTGTGGTATCAGCCCAAGGTGGCGCTGGACAGCGGGGCGCTGATCGGCGCGGAGGCGCTGCTGCGCTGGCGGCATCCGGAAATGGGCCTGGTGCCGCCGGACCGCTTCATCCCCATTGCGGAGGAGAGCGCGCTGATTGCCCAGATCGGCGCCTGGGTGCTGGAAACCGCCTGCGCCGACGCCCGCCGCTGGCGCGACGCCGGGCTGGCGCCGGGCCGGCTGGCGGTGAACGTGTCCGGCCGCCAGCTCAAGCATGGCGATTTCGTCGCCGAGCTGGAGCACGCGCTGGCGCGGCACGGCCTGGATAGCGGCGCGCTGGAGCTGGAAATCACCGAGAGCGTGGTGATGGACGATGCCGGCGGCATGGTGGACACGCTGTTCCGCTTGCAGAAGCTGGGCGTGTATCTGTCCATCGACGATTTCGGCACCGGCTATTCATCATTGTCGTATTTGAAGCGCCTGCCGGTGCGCGGGTTGAAGATAGACCGCTCCTTCATAGACGATCTGCACGCCGGCGGCGACGACGCCGCCATCGCCCGCGCCATCATCTCCATCGCCCGCAGCCTGGGTCTGGATGTGGTGGCGGAGGGGGTGGAGCAAGAGGCGCAGCGCCGCTTTCTGCTGGAGCAGGGCTGCGACTGCGCCCAGGGCTATCTGTTCAGCAAGCCGCTGCCGGCGGGCCAGTTCGAGGCGCTGCTGGTTGAGCGGGCGGTGCCGCGGCAGGAAGGCTGAGCGGTGTTTTCACGCCAGCTGCGCGCCGGCCGCGATCGGCACGAGAACCTGATTGGGGGCGATGCCGTTCCAGCTGATCGTCACATTGATGGGGAAGCCGCCGGCATTGGCCAGCGCGCCGGTTTTCCGTGTATTGGTGATGGTGCCATGCGGCCAGCCATGCTGGGCGGCCTTGATGAACAAGTGCTCTAAGTCGTAGTCCTGGCCATCCAGGCTGATCGTCAGGTTGGCGTCGGCATAGCCGGCGGGATTTTGCCAGCCTGCCGCGCCGTTGTTCCGGTAGCGCATAGTGCCCAGAAAGGCATAGACGCCGTTCAGCACTTGCGGCGCAAAGCCTAGTTCGAAGCATGAGCCCTGCCGGATGCCGAAGCGGTTGCGGAAGTTGTCGGTTACGCCCATGTAGCGATTTTCCTGGCGATTATTCTGGTTGAGTATGAGGTAGAGTCCGGCCTGCGCGACGATGGCGGCGGGCAACGCGGTGGGAACGCCGGCCCGATTGGGCAACATCTGGTTAAGACCCGCTAACAAAACCTGTCGACAAATCGCAGACATATCAATGAGAAAGCCAGCTTGAGCAAGGCGTAATGCGTATCCAGCCGCCGTTCGAAGCGGATGCGCAACTTGCCGAAGCCAGCTAGCCAAGAATGGGTACGTTCTACCACCCAGCGGTGGCGACCTAGTCTCTCGCTGCTTTCCACCCCGCGCCGAGCAATTCGCACCAAGATTCCGCGTCGGCTCAGGTGTGCACGACAACGGCGGTAGTCATAGCCTTTGTCAGCATGCAGCTTGTAAGGCTTTTGTCTGGGCCGTCCTGGCAAGCCAGGAACGGCAGGAATCGCATCGACCAAAGTTTCGAAGACCATGGAGTCGTGCCGATTGGCGCCGGTAATGCTCAGCGCCAATGGCAAACCTCGGCGATCTACGATGATGTGCCGTTTGCTGCCGCATTTACCTCGATCGGTGGGGTTGGGGCCGGTCTCTTGGCCCCCCGGGGGCTGGCAACGCTAGCCCCATCAATGCTGGCCCGGCTCCAATCAATTTGATCGTGTTGGCGCAGTTGTATCAGCAGAGCCAGGTGTAGGCGGTCCCAAATGCCTTGCGCTTGCCAATCCCGCAGCCTTCGCCAGCAGGTCATCCCGCTGCCAAAACCGAGTTCCTGCGGGAGGTCCTCCCAAGGAATGCCGGTAGTGAGAACAAACAAGATGCCGTTGAGGGCAGCAAAATCATCCAGCCGCGGCCTCCCACCCCGGCGGGAACGCGGCGGCGGAGAGAGTAGCGGCTGCAATGACTTCCAGAGCTTCTGGCTGATGACTTTTCGTTGCATCTTCGCCAGGTGAGGGCATACGCATCTGGCATCAAGAGGTTTTGTTAGCGGCTCTAAGAGGGATGGGGGCGCCAAGCAGGTATTGAACTTCGGCCATGTCGGTTCTCCTGAGGATGGTTGCGCAAGCTAGATGCGCCCGGGGTGTCCGGAGGTGCCGCCGCCGGCTGGGCGGGCTGTGAGATAGGAACGGCTTTATCTGTAACGAGACGGCGCAGGCGTCGTGAATGGCGGGAGTGCTTAGGCAGGGGCTGGAGTGAGGGCGTGAAAAACGCCGGCGTGGCGGCCGGCGTCGATTGCAGTTTGCTGGCGAGACCGCCAGGGGCTCAGCCGCCGATCTTGTCCTTGCCCATGAACGGGCGCAGCACGGTCGGGATGGTCACGCTGCCGTCGGCGTTCTGATAGTTTTCCAGCACCGCCACCAGGGTGCGGCCCACTGCCAGGCCGGAGCCGTTCAGGGTGTGCACCAGCTGGTTCTTGCCGCTTTCGTCCTTGTAGCGCGCCTTCATGCGGCGGGCCTGGAAGGCTTCGCAGTTGGAGCAGCTGGAGATTTCGCGGTAGGTGTTCTGCGCCGGCAGCCACACTTCCAGGTCATAGGTCTTGGACGAGCCGAAACCCATGTCGCCGGTGCACAGCGTGATCACGCGATAGGGCAGCTCCAGCGCCTTCAGGATGTTTTCGGCGTGGCCTACCATTTCTTCCAGCGCGGCGTAGGAGTTTTCCGGTTTTTCCACGCGCACCATTTCCACCTTGTCGAACTGGTGCTGGCGGATGAAGCCGCGGGTGTCGCGGCCGTAGCTGCCCGCTTCGGAGCGGAAGCACGGCGAGTGCGCGGTCATCTTCTTCGGCAGCTCGCTCTCTTGCAGGATGGTGTCGGCGACGGTATTGGTCAGCGAGATTTCCGAGGTGGAAATCAGGTATTGCGGCGCAGCCGACTCATCGCCGCCGCGGGTCACCTTGAACATGTCCTCGGCGAACTTGGGCAACTGGCTGGTGCCGTACAGCGCGGTGTCGTTGACGATGTACGGGGTGTAGTGCTCTTCGTAGCCGTGGCTGCCGGTGTGGGTGTTCAGCATGAACTGGGCGATGGCGCGGTGCAGGCGGGCGATGTCGCCCTTCAGCACGGTGAAGCGCGCGCCGGACAGCTTGGCGCCGGTTTCGGCATCCAGGCCCAGCGGGGTGCCCACGTCCACGTGGTCTTTCACTTCGAAGTCGAACTGGCGCGGCACGCCCACGCGGCGCACTTCCACGTTGTCGGTTTCGTCCTTGCCCACTGGCACCGATTCGTGCGGCAGGTTGGGGATGGACATCAACCAGGCGTCCAGCTTACCCTGCACGCCGTCGAAGGCTTGCTCGGCGGCTTTCAGCTCGTCACCCAGGGTGGCTACTTCGGCCATGATGGCGGAGACGTCTTCACCCTTGCTCTTGGCGATGCCGATCTGCTTGGACGTGGCGTTGCGCTTGGCTTGCAGTTCCTGCATCCGGGATTGCAGGGATTTGCGCTCGGATTCCAGCTGATTGAAAGCGGCGGTGTCCAGGGTGTAGCCGCGGTCCGCCAGACGGGCGGCGACGGCTTCGATGTCATTGCGAAGTAGATTGATGTCGAGCATGGTTATTCCTGTTTTTCACTATCGGGATTTTGCTGGGCGTCGGCATCCAGCTGACGCAAAAAGGCCAGTTTGTCCTGAATCTTGCTTTCCAGCCCGCGCGGCACCGGACGGTACCATTCGATGTCTTCCAGTCCATCCGGGAGGTAGGTTTCCCCCGCGGCGTAGGCGTGGGGCTCATCGTGCGCGTAGCGGTAGGCGTGGCCGTAACCCAGTTCCTTCATCAGGCGGGTCGGCGCGTTTCTCAAGTGTACCGGCACCGGACGCGATTTGTCCTGTTTCACGAAGGCGCGGGCCTCATTATACGCCATGTATCCGGCATTGCTCTTGGCCGCCACCGCCAAATAAATCACCGCTTGTCCCAGCGCAAGTTCGCCTTCCGGACTGCCCAGTCGCTCGTAAGTGGCGGCGGCGTCGTTGGCGATCTGCATCGCGCGCGGATCGGCCAGGCCGATGTCTTCCCAGGCCATGCGCACGATGCGCCGAGCCAAGTAGCGCGCGTCGGCGCCGCCGTCCAGCATCCGGCACAGCCAGTACAGCGCCGCGTCCGGATTGGAGCCGCGCACCGACTTGTGCAGCGCCGAGATTTGGTCGTAAAAGGCGTCGCCGCCCTTGTCGAACCGCCGCGCGTTCAGCGTCAGCACCTCTTCCAGGAAGGCCGGGTCGATCTCCGCCGCGCCGCGCGTCTGCGCCGCGGTGCGGATTTGTTCCAGCAAATTCAGGAAGCGGCGGGCGTCGCCGTCGGCGTAGCCGGTCAGCGTGGAGATGGCCGCGTCGTCGAAATTCAGCCCGTCCAGCGCGCCTTCCGCTTGCGCGCGTTCGAACAGCTGCTTCAGCTCATCCTCGCTCAGGCTGTTCAGCACGTAGACCTGGGCGCGCGACAGCAGCGCGGAATTGACCTCGAACGACGGATTTTCAGTGGTGGCGCCGATGAAGGTGAGCAGGCCGGATTCGACAAAAGGCAGGAAGGCGTCCTGCTGGCTCTTGTTGAAGCGGTGGACCTCGTCGACGAACAGGATGGTGCGCCGGCCGGAGCGCTGCAGCGCGGCGTTGGCGCGCTCAACTGCCTCGCGGATGTCCTTGATGCCGGCGAACACAGCCGAGATCGGGATGAACTCAGCGTCGAAGCTGGCCGCCAGGATGCGCGCCAGCGTGGTCTTGCCCACGCCGGGCGGGCCCCACAATATCATCGAGTGCGGCTTGCCGGACGCCACCGCCAGGCTCAGCGGCTTGCCCGGGCCGATCAGATGCTGCTGGCCGATCACTTGTTCTAGCGACTGCGGTCGCAGTGCTTCGGCCAGCGGTTTTTGCGGCTCGACGGAAAAAAGATCGGACATGGCGCGATTTGGGCGGGATGGAGCAAAGAAGCAGTATACCAGTTGGAGGCAAGCATGAAAAAAGCGCCAGCCATGCGCTTTTTTCTTGCATGTCCATGGAATAAAGGTAGGCTGTGGCATCTGGCCCTGTTGAGACAGCCCGGCGCTCAGGCACCGGGGCGAGCGGCATCTGACCCTTGTGCAAAGGACGATTTTCCAAGGCCAGGGGCTGGCTTGCCGTGCTGATTGGAACGGCGTTTTATGGCTGGAAAAATCGGTAGAATTTCAGGGTGGTTTTTTATCTTTAAAAATCAGAAGCTTGAAAATGGTGTGTTCCCCACGCACGTGGGGATGAACCGATCCACCCACAAATGACGCACGCAGGCGCTCAGTGTTCCCCACGCACGTGGGGATGAACCGTAGGCTTTGCTGGATGAATTGCTGTGCCGCCAGTGTTCCCCACGCACGTGGGGATGAACCGTGCTGGACCGTGGGGTCAACCGGCTGCGGCTGGTGTTCCCCACGCACGTGGGGATGAACCGCTCCTCGGCGACCTGCAAAAGCACGCGGCCCTGTGTTCCCCACGCACGTGGGGATGAACCGCATACTGCGCCGGCGAGAACACGCCATCATTCGTGTTCCCCACGCACGTGGGGATGAACCGTTCGAACGATTGTCATACCTGCGTGATGCATAGTGTTCCCCACGCACGTGGGGATGAACCGTCCACGTTTACGAGGGCCGCAGATACCGCGGCGTGTTCCCCACGCACGTGGGGATGAACCGAATTACCCCGACTCAGGGACTGCTGGGCGGGGGTGTTCCCCACGCACGTGGGGATGAACCGGACAACTACATCACGCCCACCGCCATTCGCCCGTGTTCCCCACGCACGTGGGGATGAACCGCCGGTTCGACTCCGGTCCGCTTCAGTGTGAGCGTGTTCCCCACGCACGTGGGGATGAACCGCCGCGGAGATCCGCGCGCTGGACAAGCGGCTGGTGTTCCCCACGCACGTGGGGATGAACCGTCGTACAGCGTGGTTTTGTGGTGATGGATGCCGTGTTCCCCACGCACGTGGGGATGAACCGTCGTCCGTTTGGCGGAACCGCCAGTAGATGTTGTGTTCCCCACGCACGTGGGGATGAACCGTGGATGGGCATTGACGAAATCCACCTGACGAAACGTGTTCCCCACGCACGTGGGGATGAACCGCGTTACGATGCCTGCACGTTTTCGAATGTGAAGTGTTCCCCACGCACGTGGGGATGAACCGCCACCCCTTATATCAATTCGTTATAACACCGAGTGTTCCCCACGCACGTGGGGATGAACCGGGTGTACGTGCTTAAAAAATAGGCAGTGTCCGAGTGTTCCCCACGCACGTGGGGATGAACCGCCGGCAGCTTCGCCAACAGCATCACCAGTCTCGTGTTCCCCACGCACGTGGGGATGAACCGATTTCGTATGACGACAAGTTGGACCCCAGGATGTGTTCCCCACGCACGTGGGGATGAACCGGCAACCGCATGCAGCTTACCGCGCCAGGCGAAGTGTTCCCCACGCACGTGGGGATGAACCGCTTGCTTCATCTGGTGGGCGGCCCGGCCCAGCGTGTTCCCCACGCACGTGGGGATGAACCTGGTGGGCGCCGGCACCGGCCTGGATCTGGATTGTGTTCCCCACGCACGTGGGGATGAACCGCATACGGAACAGCAATCGAGATAAATAACAAAGTGTTCCCCACGCACGTGGGGATGAACCGTCCCTCGCGGTCAGATTCAGCAACGCGGGATTGTGTTCCCCACGCACGTGGGGATGAACCACCATTTTTGAGAATAAAACTCATGAGAATTCCGTGTTCCCCACGCACGTGGGGATGAACCGGCCATTGAAACGTATACGTTTTACGGGCGTACGTGTTCCCCACGCACGTGGGGATGAACCGGCATTGAACACGGCAACACAGGCGGCGTTGCTGTGTTCCCCACGCACGTGGGGATGAACCTATCGCCCGCCTGCTGTTGCTCGCCGCGCTCGCCGTGTTCCCCACGCACGTGGGGATGAACCGCTATGATCCTTTTGAACTTGATAGGTTTCTTTGTGTTCCCCACGCACGTGGGGATGAACCGAATTTCTGAGTCAGGAATCCGCAGAACCGGAAGTGTTCCCCACGCACGTGGGGATGAACCGCCAAAATTTGCATCGTGTGGGTTCAGTTCCGTGTGTTCCCCACGCACGTGGGGATGAACCGTTGGCGCTGCTGGCCGCGTGCTGGTGGCTGCGTGTTCCCCACGCACGTGGGGATGAACCGGCCGCTGACGGGATTGGACCACCTGCGCCAATGTGTTCCCCACGCACGTGGGGATGAACCGTGAATCCGTGTCGCTTGAGCTCGTCACTTTCCGTGTTCCCCACGCACGTGGGGATGAACCGGTTGCCCATTTCGATCAGCTCTGCGGCTGTCGGTGTTCCCCACGCACGTGGGGATGAACCGCACTGATTCGGGCCAAGGGATTGCTTTTGCGGGGTGTTCCCCACGCACGTGGGGATGAACCGGGAATCAGCGATGAGGGTGAGATAGTCGAGTTGTGTTCCCCACGCACGTGGGGATGAACCGTTCCTCGACCCGCGGTTGGCCGACTCCCGCAAGTGTTCCCCACGCACGTGGGGATGAACCGATCCGCTTTCGGCGCCAGGTCATCCGCAGTTAGTGTTCCCCACGCACGTGGGGATGAACCGTTTTCCATGCCGGCCAGTTTGCACAGACCGGCGTGTTCCCCACGCACGTGGGGATGAACCGGTGGAGCCGGCGTTATTCGAGGGCGCAAAAGAGTGTTCCCCACGCACGTGGGGATGAACCCAGCCACGACTGCATCAATTTCCAGTTCCCGACGTGTTCCCCACGCACGTGGGGATGAACCGGTGAAACTAGCGGAGCCAGATAACCATCATCGGTGTTCCCCACGCACGTGGGGATGAACCGCCGGCCGGGGTCAGAGCAAGGGCAGCGCCAGCGTGTTCCCCACGCACGTGGGGATGAACCGTCGATAATGCTGTACGGATCATCTTCCGTCAGGTGTTCCCCACGCACGTGGGGATGAACCGGAACTTATTTCTTTTTTGCCAAAACTTTATTTGTGTTCCCCACGCACGTGGGGATGAACCGTCCCCTGTGTTGCCTGCTTTGCAGCCGCCTCCGTGTTCCCCACGCACGTGGGGATGAACCGCCGCCGCCAGCCGCGAGCTGGCCGGCCAGCTGGTGTTCCCCACGCACGTGGGGATGAACCGGTTCCGGCTGGTTGCACGGTTCCCAACTGTGAGTGTTCCCCACGCACGTGGGGATGAACCGCCATCCTTTTGCTTGCCCAGCAGGGCATCCATGTGTTCCCCACGCACGTGGGGATGAACCGCAGCGCGTTCTGCGCCGGCTTCTGACCAACCCGTGTTCCCCACGCACGTGGGGATGAACCGCCATCACCGGCGACGACAACGTGACGCTGGAGGTGTTCCCCACGCACGTGGGGATGAACCGCCCGCTCAGGCGGGCTTGTAGATCGTGAACAGGTGTTCCCCACGCACGTGGGGATGAACCGGCGGCGGCCATGGCGCGAGTGGACGCCATCAAGTGTTCCCCACGCACGTGGGGATGAACCGAAATGAGTGAAGAAATGGACGAGCTGCGAGAAGTGTTCCCCACGCACGTGGGGATGAACCAGATGCCGACGACGCCGACACGATAGAAACGCCGTGTTCCCCACGCACGTGGGGATGAACCGGTAGTGCATCTGTGGGCCGCGCCGGAATGCGTGTGTTCCCCACGCACGTGGGGATGAACCGCTGGAGGAGGCAGCCGGACGCATCCTGGTGGGGTGTTCCCCACGCACGTGGGGATGAACCGGGCGACCGCTTTCCCGGTGCCGATGCATTGGAGTGTTCCCCACGCACGTGGGGATGAACCGTTTCTATGACGACTGGCGGCTTTTGGGCATGGGTGTTCCCCACGCACGTGGGGATGAACCGGGCATCCCAATGATTACACTGGCCGTTGATTCGTGTTCCCCACGCACGTGGGGATGAACCGGGGATTCATGCGCGCGAGGCAGGGTGTTTTCGGTGTTCCCCACGCACGTGGGGATGAACCGACCTTTCTTGGTAAGGCGGAGATGCGGCGCGCGTGTTCCCCACGCACGTGGGGATGAACCGGGGTTTAAATCATGATTTCATTAATCACTGCTGTGTTCCCCACGCACGTGGGGATGAACCGACCCGCGACAGGCATATGGGGAATTGGCAGACGTGTTCCCCACGCACGTGGGGATGAACCGCGAGGCCGCCGCGCCACAGGTAATGCGATGACGTGTTCCCCACGCACGTGGGGATGAACCGGTCGATCTCGTCGACTGCATGAAGCTGCCACCGTGTTCCCCGCGCACGTGGGGATGAACCGCTGTCCAGCGGTTCTAGTGGCTCGTCTGGATCGTGTTCCCCACGCACGTGGGGATGAACCGCAGCTTTCTTGCCTCAGCCAAGCCAACGGATGGTGTTCCCCACGTACGTGGGGACTCTTTTCCAATGGACTGAGCGGGTATTTTGACGAGCGATCAGGACTGCCATCCATCAGTTCTTGCTAGCCATGCATCGCCGCATCCGTAAAACAAAAAAGCGCCCCGCGGGGCGCTTTTTTTCGGCACAACGATGGAAGGCTTAGGCGCGCTTCTTGAATTCGTTGGTGCGGGTGTCGATTTCGATCTTTTCGCCGGTGTTGACGAAGGCCGGAACCTGAACTTCGAAGGTGGTGCCCACCAGGCGGGCCGGCTTCAGCACTTTGCCCGAGGTGTCGCCGCGCACGGCCGGTTCGGTGTATTCCACTTCGCGGATCACGGTGGTCGGCAGTTCCACGGAGATGGCCTTGCCGTCGTAGAAGGTAACCTGGCACACGTCTTCCATGCCGTCGACGATGTAGTTCAGGGTGTCGCCCAGGTTGTCGGCTTCCACTTCGTACTGGTTGAACTCGGCGTCCATGAACACGTACATCGGGTCGGCGAAGTAGGAGTAGGTGCAGTCCTTGCGGTCCAGCACGACTACGTCGAACTTGTCGTCTGCGCGGTACACGGTTTCGCTGCCGGCGCCGGTCAGCAGGTTCTTCATCTTCATCTTGACGACGGAGGCGTTGCGGCCGGATTTGCTGAATTCAGCCTTTTGCACGACCATCGGATCGCTGCCGACCATGAATACGTTGCCTGCGCGCAGTTCTTGTGCGGTTTTCATGCTTGTCTAATTCCCAAACTCTTGAATTGAAGCCGGGAAAGATTCCCGACAAAACGCGGTATTCTAGCCGATTTCGGCGATGAAGTGCAGCAGTCTGGTCGCCAGATCGCCGTCTTTCAGCAGCCGCTGTTGCCAGTTTGACGCATGTTCGCGCCAGGCCGGCAGCCAGGGCGCGGCTTCGCGCCAGGCGGCGGCGATGTCGCCGTCGCGGTTCCAGGCCAGGTTCAGCGCCTGCAGCGCGGCGGCCATCTCGGCCGGGAGGCCGGCGCAATACTGGTTGAGAAAAGCGTCGAGCTTGGCGATGTGGGCGTCGTCGTCCTGCGGGTAGATGTGCCACAGCATGGGCCGCGCCGCCCATTGCGAGCGCACCAGGCTGTCCTCGCCGCGCACGCAGTTGAGGTCGCAGCCCCACAGCAGGCGGTCGTAATCGTCCTGATCGCTCAGCGGCAGCACGTGAACGTCCAGATTGCCCAGGCGGGCGTGGTCGCCGGCTTTGAGCGCGCGGCCGAGCAGGCCGGCGACATCCGGCAGCACCTTGCCCTCCGGCGCTAGGCAGCGCACCGGCTGCGGGCCGTCGGCCCAGGCGCGCAGCAGCGTGGCCGCGGCCGGGTTGCGATAGGCGAACAGGCTGACGCGCAGCTCGCCCGGGATACGCGGCGGCAGGCCGCGGCGCAGCCAGTAGTCGTTTTGCGCGGCGTCGTCAGCTTGCCAGGCGGCGCGAGCGGCCATCAGCCCGTCCTCGCAGATCAGCCCGCCGCTGGCGGCGTCGAAGCCGGGGAAGAAGAAATGCTTGGTCAGCGGCAGCCTGGGGTGGGGCGAGGGCAGCTTGTGATGGCTGAGGGTCCAGTCCTCGGCCGACAGATACTCCAGATTGATCCACGCCGGCTTGACGGCCTGGGCCGCCATCGCCGCCTCGAAGCTGTCCGGCAGCCGGCAGCCGAAGGCTTCTATCACCGCGTCGGCCGGGACGATGCCGGCGGGGAAGCCCGACGGCGGCCAGCGGTGGATGTCGATGCCGGCCAGCGTTTGCCGCGGCAGCGCCGGGTCCAGCCCGGGCGCGATATGGCCGAAGCTGGCCAGGTCGTCCACCCACAGCCGCACCGCGTGGCCATGATCATGGGCCAGCCGGCGCGCCAGGCGCCAGGCGACGCCGATGTCGCCGTAGTTGTCGATGACGGTACAGAAGATATCCCAGCTGCGAGGTGGCATGAGGCAAACGGAAGAATGGACGAACGCCGGCAGCTTACCACGGAAGCGCGGCGCTGCGGTTCGGAGCCGTCGGGCCTTATAATCGGCTCATGCCGCGCCTTTTCGCCCTGTTCCTGTTTGCCGTCTGCCTGCCGGCCCGCGCCGATGTCGCCGCGCTGGAAGCCGCGTTGCGCGCCGCCTCTGCCCAAGCCGAGACGGCGGTCGCTCCCTTGCAGCAACTGGACGCCGCCTTGTTGCGGCCGGATTCGCTGTACCCGGCGCTAGGCCGGCTGCCGCTGGCCCAGCTGCAAGCGTTGTACCGCCACCGCGGCCAGTGCGGCGCGCCGTGGCCGGCGCTGCCGGCCGATGCGCTTCGTTTCGAGCGCGCGCTGTGCGCCGGGGCGGCGCTGCCGCCGGAGTGGTTCGCCGCCCATCCCATCCATCCGCTGGGCGGCAGCTACGCCTGGCATTACCTGCAGCGCCGTCCCGAATCGGCTTCCGCCTTGCAGCCTTATCTGCACGTGCGGGAGCGGCCGGCGGCCTTCGCCGGCATCGGCAAGCTGAGCGACGACAACCTGGCCGCGCTGCTGGCGGGCGAGCGCTGGCTGCTGGACGACGATGCGCTGTGGCGGCGCGACGGCGCGTTCTGGCGGCGTTATGCGCCGGAGCAATGGCGGCCGTTGGCGGAGGCGGCCGGGCTGGCGCTCAGCCCCTTGGTCGACGGCGACGCCTGTCCGCAGGCCTTGGGCCGGATTTGCGCGCGGCCGTTGCCGCCGTCGCCATGGTGGTGGCGGCTCGCCGCCGGCTTGCCGCTGCTGGCCGCGGCCGGCGTGCTGGCCTATGGCTGGCTGCAGCGCCGCCGGCTGGAGCGTGAGCGGCGTTTCGTGTTGCAGATGCTGACCCACGAGCTGCGCACCCCCATCGCCGGGCTGGGCAATGTGGTGGAAGACTTCCGCGCCGGCTTCGACCAGCTGCCGCCCGCCGCGCAAAGCGGCTTCGGCCGCCTGGCCGACGGCGTGCTCAGGCTGCGTCAGCTGGCCGACGCCAGCCGCCACTACCTGGCCGCGGACCGCCGGCTGGAAGCGCCGCAGCCGCTGCCCTTGGCCGAATGGCTGGACAGCGTGGCGGAACGCCACGGGGCGGCTTACTGTCTGGATCAGGATAGAAACCTGAACCTGCCCGCCTATTGGCTGGGCCTGTGCCTGGACAATCTGCTGCGCAACGCGCGCCAGCACGGCCGGCCGCCGATCCGCATCCTGGCGAGCTGGAAGAAGGGCAGGCTGCGGCTGGCGGTGAGCGACGGCGGCGCGCTGCCGCGCTACCGGCTGTCCTTGCTGCGGCACGAATTGGGCGCCGGCGCGGGCATGGGACTGGGGCTCGCCATCGTGCGGCGGGTGATGAAAAGGCTGGGCGGGCGGCTGACGCTGGAAGGGCCGCCGACCACATTTGCGCTGGAGTTGCCGTGTGACGATATTGCTGATTGAAGACGACGCCGAGCTGGGCGCGGGCTTGCGCCAGTTCCTGCGACAGCAGGGCTACGACTGCCTGTGGCTTCGCGACGGCGGCGAAGTGGCCGCCCACTGGCGGCAGGCCGAGCTGGCGATACTCGACCGCCAGCTGCCGGACGGCGACTCGCTGCGCCTGCTGCCGCAGTGGCTGGCGCTGAAGGCGCTGCCGGTGATCGTGCTCACCGCCCGGGTGGAGCTGGACGACCGGGTGGCCGGGCTGGAGGCCGGCGCGCGCGACTATCTGGCCAAGCCCTTCGCCCACGTGGAGTTGCTGGCCCGCGTGCGCGCCCAGTTGCGTCCGCTGGGCGAGGGGCAACTGGCCTGCGGCGATCTCAAGCTGTTCCCGGCGAGGCAGGCGGCCGCCTGGCGCGGCAGCGAGGTGGCGCTCACCCGCACCGAATTCGACCTGCTGGCGATGTTGGCGCGGATGCCGGGCCGGGTGTTCACCCGCGACGAGCTGTTGAACCAAGTGTGGGGCTACCAGCATTTCCCGTCCACCCGCACTGTCGATACCCATGTGCTGCAACTGCGGCAGAAGCTGCCCGACATCCGGATAGAAACCGTGCGCGGCGTAGGCTACCGGCTCAGCGAGGGCGCGGCGTGAGAGCGCTTCGCTGCGCGGCGCTATTCTGGGCCGCCGCCGCGCCCGCCGCGCCGCTGCTGCCCGCCACGCCGTTGGAGCCGGCTTACCATGCGCTGCTCTCCGGCGATCGAGCCGGCGCCTGGCGTCAGCTGGATGCGCTGGGCGCGGCATTGTCCAGCGCCGCGCAGCGCCAGGCCTGGCTCACGCTGCAGCGCGAACTGGCGTCCGGCCAGTGCGGCCGCGACGCGCCGGCGGCCCCGCCCGCTTGGCTGGGCGATCTGGAACTGGACCTGATCCAGCGCGACATCCCGCTCAGCCGCGTCTACAACATTCGGCTGAGCGGCGTCAGCCCGCGGCGGGACTTGAGCTGGTCGCTGCGGCTGCCGGACGGACGGGAGCTCTTTGCCGGCGCCAAGACGCGTTACGACGGCCGCCAGTTCGAACTGGACAGCGGAGACCAGGCCGCCGCCTTGCCGCCCGGCGTGTACCGGCTCACGGCGCGCAGCGGCGGCGAGATTTGGCGGCAGGATGTGTCTCTGCCCGGCATGGAGGCGCGGGACTGGCTGCGCCGCGACGGCCGCAAGCTGGAGCCGCGTCCGCCCGCCCAGTCGTCCGCCTGCCCCCGGCCCTGGCTGGAGCAAGCGCTGCTGACGCAGCCGGATTTCGATCTCGCCTGGCGGCAAAGGCGGGAGCTTGGCCAGCCGCTGCGATGGCCGGCCAATCCGGCCGGGAAGAAGCTATGGGCCAGCGTGTCGATGCTGCGCGCCGAATTCCGCGGCCCGGTCGCCATCCGCCAGATCCACCGACTCGCCGCGCCGTTGGAGCAGTTCTGACATTATTCTGACAATCGCCTTTTCCTTTCGCGTTGCAATGCAGCCTATCGAAACGACCGATTTGCGGGAGAAGGAATGAAGCGCGTGATTCGAATGCTGCCGTTGGCCGCGGCGCTGGGCATGTCCCTGCCGGCCTGGGCCGGACTGGTGTTGCAAAACCAGGATTGGAAAGTGGAGCTGGAGCCGTCCACGCTGGCGTTGACCGCGGCGGCGGCGGGCGACCCGGCGCGGACGGTATCGGCGGGCGTGCCGGCGCGCAAGGTGAGCGGACTGCGCCAGGACGGCCAGTCGGCGGACTGGCAATGGGATGACGGCCGTTACCGCTGGCAGGCCAGGCTGCAAGGCCGGGACCTGACCTTGACCCTGAACGCCGCCGCGCCCGGCGGCGTGGAGCTGCTGCGCCAGCCGGGCGCGGCCATGGGCAAAGGCCTGCTGCTGCCCCTGGCCGAAGGCAGCTATATTCCGGCTGGCAGCAAGCTGTGGCGCGACTTTCTGCCCGGTTTCGCCGGTGACGGCCTGGACACCGCGGAAAACCTCAGCCTGCCGCTGTGGGGCATGGATTATGGCCGCCGCAGCCTGCACTGGCTGCTGCTGGAGCCGTTCAACAACCGTCTGGCCATCCGCGCCGACGGCCAGAACCTGGCGCTGAGCCTCAGCCACGAATTCAATGCTCTCAACCAGAAACGGCCGATGACGCTGCTGCTGCAGCTGGGCGACGACAACCTGCTGGCCGGCGCCCAGCGTTACAAGCAATGGCTGGAAGCGAAGGGCCGCTACCAGACGCTGGCCGACAAGATCCAGGCGCAGCCGGACACCGCCAAGCTGATCGGCGCCAGCCATGTCTATTTGTGGGGCAACACGCTGCTGGACGCGTCCGATGTGCGCGACTGGCCGGCCTTTCTCAAATTGCTGCGCGGGCCGGACCCGTTGGCCGCCAGCCTGCGCGGCGGCTTCGACGCCGAAGCCGCCAAGGCGTTGCGCCAAGCCGAGGCCAAGCCGGACCGCTACCAGCAGCGGGTACTGATGGAGGCCGTCAACCAGGCGCTGACCGCGGAGGCCCGCGCCGGCTGGCTGGTCCCCAAGCCCGACTGGGCCAGGATGGCCGCGCCTTACCAGCGACTGCGCGCGCGGATCGAGCGGCTGTTCGGCGCGGCGCTGCAGCCGGACGCCTCGCGCTGGGGAGGCGGCCTGTCGCGCAAGACGATGGATGCGCTGCAGGCGGCCGGCCTCAAGCGCTTGTGGCTGGGCGCGGACAATTGGGAAGGCGGGCTGTGGCAGCCGCAGGCGGTGAAGGCGGGCGTGGACGCCGGTTATCTGGTGACGGCTTACGATTCCTATGAAACCGCGCTGAAGCCAGGCTACCGCGAAGACTGGCTTTCCGCCCAGCAGGGAGAGGCCGTCTACCGCCAATGCGGCGTCACTCTGGCCAACGGCAAGAAAAAGGCTGGTTTCCAGCAGTCCGGCTATTACACCAACCCGGATTGCGTGCGCGACACGCTGCAGCGGCGCACCCGTGCGCTGCATGCCGCAGCGGGCTTCAACAGCTGGTTTCTGGATGCCTACGCCACCGGCATGGTGTTCGACGACTATACGGCGGGCCGGCAGACCGGCAAGGCGGAGATGGCGGCCGGCAATGAAAAATCCATGCAATGGGTGGCGGACGCCTACCATCTGCCAGTGGGCTCGGAAAACGGCAACGCCGCCACCAGCCGGGGCATCGCCTTCGCCCATGGCATGCAGGTGCCGGTGATGGGCTGGGGCGACGCGGATCTGCAAAAAAACAAGCAGTCGCCTTACTTTCTGGGCCGCTGGTATCCGGCGGACCAGCCGGAAACCTTCTTCAAGAAAGTGCCGCTGAAGCAGCCGTACCGCGATCTTTACTACGGCGCGCCGTATCGGCTGCCGCTATACCAGGCGGTATTCCATGGCTCGGTGATCACCACCAACCACTGGCTGTACGACAACCTGAAATTCTCCAACGCCTACGCCGACAATCTGCTGGCGCAGTGGCTGTACAACGTGCCGCCCTTGTTCCACCTGTCCGCCGCCAGCCTCAAGGCCAGGTTGCCGCAGCTGCAATGCGCGGACCGCGCCTTTCGGCCGGCGCATGAAAAGCTGGCCCCCCAGCCGCTGACCGGCTTCGCCTGGCTGAACGCCGAGCATACGCTGCAGCAAACCCGTTTCGCCGACGGCAGCCGGATCACCGCCAACTTCGGCGTGGCCCCCGCCGCCTACGGCGAGCGAACCCTGCCGCCGCAAAGCGCTTGGTTGGAGCTGGCCGGCCAGCCGGGACGCTTGCTGAAAGCGGGAGATTGCGCCGGGGCTTGAGTCGCGAGGATAATGCCAATGTTGTTTTCGGCCGCGAAGGGGCATCCCATCCGGCCGGAACGGCATCCTGGCGCTGGGATTCGGGCGGCGGATTTGGCGGGGTGAAATTCGGTAGATTTTTGAGGTGGATTTTTATCTTTAAAAATCAGTAGTTTGAAATTGGTGTGTTCCCCACGCCCGTGGGGATGAACCGGGTGCATTGGCCTCTGGAGCCGCCCAGATCTCGTGTTCCCCACGCCCGTGGGGATGAACCGAGCTCATCGCTCAGGGTTTCATCCGCGAAAACGTGTTCCCCACGCCCGTGGGGATGAACCGCTCAAACTTGAACGGGATGTTTACCATACCGGGTGTTCCCCACGCCCGTGGGGATGAACCGTTCATGTTGGATAACTAACTCACTTCGTTAGCGTGTTCCCCACGCCCGTGGGGATGAACCGTGCGAGCGGTTTTTCACGCGGGAACAGGATGGGTGTTCCCCACGCCCGTGGGGATGAACCGACCGCGTCCTGGCAACGAATGCCATGCTGCTGGTGTTCCCCACGCCCGTGGGGATGAACCGTAGATGATGATGCGTGGCGAGCTTGGAAAGATCGTGTTCCCCACGCCCGTGGGGATGAACCGCCAGGTCAACGCGCGCCCGTTGGTTTGCGCGTGTGTTCCCCACGCCCGTGGGGATGAACCGTGCCGAATTTAGATCTGTTTTTGAAACAAAACGTGTTCCCCACGCCCGTGGGGATGAACCGCCAAGCTCTACGGTCTTGACCGAACGAAACAAGTGTTCCCCACGCCCGTGGGGATGAACCGTTGTCCAGGCTGTGGCTCTCTGCCGACAAGTCGTGTTCCCCACGCCCGTGGGGATGAACCGGGCGGTGTGTCGCACTGCTCCAACGGCAAGTTGTGTTCCCCACGCCCGTGGGGATGAACCGCTATCATCAGTCCTTTTAAGCGATAGCGTGAAGTGTTCCCCACGCCCGTGGGGATGAACCAGCAGGAACCAAGCCCCCTTCTTACCTAGCTGATGTGTTCCCCACGCCCGTGGGGATGAACCGCAATGCAAGAGCAGAACGGCGAGGCAATGAACGTGTTCCCCACGCCCGTGGGGATGAACCGTGCGGCATCAACGGTCTCACGCTGATATGTCGCGTGTTCCCCACGCCCGTGGGGATGAACCGAGCTGACATGCCGATCCCCTTCCCCTTCGACTGTGTTCCCCACGCCCGTGGGGATGAACCGTTGATCGAATGGGCTGGCCGCTCGCCTATGGCGTGTTCCCCACGCCCGTGGGGATGAACCGCTATCTCCTTGAAAAGGTCGTTCTGGTGCAGCGTGTTCCCCACGCCCGTGGGGATGAACCGGCCGTGGCCAGGTGGCGGTGGTTCTCCTTCAAGTGTTCCCCACGCCCGTGGGGATGAACCGACGATTTCGACGGCCTCGCGCTCCTCGTCGGTGTGTTCCCCACGCCCGTGGGGATGAACCGTGACCATCCACCAGGCCGCCGAGGCTAACACCGTGTTCCCCACGCCCGTGGGGATGAACCGTAGCCCTTCGCATCCAGGCGAGCGGCAGCGCGTGTTCCCCACGCCCGTGGGGATGAACCAGCAAAACGCGCAGCGATACGCCGCGCTTTGCCGTGTTCCCCACGCCCGTGGGGATGAACCGGGCGCTAGCAGGTCGCGGGCGATGCGCGCCATGTGTTCCCCACGCCCGTGGGGATGAACCGCTGGGTCTGGTGGAGAATCTGATCATGCGGGTGTGTTCCCCACGCCCGTGGGGATGAACCTTCATTCTGATTAAACGACGCGACGGCGGAAACGTGTTCCCCACGCCCGTGGGGATGAACCGAACCAGCGGCAGCGGCTGACCGCCTGGCGTCGGCGTCAGATGTGTTCCCCACGCCCGTGGGGATGAACCGAGAGTCGAGGAGCTCTTCTGCTCGCGCCGCAGGTGTTCCCCACGCCCGTGGGGATGAACCGTAATTTATGATGGGCAGCATATTATGTATGAAGTGTTCCCCACGCCCGTGGGGATGAACCGTCAATTGCATCTGCCAGTTCCACATATTTGATGTGTTCCCCACGCCCGTGGGGATGAACCGCTGGCGTGACGCGCGGGACCATCTCCACCCTCGTGTTCCCCACGCCCGTGGGGATGAACCGGCCGTCTTATTGATATGGACCTATTGCAGGCCGTGTTCCCCACGTCCGTGGGGATGAACGGTGTCATTAGAAAGCAAGTAAATGGCAAAACGGAGTTCTCTTCGCTAATAGAGACAGCTACTTGGTAGTTGCTGTGTGGATACTTTTAGCGTGAAATGACATTGGGGTTTTTGGCTGCTAATCTGCGCACCTGGGTAGAGTCCAGCGTGCTGACCGATTTCTGCCGGAGGAGCGATGCAGTCAGACTTAAGCGAATTGTTTCCGCCTAATGGGGCGATTGTGATTAGGAGCTTAACTTTTAATACATTGCCGCTTGTTGTCCGACAGCTCTGGGCCAAAAGCGGTGATGCTCAGGGCCATGGTCTGCTATGCCACATGCTGGATGTGGCGGCGGTGACCGGAGCCTTGCTCGACTACTGCGGGATTTCGGCAAAGGAGCTGGCGCGGCGTTTCGGCCTGCCCGAGCATGCGGCGTTTCCATGGCTGGCCGCCTTGGCGGGCTTGCATGATTTGGGCAAAGCCACGCCTGGCTTTCAGGCGAAATGGGATGACGGACGTTTGCTGGATGAGCAGGCGGGTTTGCCGTTTGTGCCGGAAAAGGCGTTGGAGCAGGATCGTCACGACCTGGCTACAGCCAGTCTGTTACCTGCGCTGTTGCAGGCGCGCGATGCGCCTTTTGCCTGGGCCTTGTGCGTGGCCCAGGCGGTCAGCGCCCATCATGGCTTCAACTTCGTCGATATGCGCAAGGGCGCGCCTTTGCGCGAGCCTGACGTATGGAAGCAGGCGCGGCAGCAGCTGTTCGACGTTTATTGGGATACGGTGGCACCGCCGGAATTGCCTCAGGATTGCGATCTATCGTTGACTGCGGTGGAGTGGCTGGCCGGTCTGACCAGCGTATGCGACTGGATAGGCTCCAACTCAGAATGGTTTCCGCCAGGGGAGCGCGGCGCAACGCCGCTCGAACATTTCCAGGGGGCGCAGACAATTGCGCGCGCGGTCCTGATGGATGAAAACAAGCTAGGGTGGCCGCCCAAACATGCTTTGCTGCAACAGCCTGATGTCCATTGCGACGAGTTGTTGACCCGCATCCTGAACGCTCCGCAGCGGCTTGATGCCCGGCCGCTGCAGCGTGTTGCGGACGCGCTACTGGCAGAGGGGGCCGGGCCTGCCTTGATGGTGGTGGAAGCGCCGATGGGCGAGGGCAAGACCGAGTTGGCGTTTCTAGCCAGCCTGCGGCTGCAGGCTAGACAAGGCCATCGCGGCATCTATTTCGCACTGCCGACTCAGGCTACCGGCAACGCTCTGTTCGAACGCGCGCTGGTGTTCTTACGCGCGTTCTCGGATGGCATCCGTTTGGACATCCAGCTAGCGCATGGCGGCGCGGCCATGAATGAAACGGTGGCTAAGCTGCGCAATGTCTGGGGAGATGAAGGGGACGACGCAGTACGCTCGTCCTCCTGGTTTGCGCAGCGCCGACGCGGTTTGCTGTCGCCGTATGGTGTGGGCACGGTGGACCAGGCGCTGTTTGGCGTGATGAATGTCAAACACCACTTTGTCCGCTTGTGGGGCCTGGCAGACAAGGTTGTAGTGCTGGATGAAGTCCATGCTTATGACGCCTATACCAGCACGTTGATCGAAGCCTTGCTGCGTTGGCTCAAGGGCATGGGTTGTTCGGTCATCCTGATGAGCGCCACTTTGCCGGACGCTCGGCGCGCCCGCCTGTTGAATGCCTGGAGCATCGATTTCTCGGACATCCCGGGATTGCCCTATCCAAGAGTTGTATTGGCGGACCATGGTGGCGTGCGGGGCGAGACATTCAACGTACGCGAACAGCAGCCGATCGCGGTGTCCGGCCTGGACGAGTCGCTGGAAAGCATCGCCGCCGCCGCATTGGCGGCATTGGAGCAGGGCGGCTGCGGCGCGGTGATCGTCAATACCGTGGATAGGGCGCAGCAGCTGTACACCATGCTGGTGGGAAGACTGGCGGGGGACGTCGAGTTATTGCTGTTCCATGCCCGTTTCCCCGCTGATGAAAGGCTGTTGCGCGAGCGGCAAGTCTTGCAGACTTTTGGCGCGCCGGATGCTTCCGGTCAACGGCCAGAGCGAGCCTTGCTGATCGCTACGCAAGTGGCGGAACAAAGCCTCGATATCGACTTCGATTTCCTGATTTCCGACCTCGCACCGGTGGATTTGCTGTTGCAGCGCGCAGGCCGGCTGCATCGCCATCGCCGCGAACAGCGGCCTCACTCTCATCAAACGCCGCATTTGCGGGTTGCCGGTCTGCTTCCAGACCGCCTGCCGGAGTTGAAAGAGACCAGATGGGCAAGCATCTATGGCGATTACCTGTGCCTGGTGACTTGGGCCATTTTATTGAATGAGCCTGTCTGGCGTTTGCCGCTGGATATCGACAGGCTGGTGCAGGCGGTTTACGCGCCGTGGCCGGATTTGAGCCATCTGCCGCAAGAACTGCGAGACCGGATCGAGATGGTGGACAAGACTCGCCACGGCGCAAAGACGACCTTCCAGGCCCAGTTGGCCAGCCATATAGCCATCGATCCGAACGCCGAGCCAGCCTATGCCTACGCGGATAAGCCGCATGGCGCGGATGAGGACGACATTCTTGGCCTGCGCAACAAAACGCGGCTGGGCGAAGACGGCGTTACCGCGCTGCCGCTGTGGCCGGATGTCGACGGCAACTGGCGGCTGGCTCCAGATGACGCGCCATTCAGTCCGCAGCAGGCGGTAGATGACGCGCTGGCCAAACGCTTGTACGCGCGCCAGATCAAGCTGTCCCGCAAGGATGTGGTTCAGGCGCTGTTGCAGCAGCCTTTATTTCCCGCGCTGCAGGAACATGCTTTGCTGGCGCATTGCCAGCCGCTGTTGCTGCAGGCCGGAGGCTGCTTGCTGGGCGATACGCTGGTGAGTCTAGATCCGAATCTGGGCCTGATATACGGCCTGGCGTCGAAACAGGAGAAGGCATGAACGCAAGATTCAATCTATTGGACGAGCCCTGGCTGCCGGTGCGCAGGCTGGATGGCCGGGTGGAGATGGTCGGCTTGCTCGAACTGTTTGCTCGAGCGGGAGAAATAAGCGGTCTGGCAGAAACCGATCCACCCAATCTGATCGCGCAATACCGGCTGCTGCTCGCTATCTTTCACAGGGCCTTGGCGCAGGGCAAAGGGCAGTGGTCATCGCGTGACATGGCGGGCTATTACAGAGAGGGGCTGCCGGCCGATCTGATCCACGCTTATCTTGAGCAATGGCGGGAACGCTTCTTCCTGTTTCATCCCGAATTTCCCTTCATGCAGGTGGCGGCATTGGCTACGGCGGAAGAAACCCGCGACAAAACCAAACCGTGGACGCAGATAGCTTTGTCCAGCAGCACCGGCAATGCGCCCGTTGTGTTTGACCACGCGGTGGACACCGCGCCCATATCCATTGCAGCGCCGACCTTGCTGAGACAGTTGCTGGGTTTTCTGCAATTCACGCCTGGTGGTCTGGTGAAAACGCTGCGCGATTCGGACAAGGCCGGCGCGTTGGCCAATACCGCGGCGGCAATGCCGCAAGGCCATAGTTTGGCGCAAACCTTGTGTCTGGCCCTGCACCCCGCGTCGGCGGACATGGGGAAGGACCTGCCAACATGGGAAAAAGGGCCGCTCGCCATTAGCGCGTTGAAGGGCGAGCCTACCTTGGCGACGGGGCCTAATGATCGCTACACCCGTTTGAGCAGGGCAGTGTTGTTGTTGCCGGAGGGTGATGGCCTGACAGTGGCGCGCATCCGCTTCGCGGCAGGGTTGGCGCTGGCCGATGATGAGCACGCGCCGGACTCGATGGCCAGTTACAGAATGGGCAGCAACGGCTTGGTGCGTTTGAGCTTTACCGAAGGACGGGCGCTGTGGCGCGATCTGGCGACCTTTTTGCCGGATGCGGGCGGCAAGCATGCTTTGCCGGCGGCCGTGCTGAGTTGGGCGGAAAAATTGCGGCAGCCAATTGGGCAAACCTCGGCCATGTCTATCTTGGTAGCCGGCTTGGCCAGCGATCAGGCCAAGTTGTTGCGCTGGCGCGCGGAGCGCTTCGTGCTGCCTTGCCGTTTGCTGGAACAAGCGGAAGCCGCCGATGAGTTGCGCGATTTTCTGCGACGGTCGGAGGAGGATTTTTCCGGACTGCGCCAAGCGGCGACTACGCTGTTGGCACGTTCCATGCCGGACGAGTCGCACAAGGATACCCGCAGCCGGGCGCGTACTCTGCTGGACAACGGCCCGGCCGCCGCGCTGTATTTTTCAGCGCTGGAGCGTCAGTTGCCGCGTTTATTGGATTTGATCGGCGAGTCGCGTCTAGATGAGGCGGACGCGCATTGGAACGATGCCCGGCACGTCGCTTTGGAACAGGCTTGGGCAGCCGTCTGCCGCCAGTCTGGAACGACAGCCAAGGCGCTGCGCGCACAGACGCGGGCGGAGCCGGCTTACCGCTCGCTGTTGAAACCGTTGAGGCCCCAATCTTCTGTCGAGGAGCAAGTCCATGTCTGAGCACGCGCAGGATTTCATCCTGCATTTGGAGCAGTTGGCGGAGTGCGATAGAGGTGCGCTGGCCGCTTTGCGCCGTAGCGCCAGTTTCCCGCCTGGCGCTTACCCGCCGGCATTCCCCTATGTCGAGCGCTTTGTGCCGGCAGACAGCCATGCCGACGACAGCTTCCGCTTGGCGCTGTATGTCTCGGCTGGCCTTTTCGCCCTGCTGCCCAGGCATCAAGCAGGCCAAAGCCTAGCCGCCGCCTTCGGCAAACTTTGGCAGCACCGGAAAAGCGACAGCGTGGAAAAGCGCTTCATTGCGTTGCTGGATGCGGAACCGGAACAGTTGCCCAACTATTTGCGCCAAGCGGTGACGCTGCTGGCGGCGGATGGTTACGGACTGGACTACCAGGCTTTACTGCGGGATCTGAATTATTGGCTGTCGCCCTGGCAAAGGGAGCAATACGACGGCACCACCTCGCGCGACAAGGTGCGCCGCAATTGGGCGCGGGACTTCTATCGCCAGCATGAAACCGAGCAAGGCTGATTTTTTTCCATTACCAGAGAGATAGCCATGAGTCTGTTTGTCGAATTCCATTTGATCCAGAATTTCGCGCCGTCCAATCTGAACCGAGACGACACCGGCGCGCCCAAGGACGCGGTGTTTGGCGGTTATCGCCGCGCGCGGGTCAGCAGCCAGTGTTTCAAGCGCACCATTCGGCTGGGCGCAGATTTTCCGTCGCAAAACCAGGGCGTGCGCACCAAGAAGCTGCTGGACCTGCTGCGCAAGCAATTGAGCGAACAATATCGTCGCGAGAGCGAGGACGTGAATGCCCGCATCGAGGCTGCCCTGGCGGCTGCCGGCCTGAAGGTGAAGGACGATGGCAAGACGGAATACCTGCTGTTTCTGGGACAGCAGGAGATCGATGCCTTTGCCAAGCTAGTGAATGAGCATTGGGATGCGCTGGCTGCGCCGGTCAGCAGCGAGAAAAAAAGCAAGAAGGACGCCAAGGCCAGCGCGCCGGCCGAGGTGGTGAAGCAGGCGAAGTCCATCATGAATGGCGGCAAGGCGCTGGATGTGGCCTTGTTTGGGCGAATGCTGGCCGACCTGCCGGAAGTGAACCAGGATGCCGCCTGCCAGGTGGCGCACGCGATCAGCACGCATCGCGTGGAGCGCGAGTTCGACTATTTCACCGCAGTGGACGATATGGGCGGCGCGGATGAGACCGGCGCCGGCATGATAGGGCAGGTGGAATTCAATTCCGCCACCTTCTACCGCTATTCGATGGTGGACCCCGTCAAACTGGCGGCCAATCTGCAGCATGATGGCGAGTTGGCCCTGACTGGCCTGCGAGCCTTGACTCTGGCGACGGCGCGCGCCATTCCCACCGGCAAGCAAAACACCTTTGCCGCGCATAACCCTCCCAGCTTCATCGGCGTGGCCATTCGTCACGCCAGCCCGCTGAATCTGGCCAATGCTTTTGAAAAGCCGGTGTACGCGCGCGGCGGCGAAGCGCTGACCTCGCCATCGGTAGCCGCGCTGGCCGACTACGACAGCAATCTGTCCGGCATCTATGGTGACGCGAACGACGCTTGGGCGTATATCGATTTGTCCGGCGCTTGGCCTGCGGGCAAAGGCGAAAAGCTGCCCAGCTTGAACGCGCTTGCCGATTGGGTGGTGGCGCAGGTCCGCGCCAAGCTGGAGATGTGAAATGGCCACGCTGCTGCTGAGGCTGGCCGGTCCCATGCAGTCCTGGGGCACGACCAGTCGTTTCGATGAGCGCGACAGCGGCCTGGAGCCATCCAAGTCCGGCGTACTGGGTCTGATCTGCGCGGCGCTGGGAAGGGACCGCACCGAGCCGCTGGACGACTTGGCCGCGTTGAAAATGAGCGTGCGCGTGGATCGAGAAGGGCTGTTGATGCGCGATTACCAGACGGCGACCGGCGTCTTGCTCGCCTCTGGTAAGGCAGACGCCAAACGCACGGTGATCAGTCCGCGCTATTACCTGGCCGATTCGGCTTTTTTGGTGGCGTTGGAGGGCGAGCATGGTTTGCTGGCAACCATACAGCAGGCCTTGCAGCGTCCCGTGTGGCCTTTGTCTCTTGGGCGCAAGGCCATGCCTCCATCTTTGCCGGTGTGGTTTCCTCATGGCGTTCAGGACGGAGATGCCCACGCGCTGCTTGCGCATTGGCCGAGAGTGACGGCATGTCGTGCCGAGCATAAGGGCCAGCCCTTGCGCCTGATGAGCGAGCATCCAAGCGAAGGCGCGGTGCGCTTGGACCAACCAGTGGCGCCCTTCGCCGAGCGCCGCTTTGGGCCGCGTTTTGTTAAGCCGGAGGTGGTTAATGTACCTGACGCAATTGAGGCTTGACGCTAGGCAGGCCGCCGCGCGCCGCGATCTGGCCAACGCTTATGACATGCACAGGAGTTTGTGCCGGGCATTTGCGGCAGATGAGCATGCCAAGCCTGCGCGCTTTCTGTGGCGGCTGGAGCGGCATGACGCCACGCAAGGCGAGGCTGTGGTGCTGGTCCAGTCCGAGCAGCCTGGAAACTGGCAACCGCTTTCTCATCTGTTGAATGTCGCCAGCAAGCCGCTGTTGTTGGATACGCTGGTGCAGACCGATAAGCGCTATTTTTTCCGCTTGTTGGCCAATCCCACGGTCACCAGGGAGGGCAAGCGCTACGGTTTGCAGGCGGAGGAGGAACAGCTGACTTGGTTGGCGCGCCAACTGGAGAAGTCCGGCGCGGTGGTCCAACATGTGCAACGTGGCCTAAGCCAACAATGGCGGCTACGCAAGCCTGGTCGCTTGATCACGGTGCAGGCTGTGCGCTTTGACGGGGTGCTGGCGGTGGACGATGCGCAGAAATTGCGCTTGGCCATGGCTTCCGGCTTGGGGCACGCCAAAGCTATGGGGTTGGGCCTGCTGTCTCTGGCGCCGCTGTAAAGGAATTGGGATGAGCCAACCCCTCCCGCCCTTGAAGCCGCTTCCCATCAAGGAGCGGCTTTCGGTTTTGTTTGTCGAGCGCTGCCAGCTGGACGTGCTGGACGGCGCTTTCGTCGCGGTGGACGCCACTGGCGTGCGCACCCACATCCCGGTGGGTGGCGTGGCGTGCTTGATGCTGGAGCCGGGCGTGCGGGTGTCGCACGCCGCCTGCAAGCTGGCGGCTCAGGTGGGCACGCTGTTGGTGTGGGTGGGCGAGGCCGGGGTGCGGCTGTATTCGGCCGGCCAGCCCGGCGGCGCGCGCGCCGACCGGCTGCTGTACCAGGCGCGGCTGGCGCTGGACGAAGACGCGCGGCTGAAGGTGGTGCGGGAGATGTACCGCCGCCGCTTTGGCGAAGAGCCGCCGCAGAAGCGCAGCGTGGAGCAGCTGCGCGGCATCGAGGGCGCGCGGGTGCGGGCCATGTACCAGCAGCTGGCGCAGCAGTACGGCGTCAAATGGCAGGCGCGCAATTACGACCGCGAAGACTGGGACCAGGCCGACATCCCCAACCGCTGCTTGTCCGCCGCCACCGCCTGCCTGTATGGCGTGACCGAGGCGGCGGTGCTGGCGGCCGGCTACGCGCCGGCCATCGGCTTCATCCACAGCGGCAAGCCGCTGTCCTTTGTCTACGACGTGGCAGACGTTTATAAATTCGAAACCGTGGTGCCGGTGGCCTTCGCCGTCGCCGGCAAGCCGGTGCACAACGTGGAGCGCGAAGTGCGCCAGCGCTGCCGCGACATGTTCCGCAAGACGCGACTGCTGGAGCGCATCATCCCGGACATCGAAACCATGCTGGATGCCGGCGGTCTGGACAGGCCAGAGGCCCAAGGGGTGGTGGACGCGGCGTTTCCGGAAGACGAGGGGTTGGGCGATGTTGGTCATCGTGCTTGAAAACGCGCCGCCCCGGCTGCGCGGCCGGATGGCGATCTGGCTCCTGGAAATCCGCGCCGGCGTTTACGTGGGGGCCTACAACCGCAAAATCCGCGACTACCTGTGGCAACAGGTGGAAGAAGGATTGGAAGACGGCAACGCGGTGATGGCCTGGCAGGCTGCTGCCGAGGCCGGCTTCGACTTCGTCACCCTTGGGGCCAACCGCCGCGTGCCGGCGGAGTTCGATGGCGCGAAATTGGTGTCTTTCCTGCCGCCTGCCGTGTCGGAAGAGGCGGGCGAATAGGGGCTGGACGAGGCTGTTTGGAAGAGAGGTTTGGCTCTTTAAAAATCGGTAGATTTTTGAGTGGTATTTTTTCTTTGCAAAATCATTGACTTGTAATTGGAGTGTTCCCCGCATACGCGGGGATGAACCGACCGAAATGACGTTACAAAATTTATTGGAATCGTGTTCCCCGCATACGCGGGGATGAACCGGCGTACCGCTCCAGCATCGATGGCGCGCTGGTGTGTTCCCCGCATACGCGGGGATGAACCGTCTCCAACCTGTGGTTTTTACGTACTCACGCCGTGTTCCCCGCATACGCGGGGATGAACCGTCTGTCGCCGCCGACACCGTTACCACCAGTAGGTGTTCCCCGCATACGCGGGGATGAACCGTTCAACGACCTGACCGCAACAGCGGCGGACAGGTGTTCCCCGCATACGCGGGGATGAACCGACGCTGACCAACAACATCTCGCTGGACCTGTAGTGTTCCCCGCATACGCGGGGATGAACCGGGGGCAGCACCCTGATTTCGGCGCCGGCGAATGTGTTCCCCGCATACGCGGGGATGAACCGCCTCGACGAAATATTGGGAGGCACGGCCGCCAGTGTTCCCCGCATACGCGGGGATGAACCGGCGTTGTGCGATGAGCTGGACGTGATGAAGGCGTGTTCCCCGCATACGCGGGGATGAACCGTAGGACACACCGCGCTGCAGCGCCTCGCCGAAGTGTTCCCCGCATACGCGGGGATGAACCGGCCTGTGCCATCGGTGCGCTTACGATCCACGCGTGTTCCCCGCATACGCGGGGATGAACCGCGTGAATCCATCAATCCATGCGTCCAGCTCGCGTGTTCCCCGCATACGCGGGGATGAACCGCACTACGGTGACCGTGAACGACGTGTATGGCAGTGTTCCCCGCATACGCGGGGATGAACCGTACCCAGCGTTCCATCCCAGCTATTTGCGCCGGTGTTCCCCGCATACGCGGGGATGAACCGCTGGGCTACGACGTGGAATACCGGACGCTGGTGTGTTCCCCGCATACGCGGGGATGAACCGGACCACGCAACCGGCGACGGCGGCACCACCATGTGTTCCCCGCATACGCGGGGATGAACCGCCCTGGATCTGAGCGCAACCCCGCTATGGGCTGTGTTCCCCGCATACGCGGGGATGAACCGGCGCTGGGGGTTTCGCTGACGTGGCTGGAGACGTGTTCCCCGCATACGCGGGGATGAACCGGCCTACCGCTCCAGCATCGACGGTGCGCTGGTGTGTTCCCCGCATACGCGGGGATGAACCGAGCAACGCTGGGCGCCGCGACGCGGCGTACGAGTGTTCCCCGCATACGCGGGGATGAACCAGGGACGCAGGAAGAGCTGGCCCTGATTTGCGACGTGTTCCCCGCATACGCGGGGATGAACCAGCTGACCGCTAATAGTCACCTGGATCATCAAATGTGTTCCCCGCATACGCGGGGATGAACCGCTGGAATCCGAACGCAGCAGCTCCGGCAGCGGGTGTTCCCCGCATACGCGGGGATGAACCATGGATGGACTCAGTCATCGATCTCATGGGCCAGTGTTCCCCGCATACGCGGGGATGAACCGGCCAATGTCAAGCAACGGAGCGAGGCTGGTAAGTGTTCCCCGCATACGCGGGGATGAACCGTACTGGCTGTACAGGCTGCCGGGTGATGCCGCGTGTTCCCCGCATACGCGGGGATGAACCGGTGAGTTCAGCGGCTACGCAAATCACCATTTGGTGTTCCCCGCATACGCGGGGATGAACCGAGCTCGCGACAACTCCAGAGTGTACCTGGAGGGTGTTCCCCGCATACGCGGGGATGAACCGGAAATTGTCACCGTCCATGTTGCTGATAGAGCGTGTTCCCCGCATACGCGGGGATGAACCGGGGCGCTGGGCATGGCGACACATTCATTAAGCGTGTTCCCCGCATACGCGGGGATGAACCGCGTCTACATGCTCTTATGCCTCTGTTCGAGCAAGTGTTCCCCGCATACGCGGGGATGAACCGGATCGGCTCGGGAGACCGCGAAGCGGCGGCCGGTGTTCCCCGCATACGCGGGGATGAACCGCCACATCACGCAGAAAATCGTACAGACGCTGTGTGTTCCCCGCATACGCGGGGATGAACCGTCGTTCAATCAGATCCGTCTGGGATTTTGCCAGTGTTCCCCGCATACGCGGGGATGAACCGTACAACGGAAAGCCTGATGTCTGCCATGTGTGCGTGTTCCCCGCATACGCGGGGATGAACCGCTCGGCATTACCCTTGCGACCCGCCACCGTCAGTGTTCCCCGCATACGCGGGGATGAACCGCCGTTTCAACGACCACGCCCTTTCTCGCCACCGTGTTCCCCGCATACGCGGGGATGAACCGTCAGTCTCAACGACAGCAACGGCAACGCGATTGTGTTCCCCGCATACGCGGGGATGAACCGGTCGCCCAGGTACTGGGAATCGACCCGATGGAGTGTTCCCCGCATACGCGGGGATGAACCGCCGCCGGATACGAGATTATCCTCACGGTGCAGTTGCTGTGGTTCCTGTTTGTTTGACTCATCGGTCTTGGGACGGTTTGCCTGCGCGACCGTTTTCGCCAGCCAGATGCTCCACCAGCCTCAGCGTCAGGCTTTCCCGCGCCGCATTGGCGGGCCAAACGGCGTAGACGCCTAGCGCCTCCACTTGCCATTCCGGCAGGACGGTTGCCAGCCGCCCGGCGGCGATATCCTCCTGCACCAGGAAAGCTGGCGGCGTGGCCAGGCCGCAGCCGGCGATGGCGAGCCGGCAGGCGGCATCTATGCTGTTGACTGTCAGGCGCGGTTGGAAGGCGAAGGTTTGCGCTTCATCGGGGTCCAGGCTCAGCGTTTTGCGATTGGGCCGCATGCGCATGCCCAGCCAAGGCCAGTTGGCCAGTTCCATCGGGACGCGTGGCGCTTCGCGTTCCGCCAGCAGCGAGGGCGCGGCTACGGTGAGGCGCGGCATATCGAACAGGCGGCGGGACTTCAGGGCGCTGTCCGGCAGCTCGCCGATGCGGATGGCCAGGTCTATGCCATCGCGTATCAAGTCTCGCTTTTCATCGCTGAAGTCCAGCGCTAATTCCACTTTGGGATACATCCGGGAGAATGCGGCCAATTGATCGGTGAGCGGGCTGCGGGCGAAGAAAGCGGGAAGGGTCAGACTAAGACTGCCGGAGGGTTCCGCGGCTCTGCCCGCCAGCGCGTTGAGGCCGCTTTCCGCCGCTTGCAGCATGGCCTGGGCATGGCTGTAGAGCGCCTGGCCATCCTGCGTCATCGACAGCTTGCGGGTGGAGCGGTATAGCAAGGCGGTTCCCAGTTTGTTTTCCAGCTGGGAGACATGATGGCTCACTACCGAGGGGGATAGCGCCAGCGTCCGCGCTGCGGCGCGGAAGGAGCCGGTTTCCACTGCTTTGGCGAATACAGCCAGCGCGCGAAGCTCGTCTATCATTGTTCTATTTTTTCGATTAGTGAATTCTATTTGATCTGGATTGTAGCGTAGTTGGCGGGCATGCATAGTGGAGCGGTTCATTCATCACCAGGAGGCTCCATGAGCGCTATCCGCTGCGTTGTCATTATCAATCCCGAACTGCCGCTCGGTATCATCGCCAATACCGCCGCCGTGTTGGCCATGTCTCTGGGCAAGCTCCGCCCGGCGTTGGTGGGGGGGGATTTGCCCGACGCTCAAGGCGGGTTGCGGACGGGCATCACCACGGTGCCCATACCTGTGCTGCGCGGAAGCGCAAGCCAGTTGCGGGAATTGCGCGCCGCCGCCCGCGCTTTTTCCACTGAGCTGACGCTGGTGGAGCTGACCAGCGCCACGTTGCGGACGCGCAGCTATCAGGAGTACGCGGCTGAGCTGGCGGCTACGGCGGAGGCGGATATCGACTACCAGGGGCTGGCGCTGTGCGGACCGGCCAAGCGGGTGCGGCAACTGACCGGCAGCCTGGGTTTGCTGCGGTGAGGGGGGCGATATGATCTGGAGCTTCATTGCCGCCACCATTTTGGTCACGCTGTTGCCTGGGCCATCTTTATTGCTGATCGTCGGCGCAGCGATCCAGCGGGGATGGCGCGCCGGGGCCGCCGTTTCCCTGGGCGTTGTGCTGGCGGACGCCATCTTGTTGCTGGCGGTGCTGGGAGGATTGGGGGCGCTGGCGCGCGCCGAGCCGTTGGCGCTGTCGATTTTGAAATGGCTGGGCGCGGGATATCTTCTGTATTTGGGGGGAGCGCAGTTGTGCTTGGCTGGAGGCGGTGCGGCGGCCGACGAGGCGGGCGGTTTCCGCCGAGGCGTGGCGACCACGCTGCTCAATCCTAAGATCATCGGTTTTTTGGCGGTGTATTTTCCGCAGTTCATCCGACCGGATCAGGATGTGTGGCGGCAGATGCTGTGGCTGGGGCCATTATTTCTAGCGACGGTGCTGGCGGTGTTTCTGTTGTGCGCGGCCGCTGCGAAGATGCTGGCAGGCGTCTTGGGCGGGGCCGGCGGCGCTTGGCTGGAACGTGGATGCGGCTGCTGCTTGATCGCTTGCGGAATCTACTCCGCCATCGCCTGAGGCCGTGGGAGGTTGCGGTCAGGCAGGGCGCCGCTCGCAAGCATGTTCCAGCCAGCGCCAGAGTTCCGGGGCGTTGAAATCGGGGATTGCCGAGTCGGCGCCGGCTTCGAACAGCGCGGCGGGCGGCAGCGTGCCGGCGAGGGCGAAGGTGTGCAGGCCGGCCTGCTTGGCCGAGCGGATGCCGGATGGCGAGTCTTCGAAGGCGCAGGCGCGGGCGGCATCGCCGCCCAGGCGGGCCAGGCCGGCAAGATAAGGCAGCGGGTGGGGTTTGCCGTAAGCCAGTTCATCGCCTATCACCAGCGCATCCACCAGGGAGGCCAGGCCCAGGCGCTCCAGCATCAGCTCCGCGTTGGCGCGGGGCGCGTTGGTGACCACGGCTATGGCTGCGCCGCGGGACTGTGCCCAGTCGAACAGCCGCGGCGCTCCGGGTGTCGCTTCCACTTGGCCGAGCGTGGCGCGGAACAGCGCTTCCTTGCGCTCGGCTAGCTCGCGGTGCCGTTCCGGAAGGTGGGGCAGCAGCGCGCGCATGATGGCTTCATTGCTGGAGCCATGCACGTGCAGGAGATAGCTGTCGTGGTCCAGCTCGCGGCCATGTTCGGCCAGCAGGGCGCGGAAGGCGCGGAAATGGAGTGCGTCGGTGTTGGCCAGGGTGCCGTCCAGATCGAACAGCAGGGTGAAATCGGCTTGCGGCATGGCGGGCTCTTTCTTGATCCGCCGCCATGGTAGGCGGGCTGCTAGCCGGCTGGCAATCCATTTGGTCAAAACTTTGGCGGCCGCGAGGGCGCGACGCGCGGCCTGGAGAGATGGGTTCGACGCGTCAGCGCGGGGAGGGGGGCGTGACGCCCAGCCGATAGATGGTGGTGCTGCGGTAGGGGTGCTCCGGGCGCAATACGGCGCTTGGGAAGTGGGCGACATTCGGTGCGTTGGGGAAATGCTGGGTTTCCAGGCAGAAGCCGTCGGACTGCCGGTAGGCTCGGCCGGACGCGCCGCGGTAGCGGCCGGTGAGCACGTTGCCGCTGTGCAGTTGCAGTCCGGGCTCGGTGGTGAGCACGTCCAGCCGCCGTCCGCAGCCATCCTCCGCCACGCGTGCGGCCAGGCGCGGATAGGGTTCCGCGCCGTCGCGAGACAATACGTAGCAGTGGTCATAGCCGCGTCCCAGGCGAATCTGCGTATCGTCGGCGCGGATGTCCTGTCCCAGAGGCTTGGGCTCGCGGAAATCGAACACCGTTCCCTGGACCGCGCGGACTTCTCCGGTGGGAATCAATTCTTCCGTCACCGGAAGAAAGTGGTCGGCCAGGATGGCCAGCCGGTGCCCCAGCGCGCTGCCGCTGCCCTCGCCGGCCAAGTTGAAATAGGCGTGGTTGGTGGTATTGAATACCGTGGGGCGGTCGCAGCTGGCTTCGTAGCTGATCACCAGGTCGCCGGGTGGCCGCAGCGCGTAGCTGACGGTGAATATCAGCTTTCCGGGGAAGCCTTGATCGCCGTCAGGGCTGTCCAGCCGCAGCACCACCTCGGGCCGGTCCGGCAGGTCGATCACAGCCGCGACTTGCCACAGGCGGCGATCGAAGCCTTCCGGTCCGCCGTGTATCGCGTGGCTGCCTTCGTTCAGGTCCACCTGATGCCAGCGGCCGTCCAGCTGGAAGCGGCCGTTTTCGATGCGGTTGGCGTAGCGGCCCATGGTGGCGCCCAGCCTGCCGCCGGCCTGACGATAGTCGTCAAGCCGGGTGTAGCCCAGCACCACGGAGTCGAAGCGGCCCTCGCGGTCCGGGCAGCGCAGCGATTGCAATGTCGCGCCCCAGGCCAGGATGGCGGCGCTGAAGCCGTTGCCTAGCGCCAGCTCTAGCCGTTCGACGGTTTCGCCGCCGGGCAGGGTGCCGAATGCGGAGCGGGTGATCATCGTATAGCCTCCGTGCGGGTGCCGCGCGCGGCGCGCATGCGCATCAGCGCGTCGAAGCGTTGCAGAATGGCGGGCCGCTCCCGGCTGGCCCGCTCGGAGTTGATGGCGAATAGTCCAGCTTCGCGCTCTTCGCGCAGCAGCAGCTTGGCGTGATGGCGGTACAGCGAGGAGGCCTCGTCCGACATCACCCACTCCAGCACCCGCCGCGCCAGCGCCTGCTGCTTGCTGGCGGCCAGGATGCCGTAGACTTCGGCCTCGGCGCCTATGGCCTCGTGAGGCAGGGCCAGTTCCAGCGCCGGGTTGTCGCGGAGGCGGCGTCGAGCGGAGACGCGCACGGTGATGCCCAGCGCCGCTTCGCCTTCGCCGACGCGCGCCGCCGGCTCCCAGGCGGAGCCGGGGTAGTCGAGCACATTGCGGTCTATTTCCACCATCAGCCGCCAGCCGTCTTCGGAACCGTAGTATTGCAGGATGGTGGTCAGCGCCAGATAGCCTGCGCCGGAGCGGCGCGGGTCGGGAAACAGCAATGCGCCTTTCAGCGCCGGAGCGGCCAGATCGGTCCAGCGCGAGGGCAGGCCGATGCCGCGGGAACGCAGCAGCGCGGGGTCGGCGACAAAGGCCAGCGAGAAACCGGTGGGGCGGCAGAAGCCGTCGGCGTCGCAGCCTGCGCCGCGCGGCGGCGGGGCGATGCGGGGGGCGATGCCGGGGCTTTGGGCGGCGGTATCGGCCCAGCCCAGCACCAGATCGCCTTCCGCGCCGGCCAGCAGAAATGCCGTGAGGCTGGAGGTGGGCATGCGCCACACGTCGATGGCAACGTCCGGCATCAGGTGGCTTAGCGCTTCCAGATAGTCCGCGAGTTCGTAGGGCTCGAAGGCGCTGAAGGCTATCAGACGTCCAGCGGCGCCGCTGCCGGTGGCGGCATCGATGAGGACGGCGTCCGCGGGCAGGCCGGGGGGAGGGATGGCGGGGCTCATGCGCCGGACTCCTCTGCCACTGCGCGCAGCGCCAATCCATCCAGCCGGCTCCATAGGGCCGGGACGGTGAAGTCGGCGATCACTTCGTCCGCGCCAGCCTCCCGCAAGACGGCTGCAGGCAAGGCCGAACCGACGCCATAGGTGTGGATGCCCGCGCCGCTGGCGGCGCGCACGCCGGACAGCGAGTCTTCGAATGCCAGCGCGCGCTCGGCCCGGCCGCCCAGCCGCTGGAGTCCGGTCAGATAAGGCAGCGGATCCGGCTTGCCGCGGGGCAACTCTTCGCCTATCACCAGCGCGTCTATGCGCCCCAGCAGCTCAAGCCCGGCCAGCATGCGTTCCGCATTGGTGCGCGGCGCATTGGTGACCACAGCGATGGGGACTTTGCGCGCCTCCGCCCATTCGAACAGCGCCAATACCCCGGGCGTGGGTTCCAGCGTGCCGATGGCGGCGCGGAACAGCTCCTCCTTGCGTTCCGCCAGGCGGCGATGGCTGTCGCGCGACAGGTCGGGAAACAGTTCGCGCATGATCGCGTCGTTGGAGGCGCCCATGATGCGCTCTTTATAAATCTGCATGGTGATGCTGCGTTTGTGATCGGCCAGCAGCGTCTGATAAGCCCCGAAGTGCAGGATGTCGGTGTCTACCAGCGTGCCGTCCAGATCGAACAGCAGCGAGAAGTCGGCTTGGCTCATCGTTTTCCTTTCTTATGCCAGTCTCAGGCCTTGTGCGGCAGGGCGTGCCGGTAGCCGGCCGCAAGGCAGGCGGCGGCCATCAGCAGAGGCAGGATGGTCAGCATGCCTATGGCATTGATCAGCCCCGCCACCTGGCCGATATAGCCCAAAACGATGGGTATCGCCAAGAGGGATATGCCAACGGCCTGAGTGGCGCCGACTGAAATCAGCTGGACATAGCCCGGCTCCAGACGAACGGCGTTGCTGATCAAAAGCGGAAAGAAATTGCCCAGGCACATGCCGGCCAATGCCAGCGCGGCTATGGTGACCGTGGGCACGCTGCTGGCCCACAGCGTGAAGATGGCGCCGCTGCCCAGCAGCGTGGCAGCCAGCAGCATGGCGCGGCCATCGAATTTGGCCAGCAGCCGGCTGGACACGACGCGGCCGAACACGGTGCCGCCGAAAAATACCGACATCAGGCTGACGGCCGGCGCAGGCCCCAGGCCCAGCCTGCCCTCCAGAAACTGGGCTCCCCAGAAGCCTATGCCCCATTCCGCGCCTATGCCCAGCAGAACGGAAGCCCAGCATATGGCCACAGCCAGCGGCACGCCGTCGCGGGAGGCTGCGCCGTCGCGGCGGGACTGGCGGGCAGGGCGGGCCTCGGGCGGGGGCAGCAGCATGACCAGCGCCAACGCCAGCGCGGCGGCCAGCAACGTCGCACGCCAGGGCAGGCCAAGCGTGGCCAACTGGCCAACCAGCAATGGGCCGGACAGCACGCCGGCGCCGGCGAAGATGAAGGCCTCCACCAGCGCGATGTCGCGGTGTTCAGCCTGGTGCCAGGCCAGGCCTGCCTGCACCGCAGACTGCAGCGCGCCGCCGGTCAGCCCCATGGCTGCCGCGGCGGCCAGCGTGCCGGCGAAGCCTCGCGCTTGGGTGATGGAGAGCACGGCCAAGACCATGGCGATGGCCGAACCCCGCAGTAACGGTCCCAGGCGCAATCGGGATAGCAGCCAGCCGCCAAAAAGACCGGATGCCACCAAGCCGGCGGCGTAGCAACTGAAGTGCCAGCCCACCTGGATCGGATCATAGCGGAACTCTCCTCGTAAAAAGGGGAGAGTGGAACCCAGCACCGATTGCTGGAAACCGAATACGGCCAGCACCAGATACAGGAACCAGGTGGGGCCGTCTCGGCGGAAGGGCGGAGCATGGTCCGGCATGGCGTTCTCCTGAGCGTGACCGGGCGGCCGCTAGTCCAGCAGCCTGTGCAGCTGCGCGTATTGCAGCAGCATGATGGTCTTGCCGTCGGCGATGTCGCCGCCGTCCACCATCGCCAGAGCCTGGCTCAGCGGCAGCTCCAGCACTTCCAGCTCCTCGCCGTCGGCCTCCACGCCGCCGCCATTTCCAATCTTGTCGCGCGGATGGTACTCGCCGACGAAGAAGAACAGCTTTTCCGTGACCGAGCCTGGGCTCATGAAGGCTTCGAACACTTTGCGGACGTTGTCTATCCGGTAACCGGTCTCTTCCTCGGTTTCGCGGCGGATGCAGGTTTCCGCGTCATCCTGGTCCAGCAGGCCGGCGCAGGTTTCTATCAACATGCCGTCATGGCCGTTGACGAATGCGGGAAAACGGAACTGGCGGGTCAGGATGACGGTGCGGCGCGCGCGGTTGTACAGCAGGATAGTCGCGCCGTTGCCGCGGTCATAGGTTTCGCGCGACAGCGTTTGCCAGCTGCCGTCGCGTCGCTGGTAGTCGAAGGTGGTCTTGCGCAGCACGTGCCAGTCGTCGGACAGCACTTCCACGCGTTGGATACGAACCCGTTCTTGGGTGGCGGCGACATCGCTCATGGGTCTTCCTTTTATTGATTGATCAATCGGTCTGCGTTGGGCGCGACGGTCAGCAGCCGCGCCAGCATGGCGGGGTCGCGCTGTTCGGGCGCGGTCATGATGGCGGTATCCAGCGCGCGGTCGCAACCGCAGCGGCAGCCGCCGGCATGGCGGTTCATTTTTTGCACCGCGTCCTCCACCAGTTTGCGAGCGCTGTCGCCGATTTCGGCCATCCGCTCCGCTACCAGCGCAGCGTTGACCGGCTGCTGCGATTCGAGCCAGCAGTCGTAGTCGGTGGGGATGGCCACCAGCGCGTAGCAGAGCTCGGCCTCGCGGGCGAGTTTGGCTTCCGGCATCGCCGTCATGCCTATCACGGTGCCGCCCCATTGGCGGTAAAGACGGGATTCGGCGCGGGTGGAGAACTGCGGCCCCTCCATCACTACATAGGTGCCGCCGTTTTGCGCCGGCACGCCCATGGTTGCGGCGCTGTCGGCCAGCGTCTCGCGCATGCGGCCGCAGACAGGGTCGCCGAAAGGCACGTGGCCGACCAAGCCGGGGCCGAAGAAGGTTTTGTCGCGCATCAGCGTGCGGTCGATGAATTGGTCGATCAGCACGAAATGGCCGGGCGGCACATCTTCGCTCAGGCTGCCCACCGCGCTCATCGACAGGATCTGGGTGCAGCCCACGCTGCGCAGCGCGGCGATGTTGGCTTTGGCGTTGATCGCAGCGGGCGGTATGGTGTGGCCGGGACCATGCCGCTGCAGGAAGGCCACCGGCACGCCGCACAGATAGCCTGTGATCACTGGCGATGACGGCGCGCCGAAAGCGGTGGCGCAATGATGGGCGCGCGAGTCGGTGAGGCCTAGCAGCCGTTGGAAGCCGCTGCCGCCAATGATGCCGATGCGCGCCGAGTGAATTTCATTCATGACGTAGTCCTTGGGTGGGGAGTCGGCCGGCCAGCGGCGCGGCCACCAGCCGTTCGCGCAGCTCGGATAGGGCCGACGGCGCGTGGCCGCTGCGGAACAACAGACCCTCGCTGGCTTGGTCGGTGTAGCGAGGGTCGTGGATTTTCAGGTGCCGGTCTATCGCCGGCAGGTAGTTCCAGCGCACGCCGGGATACAGCGAGTGGGCGAGGTGGTAGGCGTCAGAGGTGGGGGCGATGAACACCCGGACCAGCCAGCCGCCGATGCCGGAGTAATCGGTGGGGCGACCCATCAAATACTCCAGCTCCAGCCGCTCCAGCGGGAAGCCGGGCACGAACCAGCGATGCTCGGCCAGCAACGACACCCAGGCGAACACGGCGTATGAGGTGAACAGCGGCAGCAGCCAGCCGAAGGCGACTCCGGGCCAGCCGCCGGCCCAGTAGAGCAGGACGCAGACGGCGAGCAGCGCGATGCAGCGGGCGAGCGCAGTCGCTCGCGAGTGGTTGAGCAGGCTGTTGCGGGTCATGGTGACGAGGTTGTTCCAGAATCCGGCGGGGCTCAGTGGATAAAACAGCCGGGCGAGAAAGGCGAAGTCGGACAGGCCGGATGCGTAGCCGCCGGCGAATACCCGCGCGCGGTTGGGGTCCAGCTCCGGATGGTTGGGCTTGCGGTGATGGTCGCCGTGGGTTTTGTGCCGGCTGTGCATGTCGCGTTTGAACACCGGGAATTGGTAGAAGATGTCGCTCAGCCACCATTGCCAGGCATGGGATGGACATAGCGCGAAATGGACGGCGTTGTGGCCGAACTCCTGCAGCGCGCGCATGCGGCCGCCGCTCCACAGCGTCACCAGCGCCCAACCGACGGCGGAATCGGCCAGGGCGGCCGCCATCACTGCCGCTACGATGTCCAGCCAGGTCCAGACGAAGGGCAGCGGCGCGAGCCAATTGTCGAGTGGACGGTAGTAGGTTTCCGGATTGTCGTTGACGCGAGGCAGCAGCCGCAGCCTGCGCATCACCGGTCCGCTGTCGCGGTAATAGATATAGACGATGCCGCGCATCGCCAGCGAGGCTGCCAGCATCGCCAGCAGGAAATCGAGGGAATTCATGAGGGTTCTCCCGCCTCGGCCGGCGCGGACAATGCCTGTACTAGCGCCGCCAGACTGGCGAAGACAGGCACGCCGCCTTCGTCGAGCCGCGCGCGGTCCTGGTGGCCGGTCTCCACCAGCAGCGCGCGCCAGCCCACATGCCGCGCCACCTCGCAGTCGTGCAGCGTGTCGCCGATGAACAGCGTATCTGCCGGCGGCAGCGCCAGCCGAGCTTGCAATGCCAGGGCTTCATCCCGTTTGCCCGAAGCGTGGGTGTGGTCCAGGCCGACCACGTGTTGGAAGCTGCCAAGCAGTCGCTTGGCGTCCAGCGTGCGCAACAGCACGCTGTTTTGCGATGCCGACAGCACCGATGCGCCGATGCCGCGGGCCGCGGCGAGCTCAAGAAGCTCCGCGACGCTGTCTTGCATGGGACAGCGCGCGACATAGGCGTCGAAATGCTCGAGGTAGACGGCGACGATGTCGGCGAACGGATGGCGATTGAAGTCGAAACCCAGTCGAGCGTAGAACTCGACGATCGGGAAGCCGAACTCGCGCCGGTAGCGCTCGCGTGTGACCGGCTCTGCGCCGAAGCGCGCGCAGCAGCGGTTCACCGAAGCCACTGCCAGATCAATGTCGTCGATCAGGGTGCCGTTCCAGTCGAACACCAGATGGCTGACCCCGTCCAGCCACGCCGCGCTCATGGGCGGTCTCCGTCGGGCAACAGCGAGCCGAGCAGGATGCGCGCGGCGATGGGCGGCGCGTACAGCCGGGATGGGCTGGCGATCAGGTTGCTGACGCCGATCTGGGCTTCCAGCGCGCCGCGGTGGTAGGCGGACAGACGCGTCAGGCCGGCGCCGTACCAGTGCAGGAAACGGGTTCGCCAGTCGCGTTCGCCCTCGGTTTCCGGAAAGCGCAGGTCTTCGGTGACCGCCATCTGCCAGGCGGGGTCCAGCACCCGGCACAGCTTTTCCTGCAACTCTTGGAAGCCGAGTCCGCCGGCCAGCAGCGCGTCCAGGTTCTGGCCCAGGCATTCGGCCTCCAGCGCGCACAGCGTCATGCCCTGGCTGTACAGCGGATTCATGCTGCCCAGCGCGTCGCCTACCGCCAGCAGGCCGTCCGGCCAGCGCGGCAGCTGGTCGTAATGGCGGCGCAGGCTGCCGGGCATGCGGAAGACGGATACGTCTGACAGCGGCTCGGCATCGCGTATCACTTGATGGATGTCCGGCATCGGCAGCGCGGCCAAGGCTTTCAGAAAGGCGTCGGGGTCGCGGTCCGGATAGTGGCCGAACCAGCCGCCGGTAGTCACCATCCAGCGGTCGCCTTCTATCGGGCTGATCACGCCCATCGCGCGCTGATGCGGCGGCGTGGCCAGCACCAGCAGCACCTTCCATTGCCCGGCGAACTCCGGGCGGCGGCGATAGATGCGCGAGGCGTAGCCTAGGTCGGTTTTCACCATGCTCTTTTCCACCGCGCCGCAGCCGGCCGTTTCCAGCCATCCGGGCAGACGGGTGCCGCGGCCGCTGGCGTCCACCAGCGCGTCGGCCTCCAGCTGCCAGGCGTGGTCGTCGTTGCGCAGGCGCGCGCCGCCGATAGCCAGGGCGTCGCCGTCGCGGCGAAGGTCCAACCCTTCAACCTGGGTATGCGACAGCACGGTCACTTGAGGCAGCCGCGAAACGCGGCGGCGCAAATGGGTATCGATCAGCCGGCGGCTGCAGTAATGAGCGTGGATGCCGCAGCGGTAGCGGTTTTTCCAGCGTTCCGCCTGGTACCACTTGACGTCGTGGCCCAGGTCGGCAACCAGCGCGCCAGCCTGCTCCAGTTCCGACAGGAAGCCGGGGAAGGTGGCCTCCATGATTTCCTTGCCCCGCTGCAGCAGCAGATGGACATGGTGTTCCTGCGGCACGCTGTGGCGCCCGCCGGTTTCGTCGTGAAAGTCGCTCTTTTCCACGATGGTCACCCGCGGATAACGGCGAGCCAGCACGGCTGCCGCCAGGCAGCCGGCTACGCTGCCGCCCAGTACCACCGCGTGGCGGCCTTCAGTTCGGGACGTAGTCATTCAATGTCCTCGCGATGTAGTCGAGGTCGCTGTTGTCCAAATCCGGATGCAGCGGCACCGTGGTCAGCGAGCGCAGCAGGCGGGCGGCGTTTGGACATTCGCGCCGGTAAGGCGCCAGCAGCGGCAGCTGGTACAGCGGCTGGTTGTCGTATTTGCCGATGTCGGACGGGATGCCGCGCGCCATTTGGTAACGCACCAATCGGCGGCCGTCATGACCCACTGCCTGCAGCAGCAGCGCGTAGCCGTTGGCTTCGCCGCCGGCAGGCTGCGGCAGTTCCCGGAACGCCGGGTTGTCCAGCGCGGAGAGCAGCCGTTCGCGGTTGCGCTGGCGGATGTCCAGATGGGAGAGCAGGCGACGGCTGCGCGATAGGCCCAGCGCGGCCTGCAGGCCGCCCAGCTTCAGATTGACGCCCACGCTTTCCCCGGTCAGATCGCCGAAGCGGGTGTAGGCGCGGATGCGCTCGGCCCGCTTGGCGGACGTGGTCATCACGAAGCCGCCCTCGCCGGTGGACATGAACTTGCAATCGTGGGTGCTGAAGCAGCAGATTTCGCCGACGCGAGCCAGCCACTTTCCGTTCAGGCGGGTCAAATGGCAGTGGGCCAGATCCTGGATCAGCGTGATGCCGCGTTCTCGCAGCAAAGTCCACGTCTGGTCCGAGCGCACCGGGTAGCCCCACATCGGCACTTCGATCGCGGCGCGGGTGCGCGGACCCAGGCAACGCAATAAATCATCCGGATCCAGGCCGAAACTATCCGGTGCCACGTCGCAGAATACAGGTACCAGACCCTGCGCCAGGATGGGCAGCACCGTGCAGATCGGGCAGGTCGGCGCCAGCACCACTTCGTCTCCAGGCTCGAAATCGATTCCGGCAAGCGCGGCATGGACCGAGGCGGCGCCGGAGGATACGGCGATCACATGCGGCACGCCGTAGAGCGCGGCCAGCGCCGCCTCGTATTCTGAGACGATGCCGGCGGTGCCGGACAGGCCGTTTCGCAGCGCGCGGGACAGCTCGACGATGTCGTCCGGCGCGTCGTGGATGCAGGTTTCCGGGATGCGCCGCGCTTCCAGCGAGAGCGCGCTCATGAGCGGACTCCTTCCTGCACCGCCTGCCACACTGCGGGGTCATCGAACAAGCGCTCCAGCATCCGGCGGAAGTTGTCGAACATGGGCAGCGCGTCCAGCCGCTCGCGGGGGAAAAAGCCGACCTCCACCGCTTCGCGGCCAGGCGGGCAGCGGCGTTCGGGCGTGGCACACAGGTAGATCAGGTCCAGGTGGTAGTGCGGGGTTTTCGGATCGGCGATGTACTCGCTCAGCATCCGGTAGGGGAGGCTCATCGCGGCGACGTCGGCCTCCCGGTCATCCAGCTCGGCGTCGCGCGCGCCCAGCATTCTCGCGTGGATGCCGGTTTCCTCGCGCACTTCGCGCAGCGCCGCCTCGTCCGGCGTCTCGTGTCGTTCCACATGGCCGCCCGGGTACAGCCAGACTCCCAGTTTGCGGTGGCGCAGCAGCAGCACTTCGCGGTGAGGATTGAGCACGAAGGCGGAGGCGGTGAAGTGCCGTTCCAGGCTGGCGCGCTGCATGTCGCGTTCGCTGATCATGGCGCCTGGTATCCATTGATGACTTCGGCCATGTAGTCCAGCTCTGCCTCGTTCAGCGCGGGATGGACCGGCAGCGTGGTCATGGCGGCCAGCAGCGCCTCGGCGTTGGGGCAGGCGCGGCGGTACTGCGTCAGCGCCGGGAAACGGTACAGCGCCTGGCAGCCGTAGCGCTTGATGTCGGAGGGGATGCCGCGCGCGTCCAGATAATCGATGAAGGCTCGGTTGTCGGCGAAATCCAGCTCCAGGTTCAGGAAGTAATAGTTGGGGTTGCCGCCGTCGATGATCCGCTTTTCCCGCACTTGCGGGTGGCGCAGGCGTTGCAGCAGATGGCGGGCATTGGCGCGGCGGCGGTCTATTTGTTCGGTCAGCGCGGCCAGGCGGCTGCGGCCCAGCGCCGCCGGCAGCGCGGCCAGCTTGTAGTTGAGTCCGAAATCGCTGCCGTTGAGATTGCCGAAGCGGCTGTAGGAGCGGCAGCGCTCGGCCAGCTCCGCGTCGTCCGTCAGCACGAAACCGCCTTCGCCGGTGGCCAGCGGCTTGCGCTCGTGGGTGCTGAAGCAGGACAGGTGGCCGTATGACGACAGGTGGCGGCCGCGCAGCGTGCTGCCGTGCGAGTGGGCCAAGTCCAGGATCAGCTTCAATTCCAGCGAATCGGCCAGTTCCCGCAGCGAATCGACCTCGGTGGGATAGCCCCACATCGGGATGTCGATCAGCGCAGCGGCGCGTCCGGAGACGCGGTCGCGCACCGAGTCCGGATCGGCGCCGAAGCCGTGCTCGCGGGTATCGACGAAAACCGGGTTGGCGCCGGCGGCGATGACCGGGAAAACGGTGCACAGCGGGCAGCTTGGCGTCAGCAGCACGTCGTCGCCGGGCCTCACGCCGGCTGCGAACAGCGCCACGCTGAGCGCGGCGCCGCCGGAGGATACGGCGATGGCTTCGCGGGCATCGAACCAGCCGGCCAGCGCCCGCTCGTACTCGACGACGGTGTCGCTGGTGCCGGACAGCGCGCCTTGCAGCGCCTGCTGCAAGGCCGGGAGGTCATCGGGGCATTGCGGCCGGTACTTGTCCGAGATGGCGATATCGGCGGCGTGGGATAGGGTGACAGTCATGTGGTTCCCCTTGGGTTCACAGCGGCATGGAGACTAGGCCGGTGCGTATCCGGTTGTGCGCGTTCTGCAGTCCCTGGGCCACGGCATCGGCGGCGCAGATTTCCTCGATCACGCGATAGGTGGGCAGCAGGCTGGCGAAGTCGGCCTCGAAGCGGCGGCGCTCGCGTATCGCCTGGAAAAAGTGGTGCAGCTCGCCGTGGTAGCCGCTGCGCTCGTAGCCGGAGTCCAGCGGCCCTGGCTGCCAGGCGCCGCGCCAGCGTTTGGCGGCGCCGGTAGCGCGGGTGGAGTGTTCCGGCTCGTGCAGCGTGATGTTCCACAGATTGTCCAGTTCCACCAGCGTGGAGCTGGAGCCGACCAGCTTCATGTCGAACTCGAAGTAGGGGAAGCTGGTGCCGGCCAGCAGGCTGGCGGTGGCGCCGGAGGAAAAGGCCATGTCTGCCTTGACGATCAGCGCGTCGCCGTGGCGCTGCACGCTGGATTGCGCGCGGCGCAGCTCGCCGTCGCCGAAGGTGATGGCCAGATCTATCGTGTGGATGGCCTGGGCCAGCAGGAAGGAGCGCAGCGTTGAGTCCAGCCCCCACAGCGGCGCGCGCGGCTTGTTGGCGTAGTGGTTGAGCTGGATGTGCAGCGTTTCGCCGAACTCCTCGGCCTGCGTCATTTCGCGCAATTGGCGCACCGGACGCGCGAACTTGAAATTCATGCCTACGCCGGTCGCCACCTGGCTGAGACGGGCGGCGTCGATCAATGTCTCCAGTTCCTCCAGCGTCGAGCAGGGCGGTTTTTCGACGAATACGTTGACTCCTTTCCCCATCGCCAGCAGCCCCATTTCGAAGTGCAGCTGGGGCGGCCCCGCCATCACGACCGCGTCCAGCGGGACGCGGTTCAGCAGCTCGGGCACGTTGTCCAGCACCGGAATGTCGGAAATGAAGCGATGGACGCGGCGCGCCCGTTCCAGATCGCTGTCGCAGGCGGCGACGATCCGGATGTCCTGCATCTGCAGCAGGGACGGCAGCAGGTTTTCCTGCATTTGCGCGCCGATGCCGACAAGGCCGACTCTGATCAAACTCATTGCGAATCTCCATGGCGGACGCCGCGTCTTGGACGCGGAGCGGCGCCTTGCTCGGGATGGATGAAAAAACTCAGCCCTGCGCAGGGTAAGCGCATGGCCGATTCATGCCCCAAAAAGGAAAAGACACGGCAGTTAGCGAGTTATTGTCGTGGGCATCGGATTCGCGGGACGCGACGCCCGGTGCGGGCGGGTAGGCTCTGGCGGCTTTGAGGAGACGGTTCGGGACCAGTTATGCGGCGAGTATGTGCCGCGCCGCACAACGGAGGGCGGAATACTGATAGAAAAGACAGGTCTGTTTGGGGTAGAACGGTCAGGGGGGAATGGTCTTGGCGGCGGAGGATGCTGTCCGGACGGGGCTCGCGCGGTGTGGCCACGCGCGCCACACGCAAAAAAACCGCCGGCCAAACCGGCGGTTCTCGGAGGGCGCTGCGCGGAGGATCAGGCTGCGTCGTCCACCCAGCGGATGGCCTGGGTCGGCACGACCTTGCTTTCCACCTTGATCTGCAGCGCGAGGCCGCCGCAGGAGGTTTCGCGGTACTTGGCGTCCATGTCCTTGCCGGTTTCGTACATGGCGGCGATCACCTTGTCCAGCGACACCTTGGGGCTGCTGACGCGGTGCATGGCCATGCGGGCGGCGTTGATGGCCTTGACCGCGGCGATGGCGTTGCGCTCGATGCATGGAATTTGCACCTGGCCGGCCACCGGGTCGCAAGTCAGGCCCAGGTTGTGCTCCATGGCGATTTCAGCGGCCATGCACACTTGCGACGGGCTGCCGCCCATCAACTCGGTCAAACCGGCCGCGGCCATGGAACAGGCCACGCCCACTTCGCCCTGGCAGCCCACTTCGGCGCCGGAGATGGACGCGTTCAGCTTGAACAGGCAGCCGATGGCGCCGGAGGACAGGAAGAAGCGCAGGCAGCTGTCGTCGTCCAGCGGCTGGATGAAGTGGTTGTAATAGGCCAGCACCGCCGGCACGATGCCGCAGGCGCCGTTGGTCGGGGCGGTGACCACGCGGCCGCCGGCCGCGTTTTCCTCGGACATGGCCATCGCGTACATATTGACCCAGTCCATCACGCTCATCGGGTCTTTGGCCACGGTCAGCGAGCTGGTCAGCATCCGGTGCAGCGCCGGGGCGCGGCGCGGAATGCGCATCGGGCCGGGCAGATTGCCCTCGGTGCGCATGCCGCGCTCGATGCTGCTCTTCATCACTTCCCACACGCGGCGGAAGTGCGCTTGCACCTCGCCCGCTTCGTGGAAGGCCTTTTCGTTTTCCATCACCAGCGCGGCGATGGACAGGCCGGTTTCTTCGCACATGTCCATCAATTGCTGGGCGGTGACGAAGTGGTACGGCACCGGGGTGTCGCTGCAGCTCGATTGGTTGAAGTGCTCCTCGTCGACGATGAAGCCGCCGCCGATCGAGTAGTAAGTCTTGGTCAGCACTTTTTCATCGCCGATGTAGGCGTGGATCTGCATGCCGTTTTCGTGCAGCGGCAGATTGGCGGTGTGGAAGTCCATGCCGAAAGCCACGCGCTGGTGGGTGCGGCCCAGCGTCAGCTGGCTGGTTTTTTCCACATCGGCCATCAGGTTGGCGGTGGCGTCCGGGTCCACGGTGTCCGGCAGGTTGCCGGCCAGGCCCAGGATGATGGCCTGGTCGGTGCAGTGGCCCTTGCCGGTCAAGGCCAGGGAGCCGAAGCAGTCCACATGGACGCGGTCGACTTGGTTGAATTTGCCGGTTTCCTTGAGCGCGCCAAGGAACTGGTGGCCAGCCTTCATCGGGCCGACGGTGTGGGAACTGGAGGGGCCTACGCCGATTTTGTAGATGTCGCTCATGCTGAACATGATGCTACCTCTTTGAAGCTAGTGCGGAAGGAGAACAGGCCGGCGGCTGCGAGCGCGCGATTGGGAGAGGTCTGGGAGGGCCCGGTTTTGCCGGGCCGCTCTGTTTCAGCGCTGGAATCCGCGGTCTGAGGACAGAGTCCCAATCCCCCTGCCCGGCAAGGGCGGGGGGCCTGTTGGCTTACGATCAGGCGATCAGATCGTAGAAGATGGCGGAGATGGCGATCAGGCCGATCAGCGTCACGAAGATGTTGCTGGCGGCGCCGGAGTACTTCTTCATCGCCGGCACTTTCTGGATGGCGTACATCGGCATCAGGAACAGCAGCATCGCGATCACCGGGCCGCCCAGGGTTTCAATCATACCCAGGATGGACGGGTTGATGGTGGCGATGATCCAGCAGGTCACGATCATGAAGATGGCGGTGTAGCGGTCCAGCTTGGAAGACTCAATGGTCTTGCCGTTCTGGCGCAGCTGCTTGATCACCAGGCCGTTGAAGCCTTCCTTGGCGCCCAGGTAGTGGCCCAGGAAAGACTTGCTGATGGCAACCATGGCGATGATCGGGGCAACCCATTCCATCACCGGGTTTTGGAAGTGGTTGGCCAGGTAGGACAGGATGGAAATGTTCTGGGCCTTGGCGGCGGCCAGGTCGGCCGGGCTCAGGCTGAACACGCAGCTGAACACGAAGAACATCACGGTCAGCACCATCATGGTGTGGGCGCGGATCAGCACGCGGCTGGATGCCGGCTCGGCGTCGTCGCCGTGCAGCTTGCGCTGGTCAACGGAGAAGGACGAGATGATGGGCGAGTGGTTGAAGGAGAACACCATCACCGGGATGGCCAGCCAGAGCGTCTTGTAGAAGGCGCCGCTGGACAGGGCGTCGCCCAGGCTGCCGGCGTGGCGGATGGCGGTGTCGCTCCATTGCGGGATCAGGTACAGCGCCAGCAGCATCAGCACCACCACGAACGGGTAAACCAGGATGCTCATCGCCTTGACGATCATCTGGCCGCCCAGGCGCACGATGGACATCAGGCCCAGGATCAGCGCCAGCGAGAACACGGCGCGGGTGGCGATGCCGGTGCCCACGTCGATGTGCAGCTGGTTGTTGAGGAAGGACAGCACCGTGTTGGTGATGGCCACGCTGTACATCAACAGAATCGGGTAGATCGCGAAGAAGTAGAGCAGGGTGATGATCTTGCCGGCGCCGAGGCCGAAGTGTTCTTCCACCACTTCGGTGATGTCCGCGCCTTCCTTGCTGCCGGACAACACGAAGCGGGTCAGGCCGCGGTGGGCGAAGAAGGTCAGCGGCAGGGCCAGGATGGCCATCAGCATCAGAGGCCACAGGCCGCCGATGCCGGCGTTGATCGGAAGGAACAGGACGCCGGCGCCGATGGCGGTGCCATAGAGGCCGAGCATCCAGGTGGTGTCGTGCTTGGTCCATCCGGACGAGCCGGAACGGGGAGCGGTAGAGGCGATTGCTTGAGACATGATGAGGTGCCTTTTACAAAACGAAATATTCGCAATTACTTGGGTCCGATGCCCTGCGTCGTTGTCAGTGGATTCAGGCCATCGGGAGAAAGCTGTTCTGGCCGGCGCGTTCCCGAGCGGTGGTAGCGTTGCCGGCTGACTTGCTGCTCATCGTAAGTGCTTTGTAGTCGGAAAGGTACACATTTAAGAACATCAGTTGATTCTAATCAAGATAAATTTGTCACCAAATGAACAAATGAACACGATAAAATGGCGGAAATCGAAAACATTAAGTTATTTGTTTGTCTTTTTATTGAAATAAAATTGCTTGATATTAAAATCAGTGAATCTTTAAACCTGTATAGTTTTAAAATTCAAAATTTATTCTAATTTTTCAAATTTCTCATCGTTTGCAATTTATAGCTGGCATCTTTCTCGAGTTGGAGTAATTGCTCGACAACAATTGTGCGCGATTCTCGATCGCCGCGGCCGCTGTGAGAGTGCTCAAATCGTCAGCTTCTCACTGCGCGAATTTCTGATTGATGGTTGGCTGTTTGGGTTTGTTTTGATGTAACGTATTGATATTTAATATGTTTTTACTGTCTTCGGCTCGGGGCCGCATAGGTGGCGTAGCGGGTGTCATTGCCGGTTCGCTTGTGGTTATAATTGTTCGAAATAGCATGGTCTACATGCGATAGACGTGCAAAATATTTTCGAAACTGAAAATTAATTATCAAAAATGAACATTCAAATTTTCGATTTAAGTGACTGCGCTGACGGTGGCCGCGAAAAACCAAGGCCTGGCGCGACAAGCGCGCCTTTCGGTTGGCTTGAGCGGGAGCGCTTGGCAGGGAGGTGGCAGGTTTTGGCTTTGTGAATGGCTTTCAAGATCAAAGCATTGGGCGATCTCGCCGCTGGTGGTCGATGCTGGGGCGGAGGCTTGGACTGGCGGGGCCGGCATGGCGGGCGGGCTGGTTCGCGATGGGATATTGTATTGATTGTTATCAAACACAAATTTCCTAAAACGAACATAAAATTTTCGTGAAGTCGCACCGGATGCGAAGCGCAAGCCTCGAACCGAACCGCGCCAGCTTACCCACTATTGAAGAGACAACACGAAATGAGCCACTCCTCTACTCTCGCCTACGTGGTCGACGAGGCCGCCAGCAAACAGAAGGTGCTGCTGTCCGAGCCCGGCCGCTACCTGCTCAGCGCGGCCATGGCCGGCGCGCTGATCGCCGTCGTCCTCGCCGTCAGCCTGAAGCTGGGCCAGGTATTCTTCGCCGCCGGGGATTCCGGCTATTACATCGCCACCTCCGGTTTCTTCGGCGTGGCGCTGGTCAGCATCATCGTCTGCAAGGTGGAGCTGTTCACCAGCAACGTGATGTATTTCACCGTCGGCCGCCTCAGCGGCCAGTGCCGAACCTGCAACCTGCTGCGCAGCTGGACGATGGTGTATGTCGGCAACCTGATCGGCGTGTTGCTGTTCGTCGCGGTGCTGGCCGGCGCCGGCGGCATGGGGGCTTTGCCGGCCGGCCACCTGTTGTTCAACGTGGTGGAGCACAAGGTGCACGCGTCGTCGATGGAGATCTTCTGGAAGGGCGTGCTGTGCAACTGGGTGATCTGCCTGGCGGTGTGGGTGCCGATGCGCCTGGCCAACGAGGCTGCCCGCTTGTTGATCATCATGTTGCTGGTGTTCGTGTTCTTTTTCTCCGGCTTCGAGCACAGCATCGCCAACATGGCATTTTTCGCGCTGGCCAAGCTGCAGGGCATGGCCGGGCTGGAGTGGGCGGATATCCTGCATAATATGGTGCCGGCCACGCTGGGCAATATCGTAGGCGGCGCCGTGGGCGTGGGCCTGGTGGTGTTCTGCCTGGAACGACACACGCTGGCCAAGGTCTGACTGTCAGGCGAACGCGCCGCGCGTTCGCTTTTCATCTGATTCAATGATGTTCGATTGTGAATGTAGTCGGCGCGGTACACGCGGTACGGCGCCGATTTTGTTGTAAACTATTGAAATGACAGGGCTGTTGAACGCATTCGGTTTTGTGCGGCGCACGATGGAAAGTGGCGGCAAGCCAGTCTCCAGTTGATGAATATCAAACAAGATTTTCGAATCCGAATGTACCATTTGTTCAATATCCAACACTTACTGGACTGAGCCAAGAAGGAGGCCCCAGATGGACGCCATCACTCAAAACGCTACCCAAGCCAACCCCTGGCGTGATTTCGCCGCCGGCGAATGGCAGAGCAAAGTCGATGTCCGCAACTTCATTCAGCTGAACTATCAGCCGTACGAAGGCGACGACAGCTTCCTGGCTGGCGCCACCGATCGCACCAAGAAGCTGTGGGACACTCTGGGCGAACTGCTGAAGCAGGAACGCGCCAAGGGCGTGCTGGACGTTTCCGCCGACCGCGGCTCCTCCATCACCGCGCACGACGCAGGCTACATCGACCAGGCCAATGAAGTGATCGTCGGCCTGCAGACCGACGCGCCGCTGAAGCGCGCCATCATGCCGAACGGCGGCCTGCGCATGGTCGAAAACGGTCTGGAAGCCTTCGGCTTCAAGCTGGACCCGATGATCAAGGAAGTGTGGGAAAAGTATCGCAAGAGCCATAACCAGGGCGTGTTCGATGTCTACACCCCGGAAATCATGGCTTGCCGCAAGTCCGGCGTGATCACCGGCCTGCCTGACGCCTACGGCCGCGGCCGCATCATCGGCGACTACCGCCGCGTGGCCCTGTACGGCACCGACTTCCTGCGCGCCGAGCGCCAGCAAGTGTTCCATGAACTGGACAATGTCGCCTTCACCGACGAAGTGATGCGTCAGCGCGAAGAGCTGTCCGAACAATTCCGCGCGCTGGACGAGCTGAAGCAGATGGCAGCCAAGTACGGCTACGACATCAGCCGCCCGGCCGCCAACGCCCGCGAAGCGGTGCAATGGGTGTACTTCGCCTACCTGGCCGCCGTGAAGGAACAAAACGGCGCCGCCATGTCCTTCGGCCGCGTGTCCACCTTCCTGGACGTGTACATCGAGCGCGACATCGCCGCCGGCGAGCTGAGCGAAGAGCAAGCCCAGGAAATGATCGACGATCTGGTGATCAAGCTGCGCATCGTCCGCTTCCTGCGCACTCCGGAATACGATCAACTGTTCTCCGGCGATCCGACCTGGGTGACCGAATCCATCGGCGGCATGGGCCAAGATGGCCGCACTCTGGTGACCAAGAACAGCTTCCGTTTCCTGAACACCCTGTACAACCTGGGCCCGGCGCCGGAACCGAACCTGACCGTGCTGTGGTCCACCCGCTTCCCGCAAGGCTTCAAGAACTTCTGCGCCAAGGTGTCCATCGACACCAGCGCCATCCAGTACGAAAACGACGATCTGATGCTGCCTTACTGGGGCGACGACTACGGCATCGCCTGCTGCGTGTCGGCGATGAAGATCGGCAAGCAGATGCAGTTCTTCGGCGCCCGCGCCAACCTGGCCAAGGCCATGCTGTACGCGATCAACGGCGGCCGCGACGAGAAATCCGGCGCGCTGGTGGCCAAGGGCTTCGAGCCGATCACCGGCGACGTGCTGACCTACGAAGAGCTGATGCCCAAGTTCGAGAAGATGATGGACTGGCTGGCCGCCACCTACGTCAAGGCGCTGAACTGCATCCACTACATGCACGACAAGTACGCCTACGAACGCATCGAAATGGCGCTGCACGACCGCGACATCGTCCGCACCATGGCTTGCGGCATCGCCGGCCTGTCCGTGGCCGCCGACTCGCTGTCCGCAGTCAAGTTCGCCAAGGTCCACATCATCCGCAATGAAGATGGCCTGGCGGTCGACTACAAGATCGAAGGCGACTACCCGGCTTACGGCAACAACGACGACCGCGTGGACGACATCGCCGTGTGGCTGACCCAGTCCTTCATGGACAAGATCAAGGCCCAGCCGTACTTCTACCGCGATTCCAAGCCGACCCAGTCGGTGCTGACCATCACTTCCAACGTGGTGTACGGCAAGAAGACCGGCAACACCCCGGACGGCCGCCGCGCCGGCGAACCGTTCTCCCCGGGCGCCAACCCGATGAACGGCCGCGACGTGAAGGGCTTTGTCGCCGCGGGCGCCTCGGTGGCCAAGCTGCCGTACGACTCGGCTCTGGACGGCATCAGCTGGACCGCTTCCGCCACGCCTGACGCGCTGGGCCACACCGCGGAAGAGCGCATCCTGAACCTGGCCAACTGCCTGGATGGCTTCTGCTCCGCGCACCCCACCGAGTTCAGCAGCGCCAACTGCACGCCGTTCGATTGCGAAGGCGGCGAGCGCAACATCGCCGGCGGCGGCTTCCACGTCAACGTCAACGTGTTCAAGCGCGAAACCCTGCTCGACGCGATGGAGCATCCGGAACTGTACCCGCAGCTGACCATCCGCGTGTCGGGCTACGCCGTGAACTTCATCAAGCTGACCCGCGAGCAGCAGATGGACGTGATCAACCGCACCTTCCACGGCAAGATGTAAGCTGAATTAGCCTCAAGCAGCAATGGGCGGGGCTTCCTCCTGGAACGCCCCGCCTTTTTCATGGATACACCGGAGATACGGCAATGACCCCACCCATCGCCGCAGACTACACCGCTCAAGCTGTCAGCACCGACACCCTAGGCTATTTGCATTCCACCGAAAGCGGCGCTGGCGTCGACGGCCCCGGCATGCGTTTCGTGTTCTTCACCTCGGGCTGTCAATTCCGCTGCCTGTACTGTCACAACCCCGACACCTGGAAGCTGCACAACGGCCGCCAGGTGACGGTGGAGCAGGCGCTGTCCGAAGTGGCGCCCTACGCGCGGTTTCTCAAGTTCGCCGGCGGCGTCACCATTTCCGGCGGCGAGCCGCTGATGCAGCACGAGTTTGTCGGCGAGCTGTTCCATGCGATCAAGCAGCGCTTCGGCCTGCATACCGCGCTGGACACCCAGGGTTTCCTGCACGAGCGGGTGTCCGACGAGTGGTTCGGCGACGTGGACCTGGTGATGCTGGACATCAAGCATTCCGACCCCGACAAATACCAGGCGTTGACTGGCCAGCCGCTGCAGCCGACGCTGGACTTCGCCCAGCGCCTGAAGCGGCTGGGCAAGAAAATGTGGATACGCTACGTGTTGGTGCCGGGGCTGACCGATGGCGACGCCGACATCGAGCGCCTGGCCGATTTCATCGCCGGGCTGGGCGATGTAGTGGAGCGGGTAGAAGTGCTGCCTTTCCACCAGTTGGGCAAGGACAAATGGGCGCAGCTGGGCATGGCGTACCAACTGGACGACACGCCTATTCCCACCGCCGAGCAGGCCGCGCATGCGCGCGAGCTGTTCGCCAGCCGGGGCATGAAAGTCACTTGAGCGCCTCTCCGTTCTCCCAAGCCGCCGCCGCGTTTCGCGCCGGCGGTTTTTTCATGCGCGCGGGCGTTTTAGGGGCGGGGTTGATCGGGAATGGGAAAAAGAAAGGAACGAAATGAGCAGCATCCTGGAAATCTGCGCCGGCTCGCTGGCGTCCTGTCTCGCCGCGCAAGCCGGCGGCGCCGACCGGGTGGAGCTGTGCGACAACCTGGGGGAGGGCGGCACCACGCCGTCCTATGGCGTGTTGGCGACGGCGCGCGACAAGATGGAGATCAAGCTGCACGCCATCATTCGCCCGCGCGGAGGCGACTTCCTGTACACGGAACTGGAGTTCGAGGCGATGGCGCATGATGTCGAAGCGTGTCGCCGCCTGGGGCTGGATGGCGTGGTGCTGGGCCTGCTGACCGCCGATGGCGACGTGGACCTGGCGCGGACGCGCCGGCTGGTGGCGCTGGCCGGACCGATGGCGGTGACTTTCCACCGCGCGTTCGACATGGCGCGCGAGCCGGCGCAGGCGCTGGAGGACGTGATCGCAGCCGGCTGCGTCCGGTTGCTGAGCTCCGGCCAGGCGGCGACGGCGCCGCAGGGGGCCGCTTTGTTGGCAGCGCTGCGCGGGCAAGCGGGTGAGCGCCTGGCGGTGATGCCTGGGGCGGGCGTGCGGGCGGAGAACATCGCCGAGCTGGCCGCCGTGAGCGGCTGCCGCGAATTCCACGCCTCGGCGCGCGGCGCGGCGGCGAGCGCGATGCGCTACCGGCGCGATGGCGTCAGCATGGGAGCGGCCGGCGATGAATTCGCGCGCGAGGAAACGCTGGCGGCCAAGGTGAGGGCATTGCGCGCCGCGCTCGATGGGGTCTGAGCGCGGGTCAGGCGGAGGCCGAGTCGGCGCCGTCGGCCATCCAGCGCAGGCGCTGCCGCAGCTCGCTGGCCGGCGCCGGCATCGCCAGGTAATAGCCTTGCAGCAGCAGGTCTGGATAGTGTTTGCGCAGGTAGGTGAAATCGTCCGGGTTCTGTACGCCTTCCGCCACCATGCGCAGTCCCAGCTGGCGGCCCATGTCAACCGTGGCCTTCAGGATGCTCCAGCTGCGGCGGTCGCGGTGGATGTCGTGAATCAAGGTGCGGTCCAGCTTCAATTCGGTCAGCGGCAGATCTCGCACGTGCTCCAGCGTGGTGTGGCCTGTGCCGTAGTCGTCCAGCGACAGCTCGAAGCCGCGCATGCGCATGCGCAGCAGCGAGGCCAGCGTGTTGCCCAGGTTGTTGAAGGCCAGCGTCTCGGTGATTTCCAGCACGATGCGAGAGGGCTCGATGCGGCGCGTCTCCATTTCCTGCAGCAGCCAGTCGAAGAAATCGCCGTCGTGCAGCAGACTGCGCGACAGGTTCAGCGAGACCCGCAAGCCGCGGGTCCAGGGCTGGCGGTCCAGCAAGTCCAGCGAGGTCTGCACCATGCGGCGCGTCAGCAGCATGATGGCGTCGTCATGCTCCAGTCTGCCAATGAAGAACTGGGGCCCCAGCAGGCCGTGAGCCGGGTGCTGCCAGCGCGCCAGCGCCTCCAGTTGCACAGCCTGGCGGCTGTACTGGTCGAAGATGGGCTGGTAGTAGGCGCAAAACTGGTTGTGGGCGAGACCGGACATGATGTCGGCCAGCGTGATGTGGATTTCCGGCCCTGTGCCGCCGGTTTGGCGCTCCAGCATCAGACGCAACTGGGCCAGCAGTTCATTCGGGTCCACCGGTTTGGCGCAGTGGCCGACATGGGAAAATCCCAACTCTTCCGCCGCCCGGGTGCAGCCGGACAGTAGCTCGGGCACATCGCCGCTGAGAAACATCAGCGCCGGCAGCGTCACTAGCCGGGACATCGCCTGCACCAGCGCGATGCCATCCATGCCGGGCATGTTGACGTCGGTGATCACCAGATCCAGCTGGGTGATCTGTTGCGCCAGTTGCAAGGCCCAGCGGCCATCCGAGGCTTCATGAACCTCAACGCCGGGAAGGCGGCGGCATAGCTTGGCCAGCAGTTGGCGCTGGCTAGGGCTATCCTCTGCGATCAGGATATGGTGAGGCATCGCGGCTCCATCCGGTTGGGACCTGCCGACGAGGCGCGAGCCTCCGCGTCGGCCTGCTCTGGCCCAGGCGCTGCTTTCGCCTGGCTTGCCGGCGGGAAAATCGCGTTTGGCGGCAAGCGTCTGTTTTTATTTATAAGACGTTTAGCAGGTTTCTCGCGATCTTTTTATTCAAACGTTATCAAAGTCCCGCGATGTATTTAATCATCGCGTTTGTCTTGAATCTGTGGCACATTTTCTTAACAAATGGCATAAGCATGGTAGGTCCGTTCTCTGGGAGGTGTGTGATGAGTGTGATTTTCCGATCCCGCAACGCGTTGCTTGGCGGTGGCCTATGGTTGATCTGCCTGCCGGTTCTGGCCGGCCAGGCGGCGGTAGCCGCCCCAGATCAGTACGGCGCCGATGTGGCGGCCCGTATTCTGAAGGCGGGCGGCAACGCGGTGGACGCGGCGGTGGCCACCGCCTTCACGCTGGCCGTCACCTACCCCGAGGCGGGCAATATCGGCGGCGGCGGCTTCATGACCCTCTACCAGGCGGGCAAACCGTATTTTCTCGACTACCGCGAGGCGGCACCCAAGGCGGCCAGCCGCGACATGTATCTGGACAAGAGCGGCAAGGTGGTGCCGGAAATGAGCCTGGTGGGCGCGCGCGCCGCCGGCGTGCCAGGCACGGTGATGGGCTTGTGGCAGGCGCACCAGCGTTTCGGCAAGCTGCAGTGGAAGCAACTGCTGGAGCCGGCGATAGGCTATGCCGAGCAAGGCTTCGTCGTGGCGCCGCGCCAGTACCAGTACCGCGACGAGGCGGTGAAGCTGTTCGAGGGGAAAACCAATTTCGCCCAGTACTTCGGCAAGATGAAGGGCGGCGAAACCTTCCGCCAGCCGGAGCTGGCGGCCACTTTGAAGCGCATCGCCCGCTTTGGCGCGGCTGAATTCTACCAAGGCGAAACCGCCAAGCTGCTGGTGGCGCAGATGCGGCGCGACAACGGTCTGATCAGCGCCGACGATCTGAACGACTACCGCGCCAAATGGCGGGAGCCGGTTCGCATCGATTGGCGCGACAGGGTGGTGTACACCGCGCCGCCGCCCAGTTCCGGCGGAGTGGCGCTGGCGCAGCTGCTGACCATCAAGCAGGAGCGCGCGTCGGATTTCACCGGCGTGGCGCTCAATTCCGCCCGCTACATCCATCTGCTGGCGGAAATCGAGAAGCGGGTGTTCGCCGACCGCGCCGACTATCTGGGCGACCCGGACTACGTCAAGACGCCGGTGGCGCAGCTGACCGACCCGGCCTATCTGAAACGCCGCGCGGCCGAGATCAACCCGACGGCCATCTCGCCGACGCCGGACATCAAGCCGGGGCTGGACCCGCGGCAGACCACCCACTTCTCCATTGTCGACCGCTGGGGCAACGCGGTGGCCAACACCTATACGCTGAATTTCGATTTCGGCAGCGGCGTGGTGGTCAAGGGCGCGGGCTTCCTGCTCAACGACGAAATGGACGACTTCAGCGCCAAGCCGGGCGTGGCCAACGCCTTCGGCGTGGTGGGCAAGGACGCCAACGCCATCGCGCCGGGCAAGCGCATGCTGTCGTCGATGTCGCCCACCATCGTCACCCGCGACGGCAAGGTGGAACTGGTGATCGGCACGCCCGGCGGCTCGCGCATCTTCACCTCCATCTTCCAGGTGCTGAACAATCTGTACGACTACAAGCTGCCGCTGAAGGACGCGGTGGCGGCGCAGCGCGTCCATCACCAGCTGCTGCCCAAGGACACCATTTTCTACGACCAGTACGCGCCGCTGGCCGGGCAGGCAGCCCAGGACCTGAAGGCGATGGGCTACACGCTGAAGGATCAGGGCTGGCGGATGGGCGACATCCAGGCGGTGAGGGTGAGCGGCGACAAGACCGAAACCGCATCCGATCCGCGAGGCCGCGGCGTGGGCATCGTGGTGGCGGAGTGAGATTCGGGCGCGCCCGCGCGATCAGCCGCGGGCGCGATGATTGACGACAACGACAAGAAAGAAAAGCAATATGCAGTACACAACCGTGCTGAGCGATGTGGCGGACGACACGGTCCGCGCGGCGATAGGCGTGCCCTTGCGGGCGTATAACGAGAGCCGGATGGGCGAACTGGACTATCGCCCGCTGGTTATCAGCGTGCAGAACGAGTCCGGAGAGATCGAGGGCGGTTTGTGGGGCTACACCTGTTTCGGCTGGCTATACACCCAGCTGTTGGCCGCGCCGACGGCGGCCAAGGGGCAGGGCCTGGGGCAGCGGCTGATGGAAGAAGCCGAGGCCGAAGCCAGGGCGCGCGGCTGCGTCGGCGCCTGGGTGGATACCCACAGCTTCCAGGCGCCCGGCTTTTACGAAAAACAGGGCTACCAGCGCTTCGGCGAACTGGACGACTACCCTCCCGGCCACAGCCGAATTTTCTACCGGAAGTCGCTGAAGGATTGATAGGGGGGCGGGCGATGTTGTTGGGCCGCTCCTGTCTGGTTATTAGTCTGATTCCAAACTAAAACGCTATGTACAACTACCGATATATAGGGAGCCTAGCGTGATATCCCTTCTCGCCCAATTCAGCATCCGCGCCAAGATTTTCGGCCTGATCGTGCTTGGCGTGCTGGCTTCGCTCATCATTGGCGCCAATGGCATTTTCGGCGCGTCCAGCATGTTCGACCTGACCCGCGGCATGCATGACAACGCGCTGGCGCCTGTGTATCTGCTGGGGCAGGCCAGCAAAATGGCGACCTATGTCAGCCGCTCAGACTATCGCTACATCTCCGAAACCGAGAAGACGGTGATGGATCAGGTCCTGGCCAAGCGCGGCGAGCAGGAGGCGGAAACCAGGCGCTACCTTGACTTGTATCGAAAGACGGATCTGACCCCGCCCGAAGTGGATGGCCTGAAGCGCTTCGACGCCGCCTGGGCGGCGATGGAGGTGCCGTGCAAGCAAATGAGGGAATTCAGCTATGCCGACACCGGCAATGGCGAGGGCAACAAGAAGGCGCTGGATGTGATGGCCAAACAGTGCAGGCCGGCGTTCCAGGCGGCGGATGACATTTTGAAGGACCTGTCGGCGATCAATCTGAAACTGGCCGACCAGGCGCTGGACAACGCCCAAGCCAAGTACCAGGCGCTGCGCACCATGTCCATCGCGGTGCTGGCGATCGGCCTGGCGGCGCTGGCCGCGCTGGGGCTGGCCATCCAGGCCGGCATTGTCGGCAGCCTGAAGGAAGCCTGCCGGGCGATGGAGAAGATGGGGGCCGGCGACCTGACCGGCGAGATCAGGGTAAGCGGCAAGGATGAAGTCGCCGACATGATGCGCTCGCTGTCCGATACCCAGCAGCGCTTGCGCAGCACCGTGGGCGAGATCGTGCGTTCCGCCGCCAGCGTGGCGGCCACTTCGGAACAACTGGCGGCCTCCACCGAGCAGGTCAGCGCCAGCATAGGCCAGCAGGTGAACGCCACCTCCAGCGCGGCGGCGTCGCTGGAAGAGCTGACGGTGAGCATAGACCTGTGCGCCAGCAACGCCGGCCAGGCCAACGAGCAGGCGGCGGAAGCCGGCCTGCAGGCCAAGGCCGGCAACAAGGACGTGCAGGACTCCACCACCCGGGTGAAGCGTGTCAACGAGAGCGTGACCAGCTCGGCCGACAGCCTGGAGTCGCTGTCCGACCAGGCGCAGCAAATCGGCAGCATCGCCACCGTGATCAAGGACGTGGCCGATCAAACCAACCTCTTGGCGCTGAACGCGGCGATCGAGGCGGCGCGGGCCGGCGAGCAGGGCCGCGGCTTCGCGGTGGTGGCGGACGAGGTGCGCAAGCTGGCCGAGCGCACCACCAGCTCGGCCCAGGAAATCACCAATATGATAGGCAAGATCCAGGACGGCGCGCGCGAGGCGGTGAGCGGCATGCGCAGCAGCCGGCAGATCGTCGCCGACGTGGTGGTGGCGGCGGAAAACGCGTCGGCCACCATCAGCACGGTGGAAGAGCGCGCGGCCGGCGTGGTGTCGGCGATCAACGAGATCGCGATGGCGGTGGGCGAGCAGCGCCAGGCTAGCACCGATCTGGCGGGGCGAGTGGAGGCCATCGCCGCGATGTCCAAGGAAAACGGCGTGGCGGTGGATGTGTTCTCGCAGGCGACGCGAGAGCTGGCGGTGGTGGCGGAAAAGCTGCAGCAGACCACGCTGGCCTTCCGCATGGATTGACGCCTACATCCGCTGGAACAGGTGGGCGTAGCCGCGGCTCACCTCCAGCGGGCGGGCGTGGCCGCGCAGCCGCAGCAGGAGGCCGCGCTCGTCGCGCCGCACCTCTTCGATGGCGGCCACCCGCACCAGGGTGGAGCGGTGCACCTGCCAGAATTCGTCCGGGTCCAGCTGCGCCAGCAGCTCCTTGATCGGCGTGCGGATCAGGGCTTCGCCGGCGGCGGTCTGCACCCGGGTGTATTTTTCGTCGGACTGGAAGAACAACACCTCCTCGATGGCGATCATCCGCACTGCGTTGCCCGCCGACGCGCGTATCCAGCGCAAGTAGGCCGGTTTTTCCAGCCGGCTGCTCAACTGCCGCAGCGCGGCCTGCCAGTCCGGCGCGGTCTCCGGCGCGCGTTGCATCCAGCGCTGGCGGGTGCGCGCCAGCCGTTCATCGTCCACCGGCTTGAGCAGGTAGTCGATGGCGCCTTCCTCAAACGCCTGGATCGCGTATTGGTCATAGGCGGTGACGAACACCACCGGGCACTGCCCGTCCAGCTCCATCGCCGCGGCGATGCCGGTCTTGACCGGCATGGTGATGTCGAGGAAGGCCAGGTCCGGCTGGTGTTGGCGGGAGAGCGCCACCGCCTGGCCGCCGTCGCGGGCCTCGGCGACGATGTCCAGCTCCGGCCAGACTCTCTGCAGCGCCGCGCGCAGCTGTTCGCGCATCAGGCGTTCGTCGTCGGCTATCAGGGCGGTAAGCGTGGGCATGGCTCTCTTTCAGGTCAGGGCGAAGGGCAGGGCGATGACGGCGAGCGTGCCGCCGGACGCCGGCGCCTCCAGGGTCAGCTCGGCTTGCTGGCCGTACAGCAGAGACAGCCGCTCGCGGATGTTGGCCAGGCCCATGCCTTGGCCGGGTTGCTCTGGAAAGCCGGCGCCGTCGTCGCGCACTTCCAGCCTGAGTTTGCCGTCCAGCACTTTGGCGCCGATGTTGATCGCGCCGCCGTCCGCCATCGGCTCCAGGCCGTGCTTGACGGCGTTTTCCACCAGCGTCTGCAGCATCATCACCGGGAAGCGCGCCGGCAGCAAGGCGTCCGGCACGGCGATAGTCACCCGCAGCCTCTCCTCCATCCGCAGCTGCATGATGTCCAGATAGGCGCGGGACAGCTCCAGCTGCATGCCCAGGCTGGTTTCGCCCGGCGAGTCGCGCCATTCCGGCAGCGAGGAGCGCAGGTAGCGGATCAGCGCCTTCTGCATCGCCAGCGCCCTGGCGGGCGAGTCCTCCATCAACTGGCACACCGAGGACAGGGTGTTGAACAGAAAATGGGGCTCGATCTGCGCCTGCAGCGCGCCCATCCGCGCTTCCGCCAATTGGCGGCGCAGCGCTTCCAGCTCCGCTTGCCGCTCGGCCTCCTCGCCGCGGGCGCGGGCCTGGCTCGCCGCCTGGTCGGCCTGATACTTGCCGCCGGCCAGTATCTTCACCAAGCCGGAGACCAGCACCGCGGCCAAGGCCAGCAGCGCCAGGCCCAGGATCGCGCCCAGCAGCAGCGCCAGCAATGCGGCCAGCGCCAGCCGGCCCCAGCCCATGCGCGCCACCTTGTCGACGAATAGCCACCAGTAGCGCTCCAGCGCGCGCAGCAGCCGGTCGGCGTCGCTGGGCGAGGCGACGCGGCGTGGATCATTCATGGGCGGATTCCTTTTCCGGTGCCGGCAGCGCCAGGCGGCGCGGCCGAACGAAGAATTTGGCGGCGGCGGATCCCAGGATCAGCCAGATCAGCAGTCCCGGCAACAGCAGCAGGCCGCAAACCAGGATGGCCAGCAGCGACAGCAGCGCGAAGCGGCCCCAGCCGACATCGGCCAGCCAGTCCAGATACTGCCGCCAGTAAACCGGTATTTTACGGCCAAGCGCGCGCAGGTCGTCCAGCGCCGATGGTGTGGTGTCGCGAGTCATGCCTTTCTCCTTGCGTTGGGGTGTGGGCTGACTGTAGCGGCCGCGATATTCCGCTGACAGCGGAATGCGACGAAACGCCGAATGCCGGTCATGAAACGCGGCAGGCGGGGACGAGCGGGACAAAAAACGGGGATGCCCGTTGCCGAGCGTCCCCGTCCCGTGTTTTTACAGGCCTAATGCTCGCTCCAGCGCGCGCATTTCTTCGCGCCAGGTTTGCTGCAGTTGCGGTTTCTGATGCTTGGGCTTGCGCGAAAGATCGGCGTTCAGCAGCGTTTCCAGCTCGCACAGCCTCTGCCATTGCGCGTCCTCGCCGCCGGCGCCTCCCGCCGATGCGTGGCGATCCGCCGGCCGCTCAGACGGCGCGGCGGCGGGCGCCGGCGCGGAGAACAGCGCGGCATACGCCGCGTCCGCGTCCGGCCACTCGGTCAGCCGGCCGTCGCGCAGCACCCAGAATCGGTTGCAGGCGGCCTCGATCAGCTCGCGGTCGTGCGAGACCAGCAAGGCGCCGCCGGGGAAGGCGGCCAGCGCCTCGGCCAGCTCGCGCTTGCCGTCCAGATCCAGGTGGTTGGTGGGCTCGTCCAGCCATAGCAGGTGGTGGCTGGCCAGCGACAGCGCCAGAAACAGCAGCCGCGCGCGTTCGCCGCCGCTGAGCGATTCCACTTTCTGGCCATGGCGCGGGTAGGCGAAGCCGGCGGCGATCAAGGCCTGCCGGCGCGCGGTTTCCGGCAGCGGCGACAGCGGATAGAGCGCGTCGATCAGCGTCGCCTCGTCGGCCAGCTGCCGTAGCGACTGGTCGTAATAGGCGATGCGGGCCGCCGGATGCCAGCGCCAGCCGGCGCGCGGCTCGCCGGTCTGGATGTCGGCCCAGCACTGGCGCAGCAGCGACGATTTGCCGGCGCCGTTGGCGCCCAGCAGCGCCACCCGGTCGCCGGGCCGCAGCCACAGCCCGGCGGCGGCGAACAGCGGCGGCAGGCCGGGCGCGGCCGACACCGGCAGCGACTCGAAGGCCAGCAGGCTGTCGGCCGACAGCGCCTGGCCTTGCAGGCTGAGCCGCCACGGGCTGCCGCGGCTGACGAAAGTCTGCTCGTCCTTCAGCCGGTCGACGCGCTTTTCCATCGACTTGGCCTTGCGTACCAGTTTTTCGTTGTCATGCTCGCGGCCCCAGATCGCCAGCCGCTTGCTGCTGGCGGCCAGGCGGTCTATCTCTTTTTGCTCGCCGGCGCGGCGCGCGCGCGCGGCTTCGTCGGCCTCGGCCAGCTCGGCCAGCGCCTGGCTGCACGGCAGATCGAAACGGTACAGCCGCGCGTCGCGCATCACCCAGCTGCGGCGGGTGGCGTTGTCCAGCAGCCTGGCGTCGTGGGACACCAGGATGAAGCCGCCCGGCCAGCGGGAAAGGAAATCCTCCAGCCATAGCAGCGACGGCAGGTCCAGGTGGTTGCTGGGCTCGTCCAGCAGCAGCAGATTGGGCTGGCGCAGCACGGCGCGGCCCAGCAACAGCCGGGTATGCTGGCCGCCGCTGAGGCCGGAGACCGGCGTGTCGGCTTGGGCTTCCAGCTCCAGATCGGCCAGCAGGCTGTCCACCCGCCAATGCTGGTCGGGCTCCACCGCCTCTTGCAGCGCCTGGCGGGCGCTCAATGCATACAGGCGTTCGGGCAGATGCTGTTCGACATGCTGCAGCCGGCAGGCGGCCGCGTATTGGATTTCGCCGCTATTGGGTTCCAGCTGGCCGGACAGCAGTTTCAGCAGCGTGCTCTTGCCGCAGCCGTTGTGGCCGATCAGGCCGATGCGGTCGCCTAGTTTGACGGTGAAGGAAAGGTCCTGGAACAACGGGCCGTGGCCGGCGTCCAGTTGGACGGACAAGGCGGAAATCAGGGTTGTCATGCTTGTGCTCTCGCTTGCTCGGGACGTAACAGTCCCTGTCAACAGGAGCGCTGGCGACAACGGGGATGAGTCGAGAAAGGACTCTGTAAAGAAGGGAGTGTGGCTTTGCTCGAACCCGCTTATCGCAGCGCGATGGTACGCAGGCAAGAGCTTTCAAATGTGCCGTACAGGCGAGCCAGCAGGATGGGGCGCGCAGAGAAAACCATATTTACCTCCTTTCTGTCGTGAGGTGGACGAATGAGCGGCAGTATAAGCCAGCGCGGGGAGGGCCGCCAGCGGCCGCCGCCCGCGCGCCCGAGGCTTCACTTCTGCCGGGTGACCCAGCTGCGCAAGGACACGCCGCCGGCGATGCCGCGGCATTGCGGCGCGTTTTCCTCCGACATCAGCTGGAATGCCTTGCCGGTCCAGGCCCAACTGGCGCCGCCGCCGCAATCGCCGATGCCGCGGCCCTTGGCGTAGCTGGACAGCTCTCCTTTGTCGAAGGAGGCGTTGACCAGGAAGCCTTCTTCGCCGTCGCTGTTGAGCAGTTTGGCTTTGCGGGGGCGGAAGGGCGGAGCGTCGTTGCTGATCCAGGCCTTGGAGCCGTTCTGGTAGGCGCCGCGGCCGCATTGGAGCAGCACCAGCAACTGGCTGGCGCTCAGCCGGTAGAGATCGGCTGTCGGTTGTTCCCCTTCCGGCTGCTCCTGCCAGCATTCCTCATCCATGGCGCGCAGCGGCTTTAGAATGGCGGGCAGCAGCGCCTGATCTCCGGGCCTGGCGGCGGCGGGCGGCGCCGGCATCAGCAGCGGCGCGGCCTGGGCGGCAGGGACGGTGGATTCCGGCTTGCCGCCTTTTTTCACCAGCGCGCCCGGAGTGCCTATCCGGCCCTGCAGATCGTCCATTTTCAGCAGCGCGGCCTTCAGGCCGGCCAGCGATAGCGTCCATTGCCGCTTGCCGTCGCTGAGCGCCACCTCATCGGCGTCCAGCATCGCCGGCAGCAGTTGCGTTGTTTGCGCCGGGCTGAAGGCGTGTTCCGGGCTGAGGCCGGACCATTTGATCTTGCCCACCTTCAGCGTGAGCTTGCCGACCTTGTCTCCATCCGAGGCATCGACAAAGAGCTGGGCGCTCAGCTTGCCGCCGGGGCCGGCTTCGCGGGTCAGCAGCAGGCTGACCGGGTTGTCGCCCTCCTCGGCCTGGGTGCCGTTGGCGTCGCAATGGCGGATGTTGTCGCAAGCGATGGCCCAGTCTTTGAATTGGTAAATCTTGGCCGAGGCGGGCAGGGCCGCCGCCAGCAGCGCGGCTGCGAGCAGGGTGCGTTTCATGTGGATTCCTTGTTTTGCATTGCCTGGATGGTGGGCGCGTGTCGTGTGCCGCAGAACGCGGGCTATCCGCCGAACAGCCCCGGCGGCGCGCTGCGCTCAAGCTCGAAACGCAGCAGCGCGGCCTTCAGCGGCAGGCCGCCGGCATAGCCGGTGAGGCTACCGTCCGTGCCCAATACCCGGTGGCAGGGCACGATCAGTGCGATGGGATTGGTGGCGTTGGCCCGGCCCACGGCGCGCGCGCCGTCCGGATTGCCCAGCGCGCGCGCCAGTTCGCCGTAGCTGACGGTATGGCCATAGGGGATCTCGCACAACGCCGCCCATACCTGTTGCTGGAACGGCGTGCCTTGCGGTGCCAGCGGCAGATCGAAGGCTTGGCGTTCGCCGGCCTGGTATTCCGCCAACTGGCGCGCCACCTCGGCCAGCGCCGCGTCGTCGCGCGGGCAGGCGTGAGCGGCCAGCTGTTCGGGCGTGGGGTTGAACAGCAAGCGCAGCAGCGCGCCGCGGATGTCCAGCCAGGCGGCCACCGGGCCGAAACGGGTATCGATCAGGCCGTGGCAGGCGGCAGTGGTCATGGGGCTTACCTTGAAGCAGGGCGGGATGGCGCGATTGTAGCGCCATCCCAACAGGGATTCGATATGGATCAGGCGGCCGACGGCAGCGCCAGCTTCGCGTTCACCATCGTCTCATCCGGCGCGTAAGCGCCAGCATGGCCAGCGGTGCAGGCGGCGGTGGCGGCGGCGAAGCGCAGGTGCTCCGCCATCGTCCGGGCCGGGTGTTTCAGCAGGCTGGCGATCAGGCCGCCGATGGAGGCGTCGCCGCAGCCTATGGTGTCCGTCACCTGAGCCGGCAGCGCGGCTTGTTCCAGCGTGCCGTCCGGGCTGATCAGGCTCATGCCGTCCGCGCCGCGGGTGAACAGGATGGCGGCCTGGGGCGCGAGGCGGCGCAGCGCTTCCAGCGCACAGTCTTGATCCCGCGCGGGAAACAGCTGCTGCAAATCCTCGTCCGAGGCCTTGATGTAGCTGGCCAGGCCAGCCAGCGCCTCGAAGCGGCGGCGGTAGCCGGCTTCGCTCATCGCGCTGCGCATATTGGGGTCGAAAGCAATGGCCACGCCGCGCGCGGCCAATTCATGCGCCAATTCCAGCAGCCGGTCGGCCAGCGGCGGTCTGGCCAGGCTGATGCTGCCGAAGTAGGCGATGCGCAGCGCGTCCAGCCCATCCGGCGGCAGCCGTGCCAAGTCGAAATGCAGGTCGGCGCTATTGTCGCCGACGAAAAAATACGAAGGCGGCTGGCTGGACGGCACCATCGCCAGCAGCGGCGGATAGGGCAGGGTCTGGAGGAAGCGGATGTCCAGGCCTGCGGCGGCGGACGCGTCCAGCAGCTGGCGCCCCAGCAGATCGTCGCTGACCGCGCCGGCGAATGCGGCGCCCACCCCCAGCCTGCCCACCACCCTGGCCACATTCCAGCCGGCCCCGCCCGGGCGGGACTGCCAAACATCGTTTTCCTGGCGGATGAAATCGGTCAGGGCTTCGCCAAAGGCGATGAACTGTGGGGGAGTCATCTTCTATGCTTCTCCAGGGCGCGCGCGATGTGTGTTGAGAGTCAAGACAGTGATGCGTCTAGACCCAGCTGGCGCGCATATTAAGTCAAAAGGCTGGTCCAAATCGTATCGGATATGATGGTGAATGCTTGAAGCGTCATTGTCCAGCTTGTCTTCGGCATATCGCATTGTTTTGGGTCAGGCTTTGGATGTTAGCCAGGGGCGACTGGGATGCTGTATTGGGCTTGAGAATAGGCAGTGGGAGGATTGAGGCGCGCCGCCCGCGGGAATGGTGAACGGCGCAGAGAGGGCTTACAGCAGTTGCTTGCGTAGGCTGGCGGGGATGGCGTTGTTCTTCAGGAAGTCCTTGCCTTCGGCTTTCAGCCATTCCCTCAGCGTGCGGGTATTGCCGTGCAGATCGCGCACTGCCGGCGCATCGGGCGACGCGCCCTGCTTGAGCAAAGCCTGGACGCAGTCGGGGTTCTTTTCCTGCAGTGCGGTGTACAGCGGATTGCCAAACGTCGACAAACCTTGTTGTTCCGGCATGCCGTTGATGTCGAGTCCGGCTTGCTTCAGCAGGACGATGCGCGCTTCCGCATCCGGGTCTGGCGCATTGGCGCGCGTCTTGAAGTAGCGGGTGCAGACGAAATGCATGGCGTTCTGGCCATTATTGTTCGGCTTTTTCACATCCGCTTTCGCGTCCAGCATCAGCTTGACGATGCCGAGATTGCTGGCACCGATCGATGTCAGCGGCCAGTCGCCATAATGATTGCGAGCGTTGGCATCCGCGCCTGCCTGCAGTAGGCTTTTGGCGTTTTCCAGATCCGGCGGGTACATCTGCACCACGCCGCTCGCCGTCATTAAGGCCGTGGTGCCGTCGTCCGCCGTTTTGACATTGGGACTCGCGCCATGAGCCAGCAAATCCTTGATGATGGCGCGGCGGGCTTCCCGTTCTTTCGGGGATATCTCCGGTGGCAACATCGCGTACATCATCGGCGGCATATTCATCTGAATGGAAACCGGTAGCGTCAGATCTGGCTTGGTTTCCAGAAACTTGTGAGTCAGCGTCGCGTCGTTGAAGTAGATGGATAGGCCTAGCGGGGTAGGAATCTCCATTGCTTCTTCTGCATCCATCGGGAAGGCGAAATGAGGTTTGGCACCTTGGGCGAGCAACTTGTCTATCGTCTGCATCTTCTTAGTCGAAGGCTTGTCGATATAAGTTGCTGTGGCATCCAGCAGTTTGTCTTCCAGAGACTTGGCATGGACAGAAATGGAGAATGCCAGTATGGCTGAGGCTGTGAGCGAAAGTAGGAATTTTTTCATTATGGAACTGTTTTCGTTTTTTAGGGACGGTGAAGTGATAATGGCTGCTTTTTGTCCTTAGTTAGTCGTTTGGCTGGTATTTATGGTTTTCAGGAGTTGATGGTAATGAATTCTTTATTGCAAATAATGTTTTCCATTGCCTTGCAAATATCGGATCCAATTTCGCAAAAGAAGTCATCATATCCGCCATAAATCGCACCATCATTAGACATGAGATAGGTTAGGTGTCTGGAATATCCTTGCCCTATTGGAAGTAATTTCTTTCCAATTAGAGGTTCGTAAACTTCAATAGCCCAAAGGCGATCAAAGCCTTTTGTGGCCAGTATGGAGTCAAAACATGACTCATCTTCGGATTCTCCACTTTTGGACGGGTGTTTAAAAGTGATTCCATCCAAGTTTTGTATGAAATCTAGTGCCTCTTGGAAAATATTATAACCTTCATTTTTCCAAGTTAAGACAATGTTTTGTATTGGAACTTTCCTGTCAGGGTGCCAACCATTTTTTATAAGCTCACTCTCTACTGTAGGTATAAAGCAGTAGTTCATTGTTTTTTTCCTGTTTTCACTTTGTCATATTTGAACGTGACAGAGCAGTTGGAACAGCATGGCATTGCGCTACCGTCTTTTGTTCTTACTGTTGCCATGTCTAGATCACTTCTTGATGATCCATCTTTTAGCGCTTGGTTCATTGCATCGACTTCTGCACAATTGTTTGTTGGCCAAGGCTCAAGACTTGTTTTTGGCAGAGTTGAGGCAAGCCTAGCGTCAATATTGGTTGGCTTAACTCCGCTTGTTCCGGTATAAACTTTCCCAGTTCTTCTATTAACTACGGCGCAAGTGGCTGTAGGTAGCCTACCACCATTATTTCTAATTCTTTCAGCTGCTTTTTGAGCTTCATCTAGCGCATCTGGACAAGACTTTCGAGTTAAACCCGTTGGGTCAATCCATAGCGTTGGATTCGGTGCGTATGCATGTGTGTTAATTCCTCCATGAAGTCCAATCGGATCCCGCGAAATAAACCTGCCGATTTCAGGATCGTAGTAACGATAGCGGTTGTAGTGCAGCCCGGACTCGTCGTCATGATACTGCCCTTGGAAGCGGAAGGGGTTGCGGATGCCGGCTTTTGAGGCGGCGTCGGCGATGACTTCGCGCGCCTGGCCCCAGGCTTGGTAGTCCATTTCCAGCGCCAGCGCGCCATGCTCGTCGGTCAGCGCCTGCGGCGTGCCCAGGTGGTCGGTGTGGTAGTAGTACACCGCCTTCGGTTCTTGCGGCTCAGGTCCGGCCTGACGCAGCGGGTCCTTGTCCGGGTCGTAGGGGTTGTGCTGGCTCCAGGCCGGCACTTTGACGCCGCGAATGGCGTCGGTGTGCACCTGGGCCAGCGGCACGAAGCTGTCCGGCTCGAACAGGTAGTGCACCGCTTCTTCGTCGCGGGTTTCGAAGGCCAGCACGTCGCCGTCCCAGCCGTATAGCGTGGCCTGGCCCTGGCTGATCTTGGCGATGCGGCGGCCCAGCGGGTCGTAGTGGTAGTCGGTGCGCTGGCCGTCCGGCGCGGTGAGGCGGGACAGGCGGTTGTGGCTGTCCCATTCCAGCTGGGTGAGGCTGCCGTTGACGCGTTTCTCCACCAGATTGCCGCGGCTGTCGTAGCGGTAGTGGCGGCCGGCGTACTGGCTGAGCAGGTTGCCGAGCAGGCTGTCGTCCTGATGGCCGTCGGCGGCCGGGGCGTTGTCCAGCAGGTTGCCGGCCGGATCGAAGCGGAAGCTTTCCACGCCCTTGGGGGTGGCGGCTTCCAGCAAGCGGCCGACCGGATCATAGCGGTAGTTCAGCTGGCCGCTGCGATTGTCGGCGATGCCGGTCAGTTGGCCGGCGGCGTCGTACTGGTACTGTCGGCTCCACTGGGTGGCGCCCATCAGCCGCTGGCTGGACAGGCGGCCGGCCTTGTCGTAGGCCAGGGTCTGCTGCAGCGCATTGCCCAGCACGCGCTGGGTTTCGCGGTGCAGCTTGTCGCGCTCCAGGTTGAAGATGTCGCGCTGGCCGAACCGCAGGCCATAAATTACGATAGATTACTGGGGTAAACAGCTTGTAAAAAGATGATTTATTCCATTTTTGTAGTTTTATGGTTTTGGCAGGGTAATATTATGTTTCTCAAGTATTATGATTATCTTTTCAATAAATTGAATGGGTAAGTCGGATGGAGCGCCATATAGGTCCACTATTCCGACCTCTACAGTGTAGTCTACCAGGTGAAGAAAGTCATTTTTAATATCCTTGCTTGGAAGGGCTTCGAGTTCTTTTGGAATTGGGTCTCCTCGGCCATTGAGTGGAAGCAAGGCTCCCTCGTGTTCCCATTGGGCTATATTTTGCGCATTTTCTATTGAATTTAAATGCGCAATCAATAGGTCTATGCTTGGATGTTGTAATGAATTTTCTTGGCAAAAAATGGATAGGCACTTTGCAGCATATAATTGCTTTTTCTTGCTGGGTAAGTTCTTAATTTTGGTGAGTAAAATTTTTTTATCCATGATGATTACACTTCTCAATTAATTCAAGGTTGAATTTCTTAAGTAAGGGATTGCATACGGAACATGGCGGTTTAGATGTCCCATGTATGCCACTGGTACTACCTTTGCCTCGTACATTGGCAACAGTTATGGTTGCCCCGTCTAAGTTTACTCCTTTGTTACGGGCTCTGGAAATGGCATTGACTTCCGCGCATTGAGCATCAAAGTCATTGGGAGGAATATCTTGGAGAGCACGCTTAACTTCATCATTTTCTACTCCTCCCTGATTTCTTCCAACTATGACTCTTCCATCCGATGTCTTAATGACAGCAACAGTATCGGGACGCTGAGATGCGGGTAGGCTCTGCGCTCGATCGGCTAGTCGAGCTGCGGGTGTTTTACTTGCTAATCCAAGTGGGTCTACCCACTCAACTGGGTTTGATGCATAGCTGTGGGTATTAATCCCACCCATCAACCCAATCGGATCCCGCGAAATAAACCGCCCGATCTCCGGATCATAGTAGCGATGACGGTTGTAGTGCAGCCCAGACTCGTCGTCATGATACTGCCCCTGGAAGCGGAATGGGTTGCGGATGCCGGCTTTACCTGCGGCGTCGGCGATGACTTCGCGCGCCTGGCCCCAAGCCTGGTAATCCATTTCCAGCGCCAGCCGGCCTTGTTCGTCGGTCAGCGCTTGCGGGGTGCCCAGGTGGTCGGTGTGGTAGTAGTACACCGCCTTCGGCGCTTTCGGCTCAGGTCCGGTCTGACGCAGCGGGTCCTTGTCCGGGTCGTAGGGATTGTGCTGGCTCCAGGCCGGTACCTTGACGCCGCGGATGGCGTCGGTGTGCACCTGGGCCAGCGGCACGAAGCTGTCCGGCTCGAACAGGTAGTGCACCGCTGCCTCGTCGCGGGTTTCGAAGGCCAGCACGTCGCCGTCCCAGCCGTACAGCGTGGCCTGGCCCTGGCTGATCTTGGCGATGCGGCGGCCCAGCGGGTCGTAGTGGTAGTCGGTGCGCTGGCCGTCCGGCGCGGTGAGGCGGGACAGGCGGTTGTGGCTGTCCCATTCCAGCTGGGTGAGGCTGCCGTTGACGCGTTTCTCCACCAGATTGCCGCGGCTGTCGTAGCGGTAGTGGCGGCCGGCGTACTGGCTGAGCAGGTTGCCGAGCAGGCTGTCGTCCTGATGGCCGTCGGCGGCCCGCGCGTTGTCCAGCAGGTTGCCGGCCGGGTCGAAACGGAAGCTTTCCACGCCTTTGGGGGTGGCGGCTTCCAGCAAGCGACCTACTGGATCGTAACGGTAGTTGAGGGCGCCGCTGCGGCTGTCGGCGATGCCGGTGAGCTGGCCGGCGGCGTCGTACTGGTACTGTCGGCTCCACTGGGTGGCGCCCATCAGCCGCTGGCTGGATAGGCGGCCGGCCTTGTCGTAGGCCAGGGTCTGTTGCAGCGCATTGCCCAGCACGCGCTGGGTTTCGCGGTGCAGCTTGTCGCGCTCCAGGTTGAAGATGTCGCGCTGGCCGAACAGCAGGCCGTGCACGTGGCCGCTGCCGTAGTTGAGCACGTTCACGCGGTGGCCGTCCGGCCGGACGGTGGCGATGCGGTTGCCCAGCTTGTCGTATTCGTGCTGCCAGCGATAGGTTTCCTTGACGCCGGCGACGTGGTAGCCGTGGTGTTCTTCTGAAACGTTGCCGACGGCGTCGTACACCCTGCGCAGGCTGGCATAGCGGTTCTTGGCCTGGAACAGGCGGCCGGCCCGAAGCTTTCCTTGCTGTTCGGCGCGCTGCGCTCGATCAGGCGGCCGGCGCGGTCGTAGCGGTAATCGGTGGTGACGTCGCCTTCCACTTGCTGCGCCAGGCGGCCGGCGTTGTCGTAGACATAGCGGGTCTGGTGGCCGTTGCGGAACGGGGGCTAGCTTTTTTGCAGGCGAGCTGCAAGCTGTTCGATCATTCCAACCAGCATGGTGCGATCTTCGTCCGCCAGTTTGGCCAGCAGATCGGTTATATACATGGCCTGATCTGTTGGACGATAGCTAGCTTCTTGTACCAAATCGGCTGTGGAGCATCCGAAAATTTCCGACAGCTGCATCATGCGCGTGATGGTTGGGATGACCACTCCACGCTCCATCCTAGACATGGCTTCCAAGCCAATTCCAAGCTTTTCTGCCACCTCCTCCTGTCTGAGCCCGATAGATGTCCGGCGTTTGGCAATGGCTTTGCCAACAGACTTGGCGAGTGCGTCTTCATTCTGCATCTAGTGTCCTCCATTCGACCTATATGGTCGAATGGCACCCCATTGACATGAAGGACCGTCAGGGTTGATACTCAACTTTATAAGTTGTTTGTCGGCATGATGGGTTGATCTTGCGATGAGGGCGGGGAAGAAAAGTTGATGCGTGTCCATGAGACTTGTTCTTATCGATGGAGGTATCGCGATGACGAAGATGAAATGTCCGGAGTGCAATGGTAGTGGGGAAGTTCCTTGCGACTTGGCTTTTGCTACGGAGAAACACCCAGTGTACTGTCCTGTATGCCAAGGTGATCCAGAAGTGAGGATTGATTGCCAGTTATGCGAAGGGGAGGGGAGTGTAGATATTTGATCTGATAAAGAAGATAGGCCTGCCGATTTTAAATTATTGGCAGGCCTAACTAATTGTGCTTTATTTAGAGCCGCTAACAAAACCTCTTGATGCCAGATGCGTATGCCCTCACCTGGCGAAGATGCAACGAAAAGTCATCAGCCAGAAGCTCTGGAAGTCATTGCAGCCGCTACTCTCTCCGCCGCCGCGTTCCCGCCGGGGTGGGAGGCCGCGGCTGGATGATTTTGCTGCCCTCAACGGCATCTTGTTTGTTCTCACTACCGGCATTCCTTGGGAGGACCTCCCGCAGGAACTCGGTTTTGGCAGCGGGATGACCTGCTGGCGAAGGCTGCGGGATTGGCAAGCGCAAGGCATTTGGGACCGCCTACACCTGGCTCTGCTGATACAACTGCGCCAACACGATCAAATTGATTGGAGCCGGGCCAGCATTGATGGGGCTAGCGTTGCCAGCCCCCGGGGGGCCAAGAGACCGGCCCCAACCCCACCGATCGAGGTAAATGCGGCAGCAAACGGCACATCATCGTAGATCGCCGAGGTTTGCCATTGGCGCTGAGCATTACCGGCGCCAATCGGCACGACTCCATGGTCTTCGAAACTTTGGTCGATGCGATTCCTGCCGTTCCTGGCTTGCCAGGACGGCCCAGACAAAAGCCTTACAAGCTGCATGCTGACAAAGGCTATGACTACCGCCGTTGTCGTGCACACCTGAGCCGACGCGGAATCTTGGTGCGAATTGCTCGGCGCGGGGTGGAAAGCAGCGAGAGACTAGGTCGCCACCGCTGGGTGGTAGAACGTACCCATTCTTGGCTAGCTGGCTTCGGCAAGTTGCGCATCCGCTTCGAACGGCGGCTGGATACGCATTACGCCTTGCTCAAGCTGGCTTTCTCATTGATATGTCTGCGATTTGTCGACAGGTTTTGTTAGCGGGTCTTAATGTGGTAAAGAAATTTTTCCATGTTGTGTGTAGCTTTTGCGATAAAGTAATTATGGATGCAATATGCTATCCATAAAGATATTCGAAAAGATTTGAACAGTAATCATGTCCAATAATAGGGGTAATTTTATTGAAAAAGTCTTGCAAAAATAAATCTTTTACAGTCCCATCATCATTGAATACATCAAATATTTGATATTTGCCGTAAACAATATCAATTGTTTCAGAAAGAGAATTTATAAAATCAGCCAGTGAGTCTGAGATTTTAACTGTTGAGCCCGGCTCGTATTGAGCTAGAATTGTAGTAGTTTCCTCGGATATTTCGGCAATAATAGGCTTTCCGCCGCCGATGTCATCCATGATAACAATTCTATTGCTAGGCCAATTGATTATTGCTTCTGTATTTCCTGATTTGTTTTTTTTGATGGCATAGCCGATTTGTGCATCATTTAGCTTTTCTAGGGGGTGAAAAGTCAGTGGTGTTAAACCTGTTTCAATTTCCACATCAACTGGATTAAAGTTATCGTATAGTTCTACTAGTTCTTTATTTGGTGATGTCGTAAATGGCCAATTTTGAATGGTTTGATTGCCAGTGGTGAAGTGACCATTTAGTGAATATTTTTTATGTAGGGAGATGATTTTTTTCATCTCGGTCGCGATGTTTGTCATGTCGGCCTCGGTTTAAGTTTTCAATTTGGAAGTTAGGTGTGATTAACTATAGTGGACAGCCATCTTGTCCCATTTGGGATGCTGTTGCTTTTCTATCAATTAATCGGCCTTTTCCTGGCGTATCGTAATTTCCTCGGTGTCCCTGATTTCCCATCAAGTGCTCATCAAACCCACTCGGGTGAGAGCCATTTTGTAGAAATACGATGTTCCGAGGGTCACCTTTCCATGCAGTGCCGAGCTCGCCATTTCCTTTCACACTGTTGATGTGATGGCCCGTATAGCCTGCTTTAGACATTATTGAAGACAGTTGCGCATTATTTTTTGTGTTCAAAATTGTTTCACGCTCACTTGCACTCCATTCTCGGCTACCGCCACCAGCTGCTACTAGTTCACGCTCTTCCCCCCAAGCACGATGAATTGCTGTGGCTCGTCCCCCTGGGCAAGGTTTGACACTACTTCTAGGTTTGTAGCGAACAAGCTGTGTAGGAGAGAGTCCTAATGGATCAATCCATATAACAGGGTTTAATGTATAACTATGGGTGTTGATTCCACCCACCAACCCAATAGGATCCCGTGAAATAAACCGCCCGATCTCCGGATCATAGTAGCGATGACGGTTGTAGTGCAGCCCGGACTCGTCGTCATGATACTGCCCTTGGAAGCGGAAGGGGTTGCGGATGCCGGCTTTTGAGGCGGCGTCGGCGATGACTTCGCGCGCCTGGCCCCAAGCCTGGTAATCCATTTCCAGCGCCAGCCGGCCTTGTTCGTCGGTCAGCGCTTGCGGGGTGCCCAGGTGGGCGGTGTGGTAGTAGTACACCGCCTTCGGTTCTTGCGGCTCAGGTCCGGCCTGACGCAGCGGGTCCTTGTCCGGGTCGTAGGGATTGTGCTGGCTCCAGGCCGGTACCTTGACGCCGCGGATGGCGTCGGTGTGCACCTGGGCCAGCGGCACGAAGCTGTCCGGCTCGAACAGGTAGTGCACCGCTGCCTCGTCGCGGGTTTCGAAGGCCAGCACGTCGCCGTCCCAGCCGTACAGCGTGGCCTGGCCCTGGCTGATCTTGGCGATGCGGCGGCCCAGCGGGTCGTAGTGGTAGTCGGTGCGCTGGCCGTCCGGCGCGGTGAGGCGGGACAGGCGGTTGTGGCTGTCCCATTCCAGCTGGGTGAGGCTGCCGTTGACGCGTTTCTCCACCAGATTGCCGCGGCTGTCGTAGCGGTAGTGGCGGCCGGCGTACTGGCTGAGCAGGTTGCCGAGCAGGCTGTCGTCCTGATGGCCGTCGGCGGCCGGGGCGTTGTCCAGCAGGTTGCCGGCCGGATCGAAGCGGAAGCTTTCCACGCCCTTGGGGGTGGCGGCTTCCAGCAAGCGGCCGACCGGATCATAGCGGTAGTTCAGCTGGCCGCTGCGATTGTCGGCGATGCCGGTCAGTTGGCCGGCGGCGTCGTACTGGTACTGTCGGCTCCACTGGGTGGCGCCCATCAGCCGCTGGCTGGAGAGGCGGCCGGCCTTGTCGTAGGCCAGGGTCTGCTGCAGCGCATTGCCCTGCACGCGCTGGGTTTCGCGGTTTTGAAATAATTTCGGTTGCTTCTTTTAATCTTCCTTCCAAACATCCTCAAACCCATGTGGATCCGTCATGAATTTATAGCCGGGCTCTAGGCAAAGAAATTTCATCACCTCTGGCAAGTATTCATTCAAATGAGAGGCATGCATTGGCTTGAAGAAATCTGGGGAGTCAGAGAATTCGCCGCAATAAAAAAACCACGAAATATTATCTCCCTCCCTTTTGAATACTCTAACGCCACGTATTGGTAGTTGGCCAATAGTTTCAAGAGCAATCGCGACCATTTCATTTTCATCCAAATCAATAACCTTGGACGAGTATTTTTTGCAAATTTCAATTTGCTCTTTGCTGCTTGTCATGTTTATATTCCTAGTTTTTTCTTCATGGCTCTTGTGAAGGCCGAAGCTCGGCCCCCTTGTTTTGAAGAGCATTTCAAACAGTGAGCCTGTACTGAAGCAGTGCTTGTTTGGTGAGTTACGTCATTTTTACCCGTTCTGTAGTATTCAACAGCTAACGGATCTACATGATCTGCAACTTGTGTTTTCCCTATGTTGCCACATACAACGCAAGGTTGACCTTGAACAATATTTTGTTGACTTGTGACTGGGCCTAGTGTTTTGTCGCGAACATATGGCTTTGTAATATTGGGGTTGGGCTGGAAAAGATTTCTATCGGGTATCCCGTAGTCGTCTGTTGGAACGACATTGCCTAGTCCATCAATAGTGGTCCCTGCTAGTCCTAATGGATCAATCCATTTTAGAGGATTGTTTGCATACTGATAAAGGTTTATACCGCCAGCTAATCCAATTATATCTTTAGAAATAAACCGCCCGATCTCCGGATCATAGTAGCGATGACGGTTGTAGTGCAGCCCGGACTCGTCGTCATGATACTGCCCTTGGAAGCGGAAGGGGTTGCGGATGCCGGCTTTGCCTGCGGCGTCGGCGATGACTTCGCGCGCCTGGCCCCAGGCCTTGTAGTCCATTTCCAGCGCCAGCGCGCCTTGTTCGTCGGTCAGCGCCTGCGGGGTGCCTAGGTGGTCGGTGTGGTAGTAGTACACCGCCTTGGGGGCCTCGGGCTCCGGCGAGGGCTGACGCAACGGGTCCTTGTCCGGGTCGTAGGGGTTATGCTGGCTCCAGGCCGGTACCTTGACGCCGCGGATGGCGTCGGTGTGCACCTGGGCCAGCGGCACGAAGCTGTCCGGCTCGAACAGATAATGCACCGCTTTCTCGTCGCGGGTTTCAAAGGCCAGCACGTCGCCATCCCAGCCAGCCGTACCGTGTGGCCTGGCCCTGGCTGACCTTGGCGCAGCGGGTCCTTGTCCGGGTCGTAGGGGTTGTGCTGGCTCCAGGCCGGCACTTTGACGCCGCGGATGGCGTTGGTGTGCACCTAGGCTAGCGGCACAAAGCTGTCCGGCTCGAACAGGTAGTGCACCGCTGCCTCGTCGCGGGTTTCGAAGGCCAGCACGTCGCCGTCCCAGCCGTAGAGTGTGGTCTGGCTAACCAAACTGTTAATTGTCCTGAAGCCTAAGCAGAAACCTTTTCTAAATGTAAGAGGCGCTTGAAGGATAGGAGATGATAGTGAAAATAACCGCTCTTAAAGTGATTCCGCAAGCTTCCATTTTTTCCCATCAGTAGAGAAATGTAATTTTTCAATCAACCATTTTGAGTCGTTTTCTTGAAGAGTATATCTGAAAAAATTTTCAAATCCACTGTTTTGTTTTGTTATGACGTAATTGTGTGTAGACGATATTTCTTCAATAATGGTTTGTTCGTAAGCCGGGGGGCGACCCACCGCCATAGTAGTTAAAGCGGCGTCGGCAATTTTATTTTGCTCGCCATCTTTGACATACTTCTCAAATATGATGCGCAGTCTTTCTCTTGCTATCTTTTTTGATTTTTCACGCTCGGTGGGATCAGTTTTATAAGCTTCACTTCTCTGTTCTTTGTAGAAGCTTATTTCCCAGTCGAGCATCTCTTTTAAATATTGTCCTATGGTTTCTTGGGGGGTCATTTTTTTTCTCCGCAACAACATTTTAAAGGATTGTCAAAGACTCTCGTAGTGGTTTTGCCATTTATTCTTGTTTGGTATAAAACAGAATGAGGCCTAGTGGAGCCCTTGTCATACTGTGGAACGACTCTGACAATTACATTGTCACCAGCTTTAACTTTTTCTGCAATTTGAGCTTCGTGAGTTCTATATTGGCCACGGTTAATGCCCAGAGTTTGGGGGAATACTCCATCATCACCACCAGAACCTCCTAGTCTATTCGCAATGGCATGGCCAGCATCATCGTGCGGGCAACCTAAACTACGGGCGAATGCTCTAGAGGAGGTGCTAGTCTTTGTGCCTGTATTCAAATCCTCGGGTCTAATTTTAGCAGTGGCACTTCTAATTTCACCGTTGGGGCCATATTTATACTTGTACTTGGCACCTGCTGCCCACAGACCTAGGGGATCAACCCATTGTATTGAGTTAGGTGCATAGTTATGTGTATTTATCCCACCCATCAACCCAATCGGATCCCGCGAAATAAACCGCCCGATCTCCGGATCGTAGTAACGATAACGGTTGTAGTGCAGCCCGGACTCGTCGTCATGATACTGCCCCTGAAAGCGGAAGGGGTTGCGGATGCCGGCTTTTGAGGCGGCGTCGGCGATGACTTCGCGCGCCTGGCCCCAGGCTTGGTAGTCCATTTCCAGCGCCAGCGCGCCATGCTCGTCGGTCAGCGCCTGCGGCGTGCCCAGGTGGTCGGTGTGGTAGTAGTACACCGCCTTCGGTTCTTGCGGCTCAGGTCCGGCCTGACGCAGCGGGTCCTTGTCCGGGTCGTAGGGATTGTGCTGGCTCCAGGCCGGTACCTTGACGCCGCGGATGGCGTCGGTGTGCACCTGGGCCAGCGGCACGAAGCTGTCCGGCTCGAACAGGTAGTGCACCGCTGCCTCGTCGCGGGTTTCGAAGGCCAGCACGTCGCCGTCCCAGCCGTACAGCGTGGCCTGGCCCTGGCTGATCTTGGCGATGCGGCGGCCCAGCGGGTCGTAATGGTAGTCGGTGCGCTGGCCGTCCGGCGCGGTGAGGCGGGACAGGCGGTTGTGGCTGTCCCATTCCAGCTGGGTGAGGCTGCCGTTTACGCGTTTCTCTACCAGATTGCCGCGGCTGTCGTAGCGGTAGTGGCGGCCGGCGTACTGGCTGAGCAGGTTGCCGAGCAGGCTGTCGCTCTGATGGCCGTCGGAGGTCGGGGCGTTGTCCAGCAGGTTGCCGGCGGGGTCGAAGCGGAAGCTTTCCACACCCTTGGGGGTGGCGGCCTCCAGCAGACGGCCCACCGGGTCATAGCGGTAATTCAGTTGGCCGCTGCGATTGTCGGCGATGCCGGTCAGCTGGCCGGCGGCGTCGTACTGGTACTGTCGGCTCCACTGGGTGGCGCCCATCAGCCGCTGGCTGGATAGGCGGCCGGCCTTGTCGTAGGCCAGAGTCTGCTGCAACGCATTGCCCAGCACGCGCTGGGTTTCGCGGTGCAGCTTGTCGCGTTCCAGGTTGAAGATGTCGCGCTGGCCGAACAGCAGGCCGTGCACGTGGCCACTGCCGTAGTTGAGCACGTCCACGCGGTGGCCATCCGGACGGACGGTGGCGATGCGGTTGCCCAGCTTGTCGTACTCATGCTGCCAGCGGTAGGTTTCCTTGACGCCGGCGACGTGGTAGCCGTGGTGTTCCTCTGAAACGTTGCCGACGGCGTCGTACACCCAGCGCAGGCTGGCGTAGCGGTTCTTGGCCTGGAACAGTCGGCCGGCCGGGTCGTAGCCGAAGCTTTCCTTGCTGTTCGGCGCGCTGCGCTCGATCAGGCGGCCGGCGCGGTCGTAGCGGTAATCGGTGGCGATGTCGCCTTCCACCTGCTGCGCCAGGCGGCCGGCGTTGTCGTAGACATAGCGGGTGGCGCTGCCGTCGAAGCCGGTTTCGGCCGTCAGGCGGCCGCCGTCGTCGTAGTCGAAGCGGTAGTAGCGGTGGTTCTCGTTGCGCAGCGCGGTGAGGCGGCCTAGCTTGTCGTACTGGTAGCCCAGGCTGTGGCCGTTGGCGTCGGTGCGCTTTTGCAGCCGGCCGGCCTTGTCGTATTCGTAATGGGTGCCGCGGCCCAGCGGGTCGGTGATTTTCAGCAGGCGGGCTTCGGCGTCGTGTTCCAGCTGGGTGGCCTGTCCGTCCGGCTGGACGATGGCTTGCAGCGTGCCGTTGGCGGCGTACTGATAGCGGGTGGCGTTGCCCATCGCATCGATGATCAGCAGCGGGCGGCCGCGTTCGTCGTACTGCCACTGGGTGGCGCTGCCGGAGCAGTCGGTATAGCTCTCCAGCAGGCCGTCCGGGCGGTAGGCTATCTTCTTGGCGCCGCCCTTGGCGTCGGTGATGGCTACCGGCAGGCCTTGCTCGTTGTACGCGTACTTGGTCTTGTGGCCGAGCGGGTCGGTTTCCTCTATCAGCTGGCCCTTGTCGTCGTAGGCGCGCAGCCATTTCTCGCCCATCGGGTCAATGATTTCGATTAGATTGTCCTGCTCGTCGTAGGTGAAGTGCACTTCGCTGCCGTCGGCGCGTTCGTGCCAGATCAGGTTGCCGTTGGCGTCGTAGTCATAGCTGTCTTGCGTGCCGTCCGGGCGAATATGGCTGAGCAGCTTCTTGTCGTCATCGAATTCAAACCACTCTTCTTTGTGGTCCGGATAGACGATGCGGTAGTTGTAGCCTTTTTCGTCGAAATAGTATTCGGTGGTGCGGCCATAGGCATCGGTGACATAGGTGAGATCGATGTTCTCGTCCCAGGCCAGGCGCACGTCCAGGCTGCCGTCGTCGGCGTATTCGCGAATGGCGCGGGCGTCCAGATGCGTGCCATCCCATTCCAGCGTGATGCCGCGGCCGGTGCGGTCGGTGTAGCGGGTGATCAGGTGATGCTGGTACTGGTAGCTCCAGCTTTCGCCGTTTTCATCGGTGGCGGCCAGCAGGTCGCCGGCATCGCCGCCCAGCTGCGGGATATCGCTGTAACGGTATTCGGCCAGCGTGCGTTGCGGCAGGCCGGTTTCCAGATTCTGCAGGGTAACGCGGGTGACGCGGCCAATGGCGTCGTGATTCAGGTCCACTGCGTAGCCGGCGCTGCTGACCAGCTGGCTGAGGCGGCCATCGCGGAAGTTCATCGCAATGCTGTTGCCGGCGCGGTCCTTGATCAGCGCCAGTCGGAAGCTGTCGCCGTGGCGCTCGTACAGCTGGATCAAGTCATGGCCAAAGGTCTGCGACAGCAGGGTGTCGGATAGGCGGGTGAGCGTAAAGCCCTCGATGCCGTCCTTGTGCGACTCGCCTTCCGGCAGCAGCGGATAGTCCAGCGTGCGGCCGCTGTCGTCGTGGAATTTCAGCTGCCCGCCTTCAATATCGAAGCGGGCGGCATAGGCAAGACTCCAGCGCGCGCCGAACTCGCCTTTTTGATCGTTGCCGCCAAAGTTGGAACGATATTGCCGTGTCCAAACAATAGGAAGAACACCCGGAAGGCTGAAGTCGGTGTGTTGTAGCGACTCGTCGCCAAAAGCGTATCCGATGGAGGCCTGGGTGCTAGCGCAAGCACATTTGGGCCCAGGCTTGGCGAGCTGCTTTAGCTTGGCGGCAACTTCCTTCACGGTCTGTTCGACCTTTTTCTTGGCGGTATTCACCGCCTTGGTCGCCACCGCCGCCGCTTTTTTCGGCAGGTGATTGAGGAAGGCTTTCAACAGCTTGTCCAGCAACGGCTTCAGGTGGCTGCTGTACATCTTCATCAGCATGTCCACCAGCATGCCCGCCCATTTGGCCATGGCCGCACCCAGGCGTTGCATCAGGCGCGCGGAAACTGTGCCTTTCAGGATGGAGTCGATCTGCTTGGCGGCGGCCACCGTCATGCCGGCGGCCGCTTCGGTGCCGGCATCGGCAGCGGCCTGGTTCAGCGAATGCAGGTGGGCGCTGACCGTGCCCCAAAAACCTTGGTCATTGGTTTTATTGAGGTTGTACCGGACGGGCGCATGCTTGACGTTCTTTTGCACATAGGCGCCGAACTTGCCGGTGCCCAGGCTGGTCAGCAGTTCGCCCATGCCGGCGATGATGGTGGCGCCTTTGGCGCCGCAGACTTTCAGCTCGTTCTGGATCTTGCCGTCTACATACTTTACCCATTCCGCCGGCGAGTTGCGGTAACTGGCCGGCAGCATGGTCACCAGCTTGGCCGCCAGGCCCGCTTCGATCTCGCCCTTGGCCCAGTCTTTGCCGGCGCGGCGCAGGCTGGTGGCGCACAACTTAAGCGTGGGCCGCGCGCCCATCTTGAACAGGCCGCCGGCCGCGGGGATCACGCCGATCAGGTCCACGCCCAGGAACAGCCAGTCGAAGACATCGACCTCCTGATTGGCGCGGGACTTGTTGGACATGTCGACGATGTCGACGATGACGTCGCCGATGGAAATCAGGTTGCCCACCACCGGCACTGCGGACGCGATGGTTTTCAGGCTCTCCACCGACAGATGGCCGTCGCTGATGCTGCGCAGCCATTTATCGAAGTCTTGGCCGGTTTGCTGCAGCGCCTGGGCTGCGGCTTGAGGCGTGGCGGGAATAACGGCTACGGGGCGTGCGAGGGCTGCGGTCGTCATGATGGCGAGTATCTTTTACAGTATTTTCTTGAGCAGATTGGCTGCGTTCGGGACGGTGGCGGCGGAAGAAGCCAGTTGCTTCACATCGCGCGCCTGCTGCAGCATGGCCTGCGCCTGGCCGGCCACTTGCTTGGCCTGGTCCAGCGTATTCTTGGCTTGGGACAGTTGGCCGGCGGCCGCGGCGACGCCGGGCGGCAAGGTCTTGCCCACCAGGCTGGAGAGCTGGCTCATCGCCTGCTTCTTCACCGCCTCTCCGCCCACCAGCTGTTTCACCGCTTCTTCCGGCTGTGGCACAAAGGGGAAGATGTCGGCCTTGTCCTTGTTCGGCCGGCCCAGGAAGTCGACCTGGGCGGGGCCCACCGGCAAGCCGTGCACCATCGCCTTGCCGGCCTCGTCCAGCACGCCCTTGTGTTTGACGCCCAGCGCGTCGGTGACGACGAACTTGCCCTGGTTCATCGAGACGCCGTTGGCGAACTCGTGGATGACCTGCAGATTGCCGGTGCCGGGCTTGGCGAATGCCGGGGTGGGGGTGCTGAGGCTGGCCGGGCCGCTCAGGCTATGGCTGGCGCCCTTGACGCTCACTTCGCTGGGGCAGTGGATTTCGATATTGCCGCCGGCGATGCGGATGTAGCCGCCGCCGCTGGTGAGCAGCACTTCCTGGCTGGCGGCGATCTGCACCTTGCCCTTGGCGGAGGTGATGGTCAGCTCCTTATCCGCCGTCAGCTCCATCGCGTCGCTCTGCGCCTGCACCTGCACCTTGCCCTTCGCCGCGATCAGCTTCAGCGCCACCTTGTCTTTCACCCCCGACACGAACAGGCTGATGTGCTGGCCGACGTTGTGCAGCCAGCGTCGGCCGGTCGCGTGGTTGGCGTCGCGCTGGGCGACCAGATTCAGGTTCTGGCCAGCGCTGAGGGTTTGGCTTTGCTCGGTCAGGGAGGCGATGCCTGCGGGTGCGGACAGGATCAGCAGCGGCTGCTGGCCGGCTTGGTCTTTCGCGGTTTTGCCGTCCTTGTCGGTGTTCGATCCCGCTTCCCAGGCCTTCAGCGCGTCGGCGTGGTGTTGCAGGTGGCCATCGCTCTTCTTGCCGGCCTTGACGTTGTCCGGGCCGATCTCGTCGGGGCCGGTCTCCATGGCGTCGGCCAGCTGGCCGGTGGCGGTTTCGGCCAGCGCTTGGCTGAGGGAGAGCGCGGCGTCGAGCTGGCTTTGCGCGTGTTCTCTGGCGAGCTGTTTGCCGCCGGCGCCGTTCTGCGCTTCGGTGGACAGCAGCAGGCCGTGGGCGGCGCGGATGGCGCCATGATTGTCGGTGCGCAGCTCGAAGCCGTCGCCGCGCGGCTGGGCCTTGCCGTTGCTGCGCGGATGGGCGAGGTAGCCCTGGTTGAGCTGGGTTTTGCCCGGTTCGCTGGACAGCTTGGCGCGCACTTCGCCGGGGGTGTCGTCGAACAGCAGCTCGTTGTAGCCGCCGCCCTGATGTTCTTTGGATTTGATGCCGGACAGGGTCTTGTTGGCGGGCAGGCTGCCGGCGCCGCTGAAGTCGGGCGTGGGGTGGCTGCCGTTGTACAGCACGCCGGTGATCAGCGGGCGGTCGATGTCGCCTTCGATGAAGTCGACCAGCACTTCCTGGCCGATGCGCGGGATGAACTGGTGGCCCCAGCCGGCGCCGGCTGATGGCATGGCGACGCGCAGCCAGCAGGAGGATTTGTCGTCGAGGCCGGCGCCGATGGCGGGGTGTTCTTCCGGCCGCTGCCAGTGGAACTGCACCTTGATCCGGCCCTGGGCGTCGGTGTGGACTTCTTCGCCGGCCGGGCCGACCACGGTGGCGGTCTGCACGCCGCGCGATTTCGGTTTGGCGTGTTCTGTACCGGCGTAGGCCGGGGTCAGCGGGATGCCGCGGCGCTGGGCCTGGATCTGGGTGCTAAATGGGGCGTCGGCGGGTTCGCCGGCCGGCAGGATGGCTTTCAGGTCGGTCGGCAGGTTGTTGCGCGCCTGGAGGCGTTGGCCGGTGACGACGAATTCGCGCTGCTCGTGGCTGTCGCCGTCGTGCGCCGGGTGGTCGTCCAGGCGGAACCATTGGCCGGCGGTGAGGCCACGGATGGAGCCGGCGCCTTCGAATTGCTTGGCCAGCCGGTCGTGCGCCTGCTGCCGCAGCCGGGCGTAGTGGCTGAGCTGCTCGGCGTCGCCGGCGTAGTAAAGACTTTGCGGGTCGTAGTCCTGCAGGCTGGATTGCAGCGCCTGGCCGCCCTGGCCCTGGTCGATCTGGCTGCTGTCGCCGGTGTGCTGGGTGGACACCGGCTGGTAGTCGAAGGTGGCCAGCGCCACGTTGCCGGGGACGATCCGGCGGCTGGCGCTCCAGTCGGTGAGGCCGTCCTCTTCTTCGGTGGCGTCGCTGCGGTGGAAGCGCACTCGCTCCACTTCGGCCGGCGGCAGGCTGTAGACGTCGTCGAACACCGCCAGCTTGACCTGGGGGCTGTCTCCGTCCAGGTGCTCGAAGCGCCAGGCGTAGCCCTCTTCATGCAGCAGGCGGACGATGAAGCTGAAGTCGTCTTCGCGATATTGTAAGCAATAACTGCGGGGCTGGGCCGGCCCCACCTTGAACTCGAGGGCTTGCGCGCGGGCGAACACCGGGTTGGCCGCCTGATGCTCGTGGACGATCTGCTGGACGATGTCCGGCACCGTCATGTCCTGGAACACGCGGGAGGTGCGGCGATGGCGCAGCAGCGCGATCGGCGGCTCGATGGTCAGCTGGTACTGGGAAAAGCCGCCGTCGGAGCCCAGCAGCCTGGCCTGGCTGACCACGCCGCAGCGCAGGCTCTCGCGGCCGGCGGGGTCGGCGATGCCGATGCGGGCGGATTGGCCGAGCAGGGTCTTGAGCTCGATGGCGCCGTCGGGAGACAAGCAGGTCACGACATGGCGATAGGCCTGTGACACCCCTTCCTCGCCGTCCAGGCTTTGCGGCAGCAGCTGCTCGGCGGCGACGTGCCCGCCGCCCAGCTCCAGCGTGAGCAGGCGTTGGTCCTGGTTGAAGGCGGAGGCGAAACTGGCGAGGAGTGAGCTAAGGTCCATCGATTATCCAAAAGAAAAATACCCTCATAAAGAGGGTTGATAAGTGTGAAAATCGAAATGAAGCAAGATTTTATGTTCAAGGCATTGCGTCAACAAGACGAACATTCCCATTTGCTGGATGGACCTGAACTAAAGGACAGGTATGAGCAAAAAGTAGAGACGGCGGATCGCGCCTGGGAAAAGCGCGCGCCGGGGAGATCGGCGCGCGTAGGGGAGTGGGGATTATGACTGCAGTTGGCGGTTCAAATCCACCGTTTTGTCAAACGCCGCCGCCAGCGCCTGCTCGACGGACTCCTGGCTGCCAGTCGGCGCCAGCTTGATCAGGTCGCGGTAATCGGCGGTATAGCTTTGCAGGACTTCGGCGCGCTTGTCGCCGGTTTCCGCCAGCGCCTGGTACACGGAGAGGCTTTCGTTCACAGAATGGCCGCCGTCGAATACCAGGAAGGCCAGAGTGTTGAGATAGGCCTGCTCCGGGGAGAAACCGTCAAGCTCGCCCGCCAGGTGCTGATTCAGGTGAACCATGATGTTGGTGGAGCCGGATGCGCCGGTCACCACCGACTGGCCCTGTGACAGCGCGTTGCGCTCGAACGCGGTCTCCTTGCCCGGCGTCAGGATGCGGCCGGCGGCGACGTTGCGCCCGCTCAGGAAACCGTCGTGGCGTTGCTGTTCCACCTGCTGATGCGGCAGCAGGGTGCCGTAGCCGCGGGTTTGCTGCTCCTTCAGCGTGACCTTGATCGAGCGGTCTTCATTCTCGCTGACCACCTCGCTGGTGGAGCGCGCCTTGGTGATGTGGTCGGTGTAGAAGCGGTCGCCGGCGCGTTTCCAGTCAGCCATGTTCAGGCCCATGCCTTCGGTAATCGCCATCTTCACCGCCAGGAACGGCACCTTGATCATGTCGAAGCCATTGTCCACCTTGCCCATCATCGCCTGGAAGTTGGCGTGGCTGGGCTGGGCCAGGAAGCGGGTAAGCTCCGGCACTTCGCTGAACCAGGGGCGGGTGTCCTTGGAAATGGCCTTGGCGAAGGCTTCCATCTTGCTGTCCAGCCGCTTGGCGCGATCGGCGTCGTTTATGGGCAACTGCTCGAAGTAGCTGTCGAACGCTTTCACCAGCGCGTCGCCGATTTGGGCGGAGGTGGACAAGGCGGCGTCGGAGGGCCGTTCCACCAGCGCGTGGGCGAATTCGGAATCGAAGTAACGGCCGAACAGATTATCCAGATATTGCCCGGTGGTTTTTTCCTTGCGGGCGTCGGCCAGCAAGGATTCCGCCAGCCCGGCCAGATGCGGTTGGCCGCTCAGTTGGCGCACGGCATCCTGATACAGCTCGATGCTTTGCTGGGTGTTGACCTGGCCGCTCAGCCACAGGCCTTGCGCGCGATCGGCCAGCGACAGGGCGGTGGCGCCGCCGTCCTGGCGCAGCGCGTCGACGAAGGCGACCAGGCTGGCGTTTTCGGTTTTGGGCGCGGTGCGCTCGCCGGCGGCGTTCAGCCGGGTGAGCGAGGTGGTTTGCCGGTTTTGCAACTGTTCGATCTCTCCTGCGCCAAGCTCGGTTTTCAGGCCCATCACTCGGCCGATGCCGTCGAAGGCCACTTTATCGGCGAACTGGCTGGCGACGGCGGGCGGCAGCGAAATGCCGTGCAAGCCGGCCGCCTTGGCGCGCTCCGCCTGCAAGTGGGAGATGACTTGGGCGATTTCGCGGCGCAAGCCGGCCGCATGCTGGCCGCGGTTGGCGAACTCCTTGGGCTTGTCCTGCTGCCAGCGCTCCAGCGACTGATCCAACTGGCGCAGGCTGCTTTCGTCGGCGCGGGCGATGACGGACTGGAACGCGTCGCGCACTTGGCTCAAGGCCTGGCTGGGCCGGTCGATGGAAATGCCGGCGAATTTACGGCCAGTGGAGGCGAGGAAGGCCTGATCGTCCGGCTTCAGCAGCGTGAGCGGCAGTGCCGACAGATTGGCTTCCAGCCTGCCCGCCAGCTGGGAAGGCTGCGGGAACAGCGCGCTTTGCAGCTGCGGCAGCCAGGATTGGCCGCGGCCATCCAGCGCAGACGATGCGCCTTGATGGAAGGCGGCGGCTTCCGGCGTGGCTTGGCGGATGGTTTGTTGATCGGCCTGGACCAGAAACTCGCGGCCGGCTACGGCGAAACGGCCTTCGGCCAGAATCTGGCTGCGCGCGCCGGCGTCGGCGCGCTGGAAGGATTGCAGGGAGCTGAATTCGATCACGGTGAAGACTCCGATGGTTTGTATTGTTCGAGGTGGAAGGCGGCCAGCCAGGGCCGCGCCTTAGCGGGCGTGGGTTTCGCGCCAGTCGCGCACCCACTCGGCCAGTTGGGCCAGCGTGGTTTCCAACTGGGCGGCGGTGTCTGGCGATTGGTCCAGATGCGCGTAGGCCACCACGCCCATTTCCGGGTGCCAGCCCAAGCCCGGCTGGTCGTCCAGCATGGGGTTGAGCGCGGCGGACAGGCTGGCTTCCAGCCAGGCGCGGGAAGGATGGTCGGGCAACTGCGGCTGGACTTGAACGATGACGGTGACGCGCTGGCGCTGCGGAACGTTGCGCAGGGTGACGGGCAGATCGCCATCCAGCAGCAGGTGGCAAAGCCCCTGCGAGTCGAAGCGCAGCTCGGGCAGTCGGTTGCGCTGGCAGAACTCCGCCAGCGCGATGTCGGCGTAACCGTTGGACATGGGGCATTCCTTGCAAAGACGAAAACGGGCCGGCAGGAAGGCGCGGCGATGACGCAAACGATATCGTCCGAGGCGGGGGGAGGCTTTCAAGTTTTGTCCATCGCGCCGGCGGCGCTGTCTCAGCCGGAGAAGCCGCCGTTTGCCAGAAAGGCGGTTTCCGCCGGCGTGGACGGCCGGCCGAGGATGGCGTTGCGGTGCGGAAAGCGGCCGAAGCGGCGGATGATGTCGCGGTGGCCTTCGGCATGGCTCAGCCAGGGCTGGCCCAGGCGGGCGTTGAGGGCGACGGACAGTGTTTGGTCGGCCATGTTTTCCGAGTGGGCGAAGGGCAGGCAGAGAAACAGCCGCAGATCGCCTGCCGCATCCCAGTGGCCGGCGGCGAGCGCGGCGCGGACGATGGCCAGCGCCTGGGTGTCGGTGGCGTACATGCGCGGCGCGCCGCGAAACGCGTTGCGCGGGTATTGGTCCAGCAGGATCGCGAGCGCCAGGCTGCCTTGAGGCGCGCTCCGCCAGGCGGATAGCTGGCCGTGGGCCGCAAGCTTGTGGAGCGCGGCAAAGCGTTCGGCAAAGCGGCGGTCGAAAGCCGGGTCTTGGCTGAACCAGTCGGCGCGCGCATCGCGCCAGAAGCGCAGCACGGCGTCGGGCGATTCCATCGGGATGGGCATGGGGGCGAGACGCCGCCCCGGAGGGGGCGGCCATCGGCGCTTACTTGGTGGTGTAGCCGCCGTTGATCAGGATGGTCTGGCCGGTGATCCACCAGCCGTCGCTGGCCAGATGGCGGATCAGCGGCACCACGTCCTCGATATCTGTGAGGCCGGTCTTGCTCTGTGGGGACAACGCGGCGGCGCTCTTGTGGTAGGCCACCGCGTCTTCGCCCTCCTGGCCATAGAAGAAGGGCGTGTCCATCGGGCCGGGGCCGACGGCGGAGACCGAGACGCCGCGCGCGCCGAACTCCTTGGCCGCGGCGCGGGTGAAGTGCTCGACGGCGGCTTTGGTGCCGGCATAGGACGCGTAGAACGGGGTGAAGGCGCCCAGCAGCGAGGTGACCAGGGTGATGATCTTGCCGTTGTCGTTGACGTGCTTGCCGGCTTCTTTCAGGAAGAAGAACGCCGACTTGGTGTTGACCGCGCTCATTTCGTCGAATTCCGCCTCGGTCGTGTCTGCGATGGGCTTCTTCAGCACCTTGCCCACGGTGTTGATCGCGATGTCAGGGCGGCCCGCCGCGGCCACCGCGTCGGCGAACAGTTTCTCCACCGCGCCGGCGCGGGTGAGGTCGGCCTGCAGGGCCACGGCCTGGGCGCCGGCGGCGCGGATTTCGGCCACAGTGGCCTCGGCGGCCGCGCGGGTGGCGGCGCTGTTGTAATGGATGACCACGGCCTTGGCGCCTTGGCGGGCGAAATCCCGGGCGATCAGGCCGCCCAGATTCTTGGCGCCGCCGGCGATCAGGACGACTTTGTCTCGGATGGTGTGCTGGTTCGACATGTGACTGCTCCAGTGCGTTGTGGAGTTGCCAGTCTATCGTGTAGATTTTTCCAATAAATACGCCAAACGCGAGTAGTCTTTTCAATATTTCATAACAATGGAGCGGACATGGACCGCATAGACCTGCTGCGCCTGTTCATGCGCATCGCCGCATGCGGCAGCTTCACCCAGGCGGCGGACCAGATGGGGCTGCCGCGGGCGACGGTTTCGGTGGCGATGCAGCAACTGGAGGCGAGGCTGGGCGCGCGCCTGCTGCACCGGACCACGCGCCGGGTCAGCCTGACTCGGGACGGCGAGGCGCTGCTGGAGCGCGCGGCGGCTCTGGTGGCCGACATGGAGGACATCGAGCAGGGTTTTCTGCCCGATGGCGGCGACATTGTTGGCCGGCTGCGGGTGGACGCGCCCAGCCGCATCGCGCGGCGCTTGATCTCGCCGGCCTTGCCGGGCCTGCTGGCGCAGCACCCCAAGCTGGAGATGGACCTGGGCTCCAGCGACCGCGCCATCGATCTGGTGCAGGAAGGGGTGGATTGCGCGCTGCGGGTGGGCGCGCTGGCCGACAGCAGCCTGGTGGCGCGCTCGCTGGGCGCGTTCGAGATGGTCAATTGCGCCAGCCCCGATTATCTGGGGCGTTATGGCGCGCCGGCCGGGCCGCAGGATCTGGACGGGCATGTGGCGGTGGATTACGTGTCCCCAACCAGCGGCCGGCGGGCGGCCTGGGAGTGGCGCGAGGGCGGGGAGACGCGTAGCCGCAAGCTGCGCAGCCGGGTAGGGGCGGACAACGCGGAAACCTACATCGCCTGCGCGCTGGCGGGGCTGGGGCTGATCCAGGTGCCGCGCTACGATGTGGACGAGCATCTGCGCAGCGGAGCGCTGGTGGCCTTGATGCCGTCGGCCAGGCCGGAGCCGATGCCGGTGCATCTGGTCTACCCCAGCCGGCGGCATCTGTCGCGGCGGGTGCAGGCTTTTCTGGCCTGGCTGGAAGCTTTGTTGGCGTCGCATGCGCGCTAGTTGTTTGTACTAAATGAGATTTTTTCATCAAGGTCTAACCTGAAAGCCGACTCTGCAGCGGAGGGGGGACCATGAAAGACCCGAAATATTACGGCATGTGGCTATGCGTGCTGGCGCTGGACGCCGCCTGTTTGAGCATTGTTTATCCCTTGGCTGCAGGCGAGTTTTCCCAGCTTTACCTCAGCGGCTATGTCGCGCTGGTGCTGTTGGCCAGCTGCCTGGCGGCCGCGCCGCTGATCCGCTTTCTGGTCACCGGCTGGGGCGCGCGCTACGAGGAATTCCGCAACCGTCTGAACGACGGCGGGCTGGCTTTCTATCTGCGCCAGTTCTGGCAGCCGCGCACCGACAGGGAGCCGGCGCTGAAGATCTGGCCGCCGACGGTGAGCCAGGGCGAGGTGGACGCCGCCGCGGAGCGCCTGTTCGGGGTCATCTACCGCGAGCATTACGGCCGTTCGGTGTTCATCACGCCGATGATCCTGTTGCAGGCGGCCATCGCCTTCATGGCCACCCTGTTCACGTTTGCGGAAATGGGCAAGCTGGCGCTGCCGGTGAACAACCTGATCGTCGCGGCCTCCATCGCCGGCGCTTACCTGTTCGTGGTGAGCGACATGGTGACGTCGGTGCGGCGGCGCAGCCTCAATGTGGCGGACGTCTACTGGTACGCGCTGCGCATGACGCTGGCCATTCCGATAGGCGCGGCGGTGAGCGCCGCCTCCAGCGCCGACGCGGGTTCGGTGTCCGCGCTGCAGACGGTGGCAGCCTTCGCCATCGGCGCGTTTCCGATGGATGTGCTGATGAAGCTGCTGCGGCGGCTGGCGTCGCGCAGCTTCGGCAGCGGCGAACAGGATCAGAACAGCGACCAGTTGATCAAGCTGGAAGGCGTGACCGCCGACATCGCCGCCGGGATGGCGGCCGAAGGCGTCAACTCCATCGAGCAATTGATAGGCACCGATCCGGTATTGCTGTCCATCCGCACCGGATTTCCATTCAAATTCATCCTGCGGCTGAGCAGCCAGGCCATTGTCTGGCGGTATTTCAGCGACCATGGCGCCAGTCTGGCACGGCTGGGGCTGGCCGATGTGGCGTCTATCGCCAGCCTGAACGAAAAGCTGGAGTTGCCGGAAGACGACCCGCGCCGGCAGCAGGCCGACAAAGTGGCGGCCAATGCCGCAGGCGCTTTGCAGGCCGGCGGCGGGGCCGCGCCGGACGAGGCGACGCTGCGCTTCCTGTTTGGGGAAATCTGCAACCAGCCGTACACCCGCTTTCTGCTGTCCACGCTGAAGCACAAAAACGGCTATCGCCGGCCGCGGCTGCTGAGCGCCAAGCCGACGGAGAAACCGCCGGAAGAGCCGCCCAAGGCGGCGTGACGCGGATTGGCAGGCTCGCGCCGTTGGCGCAATATCCAGGCTGAGCCGGGCGCGCGCGATGCCCGGCCGTCCACTGGAGGATGCGCCATGTTCGATTTTCCTTTCCCATCCCTGCCCGCGGGAGCGGCGCGATGAGCCTGGCCGCCAATCTCATCGTCGCCCTGACGGCCTTGCTGCACGTCTATTTCCTGATTCTGGAAATGTTCTTGTGGGACAAGCCGCTGGGGATGAAGACCTTCCGGCTGACGCCGGAGCGGGCGCGGGACACCAAGGTTCTGGCCGCCAATCAGGGCCTGTACAATGGCTTCCTCGCCGCCGGCCTGCTGTGGGGGCTGTGGCTGGGCGGGGATGGCTTCGCCATCAAGCTGTTTTTCCTGGGCTGCGTGCTGGCGGCGGGCGTGTTCGGCGCCGCCACCGTCAACCGGCGCATCCTGTTTGTGCAGGGGCTGCCGGCTGCGGCGGGGCTGGCCTTGCTGCTGCTGAGTCGATCAGGCGGATAGATTTAAGCCAACTGGCGGTAGATGGCATCGGTCAATTGGCGCGGATGGTCTTCCAGGCAAGCCTTCCAGCTTGGCATGGCTGAGCATCGCCACGGAGAGCCGGGCGTCGGGATGGAAGGCCCGCGCAGGGCAGGGGCAGCCCTTCGCTGTCGCGCACCGGCCTGGTCGATGGCGGCGGCGAGTGCCGGATGCCGCTTGGTTGAGACAGCCACTGGCAGGGCTGGGGCGTTGAGGCTCATATCGGGTGCGGGAGCGGGATCATGGTGTTGGAATGAAGAGCCCCGGCACGCGGTCAAGGTCAAGCCGCCATACCGTTTATGCCGGATGTCTCTCCAGCTCTTGCAAGAAGCGCTCCAGCACCAGATTGGCGCGCCGGCCCCTGCGCACCGCCAGCGCCAGCGGCGCGTCGTAATGGCAGATGTCCGGCCGCAGCGGCCGCATCATGCCCTGGGCCACCCAGGCGGCGGCGAAGTGGTCCGGCAGATAGCCGATGTAGCGGCCGCTGAGGATCAAAAACGCGATGCCTTCGCGGTCGGACGCGGTGGCGGCGGGCGTGAGCCGCTGTTGCAGCGCCTGGGCCTGCGGCGGCAGCCGGTAGCCGGGGGCGACGGCGTTGGCGGCAGCCAGGTCCGCCTCGCTCATGTCGGCGTCCGGCCGGCTGAACAGCGGATGCTCGCGGCTGCAATACAGCTGCGATCGCTCCTCGTACAGCGGCAGGTAGTCCAGCCCCGACAAAGGCTGGATCAGCGGCACCACGCCGGCGTGCAGCTGGCCGTCCAGCAGGCCGGTTTCGATGTCGCTGGGCGTCATCATGCCGATGGAGATTTTCACTTCCGGGCCTTGCTCGCTCAGCGCTTTGAGCGCGCCGGTGACGCGCATCCGGGGCAGCGTGACCAGATTATTGACGATGCCGATGTTCAGCTCGCCGCGCAACTGGCGGTGCAGCAGGTTCACCTCGCCGCGGAAATCCTCCAGCGCCGCCAGCAGCGTCTGGCTGGCGCGCAGCACCTCGCGTCCCTCGTCCGTCAGCGCGAAGCCGGCGCGGCCGCGTTGACATAGCCGGATGCCGAGGCGTTTTTCCAGATCGCCCATCTGCAGGCTGATGGCGGAACGGCTGATGCCCAACACCCCTTCGGCGGCGGAGAAACCGCCGCATTCGGCCACCGCGCGGAACAGCCGCAGCAGGCGGATATCGAAATCGCTGACTTGTCCCAGCGCGGATTTCATAAGTTGAGTCTTTATTTATCTGAACATAAGAAAGATAGCATTTAACTCACGCAATGTCCGCGGCATGCTGTGTCCATATTTCCGCACACAGGTGCCCGACATGAACCCGCTCACCACCCGTTCCGAATTCGACTCTCTCAATTTGCGCGCGCACTGGATGCCGTTCAGCGCCAATCGCAACTTCCAGCGCGATCCGCGGCTGATCGTGGCCGGCGACGGCAATTATCTGGTCGATGACCAAGGCCGCCGCATCTTCGATAGCCTGTCCGGCCTGTGGTGCTGCGGCGCCGGCCACAGCCGCAAGGAGATCGCCGAGGCGGCCTACCGCCAGCTGTCCACGCTGGACTATTCGCCCGGCTTCCAGTTTGGCCACCCGCTGTCGTTCAAGCTGGCCGAACGGGTGGCGGCGATGGCGCCGGGCGATCTGAACCACGTGTTCTTCACCAACTCCGGCTCCGAATGCGCCGACACCGCGGTGAAGATGGCGCGCGCCTACTGGCGGTTGAAGGGCCAGGCGTCCAAGACCAAGCTGATCGGCCGGGCGCGCAGCTACCACGGCGTCAACATCGCCGGCACCAGCCTGGGCGGCATGAATGGCAACCGCAAGCTGTTCGGCCCGCTGATGGACGCGGACCATCTGCCGCACACCTTGCTGCCGGCCAACGCCTTCAGCCGCGGCCTGCCCGAGCATGGCGCGGAGCTGGCGGACGACCTACTGCGGCTGATCGAGCTGCACGACGCGTCCAATATCGCCGCGGTGATCGTGGAGCCGATGGCTGGCTCGGCCGGGGTCATCGTGCCGCCGCAGGGTTATCTGCAGCGCTTGCGCGAAATCTGCAGCCAGCACGGCATCCTGCTGATCTTCGACGAGGTGATTACCGGTTTCGGCCGCACCGGCTCGCTGTTCGGCGCCGACTATTTCGATGTGACGCCGGACATCATGAACCTGGCCAAGCAGCTGACCAACGGCGCGGTGCCGATGGGGGCTGTGGTGGCGACGTCCGAGATCTACGACGCCTTCATGGCGCAGACGACGCCGGAGTACGCGGTGGAGTTCGCCCACGGCTACACCTATTCCGCCCATCCGGTGGCCTGCGCGGCGGCGCTGGCGGCGCTGGACGTGCTGGAGAACGAAAACCTGGTGGCCAGGGCCGCCGAGCTGGCGCCGCATTTCGAGCGCGGCATTCACGGTCTGAAAGGCTTGCCGCACGTGGTCGACATCCGCAACTGCGGGCTGGCCGGCGCGGTGCAGATCGCGCCGCGCGGCGGCGACGCCATCGTGCGGCCGTACGAGGCGGCGATGGCGCTGTGGCGCAAGGGCTTCTACGTCCGTTACGGCGGCGACGCGCTGCAGTTCGGCCCGCCGTTCACCGCCACGCCGCAGGAGCTGGACAGCCTGTTCGACGCCGTCGGCGAGACGCTGGCCAAGCTGGCCTGAAACGATTGTCACCAATAAAACGAGATCCTGAAATGACGACTGTGCAACACCTGATCCATGGCGAGGCTTGCGACGGCGGCAGCCGCCGCGCGCCGGTATTCAATCCGTCCACCGGCGAAGCCGTCGCCGAAGTGCCATTGGCCGATGCGGCCACCGTGGCGCAGGCGGTGGCGGCCGCGCAGGCGGCGTTCCCGGCCTGGCGCGACACGCCGCCGGCCAAGCGGGCGCAAGTGTTGTTCCGCTTCAAGCAGCTGTTGGAGCGGCATGAGGCCGACATCGTGTCGTTGATCAGCCGCGAGCACGGCAAGACATTGGAGGACGCCGCCGGCGAACTGAAGCGCGGTATTGAGAATGTGGAATACGCCTGCGCCGCGCCGGAGCTGCTGAAGGGAGAGTACAGCCGCAACGCCGGCCCCGGCATCGACGCCTGGAGCGATTTCCAGCCCTTGGGCGTGGTGGCCGGCATCACGCCGTTCAACTTCCCGGCCATGGTGCCCTTGTGGATGTATCCGCTGGCCATCGCCTGCGGCAACGCCTTCATCCTGAAACCGTCGGAACGCGATCCCAGCTCGACGCTGCTGATCGCCCGTCTGCTGCATGAAGCCGGCTTGCCCCGAGGCGTGCTCAACGTGGTGCATGGTGACAAGGAGGCGGTGGACGCGCTGCTGGCGGCGCCGGAGGTCAAGGCCGTCAGCTTTGTCGGCTCCACGCCCATCGCCGAATACATCTACGCTGAGGGCAGCCGCCGCGGCAAGCGGGTGCAGGCCTTGGGCGGCGCCAAGAACCACGCGGTGGTGCTGCCGGACGCCGATCTCGACAACACCGTCAACGCCTTGATGGGCGCGGCCTATGGTTCTTGCGGCGAGCGCTGCATGGCCATCTCGGTCGCCGTCTGCGTCGGCGACCGCGCGGCCGACGCGCTGATCGCCAAACTGACGCCGCAAATCCAGGCCTTGAAAGTGGGGCCGGGCACCTCGCCGGGCCTGGACATGGGCCCGCTGGTGACGCGCGTCCATCTGGACAAGGTCTGCGGCTATATCGCCGACGGCGTGGCGGCCGGAGCGGAGCTGGTGGTCGACGGCCGCGGCATCGCGGTGCCGGGCCACGAGGGCGGCTTCTTCCTCGGCGGCTGCCTGTTCGACCGCGTGACGCCGGACATGCGCATCTACCAGGAAGAAATCTTCGGCCCGGTGTTGTGCGTGGTGCGGGTGGACAGCCTGGAGGAGGCGATCGCGCTGATCAACGCTCACGAATACGGCAACGGCACTTGCATCTTCACCCGCGACGGCGAGGCGGCACGGCTGTTCGCCGACACGGTGGAGGTGGGCATGGTGGGCATCAACGTGCCGCTGCCGGTGCCGGTGGCCTACCACAGCTTCGGCGGCTGGAAGCGGTCGCTGTTCGGCGACCTGCATGCCTACGGCCCGGACGGCGTGCGCTTCTACACCCGGCGCAAGGCGGTGACCCAGCGCTGGCCGCAGCGCGCCAGCCACGAGGCGTCGCAGTTCGCCTTCCCCAGCCTGTGAATCAGCCGCGATAGACGGGCCGCTCGCGAGGGCGGCCCGTTTCGCTGGCATAATGGCAATGTTCTGACCTTATTTACCCGCCATGAAACTGTCTGCTTCCGCAACCATCGTTTCTTCCACTTGGGCCATCCGCCGCCTGAACACGGCCGATATCGGCCCGGATTGGCTGGACGGTTTCCAGCGCCGGCAGGATGTCACGCTGGTGTATCGCGGCGCGCCCGGCGACAGGCGCATCGCGACCGAGCCCTTCATCGACGATTGGTCGGCGGACGAGCGGCGGGCGCTGTGCCGCGAACTGGCGGCGATGGCGGAGGCCGGGCGGGTGTGGGCGGCGATGGAAGGCGAAAACCTGGCCGGTTTCGCCGCCGTTTCGCCGGAGCCGCTGGGGCCGGATGGCGAATATCGGCAATTGAAGGAACTGCAGGTGGATGCCCGCTGGCGCGGCCGTGGTCTGGGGCGCGAGCTGATGGCCGCCTGCGTCGCCGGCGGCAGAGCGATGGGCGCGCGCAAGCTGTACATCTCCTCGCATTCGGCCATCGAGACGGTGTCGTTCTACGAGCGCAGCGGCTGCGTGCCGGCGCGTTGGCTGCATGCTCCGCAAGTGGAGTTGGAGCCGTTCGATTGGCAGATGGAGTACGACTTGGAGCGTTAGAAAGGTCAGTTCGGAGTCAAGGCGGCAGGCTTGATGCCTGCCGCACAGTTCCATGGATCGGCGGCTTGAGCCGGCTAATCTTGCCGCTCTCGCCGCGCCTATCTCGGATTATTACGACAGAAACAAATATTTAATGGCAGGTGCTGGTTGCGGATCCTTGTATGCGCCAAACTCCCCAATTTTCAGAACCCGCGGGAGTGGGTTCCTCCCCTTTATTTGCATGCCATTCATTTTGGTAGGTATAACCCTTATGTTTAACGGTTGTGCATTTTGTAGGGTATTCTTTTGTAGGGCACCATTCTCCATCCTTGCATGTTTCTGCGGGAGGATTTTTAAAGGGCTCTTTTTTGAATGTGCATTTTCCGTTGGCGAAGCCGACTGTGAGTTGCTGGGGGGAGGAAGAGGTGTCGTTTGCTATGTTTTTAAACCAAGCATTGGCGTCGGCCGTGCAGTCTATCGCATTGTATTTCATGGTTGAAATTGTCGTGCCGGTTTTGGGTAAGTAAGCATACTTCCCAATCGTTAACCAGTCATTGAAAGTGACGACCCCGGCTTGATCTTTTGAACTCATGTATAAACCAGAGTCAAGTGTGCTGGTTACCGGGACTTTTTTAGACGGATCTACCGCGGCGGTCTCCCCAAAAGTTTTGATGGGGACTGTCGTGAAAACGGTCTCAATGATTCTGCCAAAATCCTTCTTGAAACTGATGGTATTGCTTGTTCCAAAAACCGTCATGGCTCTGTTGTAAATGTCATTATATTCCTTGCTGGAATAAAATCCGTATTTCAAGGCAAGAAGATATAAATATACCGTTACATCATTCCGGGTTAGTGTCGTGTCGTAAAATTTACCACTATTGAAGAGCTGATTTGAAACATCTGGAATTTGTCGCATATAGCGTGTTCCAAAATCATTCTGCTTGGTAAAGCAGTTCCAGTTGTTTGGCAAATCAACTGTGTTCTGGCATTGCTGGAATGTGGCATCATTTTTTAGAGGTTGATCTTTTGCGGCATAAGGCCCGCGGTTATACATGAAGCTCAGCATGATGGCCAATGCATTGGGGTCTTTTGCGCTCTGAATGAATTCAGGCAATTTTTCAGTGGATTTCGTTGGGTCGGCCCAAGGAAGCGAGCCAGTATTGATAGCAGTTGCAGAACCGTTGTAGTAAGCGCTGGTCGTGGCAGATCCCAGAATATTACGAGCAGGGCCACTATTGGAATCCAGAACATTTTTTGGATCTAGTGACGAAAAAACAGCAGGGAATCCACCTTGGGCTATGCCTTGCAATTCACTCCAGGCGCTGCCAGGATATTCAACTTGAAGCACGCCGTCATTGCCATTTGGATCAAATTGAAGATCATCCCCTAATGAAGATTCTTGAAGACCTTTGGATAGATAATAATTTGGTCCCATGTTTCGCATGAAATAATCACCGAAACTTTCCTTGTTGGGGCCAAATGGCTTTGATAGATTAAATGTGCCATTGGTTTTGTTTAAGCCATATTGCATAATAACCATGCTGTTCATCGCGGCATGGGCAAAGGCCATTGCCCATAGTTTGTGTTCTTCAATGGAGTATTGAGTTTGTCCTATAGGAATGCTAACTAGGTTCGGATAGGATTTTTTGAAATCAATTTCACGACTCTGACACTGCGCTGGGTCGAGTGCGTAGCCACCTTTTCCATCATCTTTTATATTGCAATGATACCGAACGGTCAAGCCACTTCCTGATCCAAGCTTGATTTCGTATTGATTGCTTGTTTTGGGCAGCAAGGCCCTATATTCCGCTGATGTGACGAGCTTGCTTGCATAGGCATGGCTGCCTGCAATCGTGGATAATGCAATGAACGTCAGTAACGTAGTTTTTTTAACGAGGCCTGGATTCATGATAACCTTTCGAAGAAATAAATTTCTGCAGCGTGATATGCTAGGAAGTTTTCAAGTGCGTCAGCATGAGCTGAATATTGACAATAAATAAATCCATACGCCCATGGGGTTGGTATGCGTATGGTATGAGATATTGCGACTTCATTCTCCTGTAAAGTTTTGGGTCAAGGTGTGTGGATGAGTTTTACAAAAGAAAAATTTGCAATTAATTCGCTTGCCTGATCGGCTGGGTGGCATCAAGATGAGTTGCAAAAATGCTTATGGCTAGAATTTGTTGGAGCTTTCAAATAGCTTTGTAAATTATTTCAAAACCGTCTTGTTGCTTAACCAGACCGTTCATTTTGGAATACTGAATCAATGAGTGCCGCAAGATCGTAGAACAGTTCAGGGAAGGGAGGGGCTGAGCAAGCCTCCGGCCTTTCCGTAAACTGATCCCATCTCAGCCAGTCCCAAAATATACCCAGTTGGATAAATTGCTCTATAAAAAATGGTCACATGTTTTGGATTTCGGCATCGGAGATGCGTTTATGCATGCGTGGAGGCGCTCCGCGTTGGAGGCAAGGCGTACAGGAGTGGAGACCGACAAAAATAGAATGGAGGTGTTGCGAGCCGGGGTGCGCTCAGTCTAGTGGCCAGGACATGGACTTGGGCAAGGGGGCTTCGGCTTCCGGCTCAGAAGCGGGAGGCGCGGCAACGGTATCCACCATGCGCCACCAGGGATGGACGCGTTCCGCGTGAGCCGGCTCCATGGGCTGGCCCAGCCGCGGCATCATTAGCTGAGCGCCATGTCTTTCACCACGCGCCAGCAATGCCTCGGCCGGCTCGTCCCAGGCGTGCATGGCCAGGTTGAACGTGCCCCAGTGCACCGGCAGGAAGGCGCCGCCGCCCAACAATTCCAGCGCTTTGAGCGCATTGTCCGGTCCCAGATGGATGTCGCCCCAGGCGGGATGGTGGGCGCCGACTTCCAGCATGACCAGATCGAATTTTCCCATCCGTTCGCGGATGTCCCCGAACTGGCCGGTGAGGCCGGTATCGCCGCTGAAGAACACCGAATGTTTGGACGTGCGGATGGATAGCGACGACCACAGCGTGGCGTTGCGGTCCTTCAGCCCGCGGCCGGAGAAGTGTTGCGACGGTGTGGCGGTGACGACCAGATCGGAACCAGGGTGATGGTAGCTTTCCCACCAGTCCAATTCGATGATGCGCTCAGGCGGCACGCCGAAGGCCTCCAGATGCGCGCCGACGCCCAGCGAGGTGACGAAGGGCGTGCCGGTCTTGACCAGCTCCCTTATCGTCGGGTAGTCGAGATGGTCGTAGTGGTCGTGCGAGACCAGCGCCAGGTCCAGCGGCGGCAGCTGCTTGAGTTTCACAGGCGCCGGCTGGAAACGCTTGGGACCGGCCAGCCGGGTGGGAGACGCGCGGGAGCCCCACACCGGATCGGTCAGCAATCTCAAACCATCGATCTCGATCAGCACCGTGGAGTGGCCCAGCCAGGTGGCGCGCAGGCCGGACTGGGCCGGCTTGCGCCAGTCATCCAGCGGGTTGTCGGCCGGCAGCGGCGCGTTCGGCACGCGGCGTTCGCCGCCGCACAGGAAGTCGCGCAGCGAAGGCATGGCGACGGCGGAATCGCGCAAGCCGGGCGGGATGGGGTACACATTGCGAAAGCCGTTGCCTGCCCACAGCGGCGATGCCCGCATTCTTTCCAGCCGGGCTCCGGCGGCTTTCTTGCCCAGAGACTTCATGCGGTGTTTCCTTGTCGCGGAATCCATCATGTCGAATGGTAGAACGTAAATCGTGTCGGCGATTCCTGTTGCGGAAGATGGGCTCGCTCTCGCCGATTTCAATCCTCGCGGCTTGCCAGCAGACGGCGGAATTTCTAGGATGAACTGTCAGGCACGGGGCGTCGGACGGGGCAAGGAAAGCGATGTGGGAACGCTGGAAGACATTCTATTGGCGTTGAGCCGTAGCGAAGGGTTGCCGGATTCCGCAGTGCTGGACATGGTGGCGGTGCAACGTGCCATGCATCCGCGCGCCAGCCTCTTGTATTGGGCGGTGGTGGACTACGGCCTGCCATCCACCGAGCCCCGATTGTTCGTTTTCGACACGCTGGAGGCGAGCTCGCAGCGCTTCCTGGTGGCGCATGGCCGCGGACGGGACCCGGACGCCAACTTGTTGAGCGCCGGGATGTTTTCCAATGAGCTCGATTCTGGCGTTTCCTGTCTGGGTGTGTGCCGCGCGTCGGAAACCTATTTCGGCAGCCATGGCCTGTCGCTGTGGCTGGATGGGCTGGAACGCGGAAACAGCAATATGCGGCGGCGCAATCTGGTGATGCACGGCTCGGCGCATGTCTCGCCTCGGTATGTGGAAGAGTACGGCATTCTGTGGCGCTCGGATGGGAGCCTGGCCGTGGAGCAGCAATACAGCGTCGGCTTGATCAACATGTTGCAGGGCGGCTCCTACATCAATTGCATCTGCAGCCGTTGACTGGGCCGGACCGCGAGCGCGGTCCGGCCGGCATGGCTTCAGCCGTTCAGCCGCTCAGCACTGGACATGCAGGTGGAAGGCATGGTCGTTGGCCGTGCCGTTGGTGTCGGCGGTGCGCACGAATACGCCGTTGGGATTGCCGCTGCGCAAGGTCACGCTGATGAAGCCCAGCGCGGGGAAGGTCGGCGAGGCGTCGCCCAGCGTCGCGGTGTAGACGCACTTGGAGACGTCGCTGGGGAAGATCACCTCGAAGTAGCCGTAGTTGCCGCCGAAGTTGTTGGAACTGGCACCGGCGGGGCCGACTGCCAGCGTGCCGTCGGCGTTGACGATCACGCTATAGGTCTTGGTGATGACTGTGGCGGCCGCCGCCGAGGCGAGAGACGCCCGGCTTGCGGGTTGGCCGGCTGCCAAGGCGGGCGGAGAGGATAGGCCGATGGCCAGGATGGCCGAAGCGATGAGCGCGTAGCGAGAAACGTGATGGAAGTTCATGATATTGCTCCTAAGCGAACCTGCGAAACATTCTGTTTTTTTATTCAGAACGCGCATTGCCCAGCCATGATCGGGATGAGCGGACGCCGCATGGCGCGGTGCGCGCCGCGGAAGGGAGACGTGGACGGCAGAGCCATCGTGCGGGATGGGCGGCAAGCTGCGGCCCGAAAGCGCGATGAAGCCGAATGGTTGAGTCCGGCCATGCAACATGGGAAAACGTTTCTGGAAGGGTGGTTTGATAAGATACTGTTTTAACAGATATCAAATCAGGCAGCCGTTACTATAGCGGCCAAATCGAAGAGAGAACCTGTACTTAAGGATGGGTTTCCATGCCGCGCCGGCTGGGCGCGGCAAATGGCGGGCGCCGCGAGGGCGGCCCGCCAAACCGGCAATGAGCGGACTCAGTAGTCTCCGTTCAGCGTCTGTTTGCTCTGGCAATGGACATAGGCTTGTCCCGCCGGCTTGCCCGGGAAAGCATAGCCGTCAGCCCCGCCGACCTTGCGCAGCATCGCCACCGTGTAGTCGCCCTTGACGCGGGCTTTTTTGATGGCGGTCTGGATCGCGGAGGCGTCGCCATCGACGAATAGCGCCAGGAAACCGCCGTCGGATTCCGACAGGTTGACGGAGCGGATGGGCAGGCCGCCAAAGGTATAGCCGTCAGGCAGGGGCACCTCCCGGTTCCACACCGTGTTTTCTGGCTGGCGCGTGGCCTTGCCCAGCAAAGACCCTATGCCGTTTTCGCCGAAATTCAGTTTCTGGCAGTTGAGCTGCGCCGCCAGCCGCTTGTCTTTGGCCGCGGCTTGAAGTTTCTTGCCGCCCGCCAGATACAGGCCATCGAAAGGCACGTCGCCGAAGGTGCCGGCGCAGCGCTCGGTTTTGAGCTGCAAGGCGGCGGCTTGCGGGATCACGGTAAGAGAGCAGCGGTCCTCGCGGTATGTCCATTGTTTGCCATCCGCCGATGCCAGCCGGCCGGCGCCGGACCCGGCATGCCGAGGCAGGACCTTTCCTTTTTGCAGCACTTCCAGTTCGAATCGGCCATCGGCCTGAATGGTGATGGCGCGCTCGAACTCGGCGTCGGAGCCGTCGTATTTGCCGGACGCGGGGTAGGCGGCGGCGGTGTTGCCAGCGTCGGCATGCTCGCCCTGCATCGCCTTGTGGATGCCGTCCTTGATGATGGCGCCCAGGTTCAAGGTGAAGGTTTCCGCATGCGCGGACGGGCTGGACAGCGCCAGCGCGGACAGCAACAGGGCTAGTCGGGAGTTTTGCGGTGTGGTCATGAAAAGGTCCAGGAGGGAGGATGCGATATGGATGATATGACAGCTTTGCGGCGTATCAACGCATAAGTCAAGACTTTGGTATTTCCCCTTAGCTTACATTTGGCTTGCACAGCTTGGCTGCCAAGATTTTCAATATCTTGGAATAAAAGCTGAAAGTTCCATGGTTTTACGTAAATTGCACAAATTGCATCAATTTCCATCCAGAAACCGGAACGGAGTGATGTCGATTCGAAAATAGAATGTCTGCTCCAAGCAACTTTTGCCCAAGAGCAGATATGAAAAAGATACTTTGTGCTTCCGTGATGATGCTGTCCCCGTTGATGGCGCACGCCGCCGGCGCGGGGGCCTACGTGTTCGGCAATATCGCCAGCATGGCCAATGTGTGGGATCTGGATGGCAAGAAGGCCCAGCAGTACGGCATCCAGGACCTGACCTCCAACAAGGACGGCAACGCGGCCACCGGCGCCTGGGAAATGGGCGCGGGTTATCGCTTCGGCGACCATCTGGCGGCCGAAGCCAGCTTCATGAAGGGTTTTGGCGAAACCAAGATCGACAAGGCCGGCGCGATGCGCAACCAGGCGCTGCGCTTCGCGGTGCTGGGCCTGCTGCCGCTGAACGATTCGTTCGACCTGTACGGCAAAGTGTCGGCCAACTACATCTACAGCGATTTCCGCAGCGCCAACCCAGGCTACGCCAGCGTCAAGGACAAGGGCTGGGGCGTGGGTTTGGGGCTGGGCGCGGCCTACCATTTGAACAAGTCGCTCAGCTTGCGGGCCGAGCTGGACGGCATCGGCCAGGTCAAGGTGAAAGGCGTGACCGACAAATCAAGGTTGGGCAGTTTCAAGCTGGGCGCGAGCTATCAGTTCTAAAGCCGGATAAAACGCGCAGGCATCTGAGCCATGCGATGAAAAAACGCGGAACGGCGCCTTACCGGCTGCTGAAAAAAGCGATGATCAGGCGATAAATGCAGGGAGCGAAGAGAGCGGCAGGAGCCGCTCTCTTTTTCATGGCCAGGCCGCAGGGTCAGCCGCAGGCTCCCACATGGCCGCAGGCGGTGCAGAATTCGCAGCCGTCCTTCTTGATCAGCGCGTGGTTGCCGCATTCAGGGCAGGCCTTGCCGGCTAGCGGTTTGAGCTGGGCCGGGGCTTCGTGAGCGAACAGATCGCTCTGCTCCGGCGCCATCACGCCCATTTCTTCCACTGGCACGCCTTCTTCGGTCAGCACGCCCAGCATCGCGTAGCGGTGGATGATCAGTCGCGCCAGATAGGCCACGGTGGAAGGCCAGCTTTGCGATTTCTCCATGCCCGGGATGCGGGCGAAGAAGTCGCCCTGCGGCTCGGCATAGTTGAGAAGCTTGCGCAACTTGAGGCCTATCCAGGCCGGGTCGATCACCCGCATGTCGAGCGACAGCATCTTGCACAGGCCGTCCAGCTCGCGGGGGTAGGCGCCGGCCAGCCACACCGAGTAGGGGCGACGCTGGCCGTTGGGCAGCACCAGCTCCTTGACGAACAGCACGAAGTCGTCGCCGGTTTGCGGGTTGACGATGTCCACCGACCAGCTCATGGTGCCGTCGCTGCCGGATTTGGGCTCCTTGCGGGCGAACAGCGCGTCCATCACCGGCGTGGCTTCGCCTTCCTCCAGCCGCAGCGCGCCCAACTGCTCCACGCGGTGGCGCACCACCTGGCCCAGCGCGGCGGCGGCCGAGGTGGCGTGTATGGTCTTGTCGCCCAGCGTGAAGCGGTAGCGCTTGTCGCCGTTGGCGCGCGACAGCGCGTCCAGCTTGGCGGCCAGCCAGGCGCGGTCGCGGCAGCGCATGTCCATCGACAGCGTCTTGGCGATGGCGGACAGGCCGCGTTGCTCGTCGGTGGCGTTGACCCAGCATTCAAACGGCTGGGCGCGGCCGTTTTCCATGTGGCCCACCACTACGGCGAAATCGCCGGCGTCGCCTTCCACCATGAAGGTCCACGACGGGTTGCCTTCCTTCAGCTTGGGGCGGTTCGGCCACTTCAGGCTGGACAAGGCCGGGGTGGGGGCGGTGTTCAGCGTGACGCGGCGGTCCGGGTCGCTGGCGGCGCCGGACAGGTCTTCCGGCGCGGCGGCGGCGCTCTGGGCCGGCTCCACCGACAATACCGAGCCCAGCACATTGTTGGGGCGGTAGGTGGTGATGCCCTTCAGGCCGTTGCGCCAGGCTTCCAGGTACAGACTCTCGAAATCGGCGAACGGGTAGTCGGCCGGCACGTTGACGGTCTTGGAGATGGCGGTGTCGACATAGGGCGCGACGGCGGCCACCATGCGCATGTGGTCCAGCGCGCTCATTTCCAGCGCGGAGACGAAATAATCCGGCAAGCGGGCGGTGTCGCCGCCCTGCATCCGCCACACGCGGTAGGCGTGGTCTTCCACCAGGTATTCCTGCTGAGTGTTGTCCGCCATGCGCTTCTTGCGGGTGTAGAACCACGAGAACGGCGGCTCGATGCCATTGGACGCGTTGTCGGCGAAGGCCAGCGAGATGGTGCCGGTGGGCGCGATGGACAGCAGGTGGGAGTTGCGGATGCCGTGCTTGCGGATGCGCGCCTTGATCTTTTCCGGCAGCCGGCTGGCGCAGTGCGGCGCGGCCAGATATTTCTCGGCGTCGAATAAAGGGAACGCGCCTTTTTCGACGGCCAGGTCCACCGAGGCGTCGTAGGCGGCGTCGCGCATGCTTTCGGCGATGCGGGCGGCGAAGCGACGGCCTTCTTCGCTGTCGTAGCGTATCTTCAGCATGATCAAAGCGTCGCCCAGGCCGGTGAAGCCGAGGCCGACGCGGCGCTTGCTGGCGGCTTCCCGAGCTTGCTCCGGCAGCGGCCACACGGTCAGGTCCAGCACGTTGTCCAGCATCCGGATCGACATGCGCACCACTTTTTCGAAGGACTTGAAGTCGAAGTGGGCCTTGTCGCCAAACGGCGCGCGCACGTGGCGGGTCAGGTTGATCGAACCGAGGTCGCAGCAGCCGTAGTCCGGCAGCGGCTGCTCGCCGCAGGGGTTGGTGGACTCGATGACTTCGCAGTAGGACAGGTTGTTGTCCTGGTTGATGCGGGTCATGAACAGCACGCCGGGCTCGGCATGGTCGTAGGTGGAGGCCATGATCTGCCGCCACAGCTCGCGGGCGCGCACGGCGCGGTACACCCACAGGCCGTCTTCGCGCTGGAAGCTGTCCGGGAACGCGTCCGAGTTGGGCGGCACCGCGTGGGTCAGCTGCCAGTCGCCGTCGGCTTCCACCGCGCGCATGAAGTCGTCGGACACGCCCACGGAGATATTGAAGTTGCGCAGGTCGCCCTGGTCCTTGGCGTGGATGAAGTCCTCCACGTCCGGGTGGCTGATGTCCAGAACGCCCATCTGCGCGCCGCGGCGCGCGCCGGCCGATTCCACGGTTTCGCAGCTGCGGTCGAACACGCGCATGTAGGAGACGGGGCCGGAGGCGCGGCTGTTGGTGCCCTTCACGTGCGCGCCCCTGGGGCGGATGCGCGAGAAGTTGTAGCCCACGCCGCCGCCGCGGCGCATGGTCTCGGCCGCCTGCAGCAGCGCCTGGTAGATGCCCACCTTGCCATGCTCGGTTTCGGATACCGAATCGCCCACCGGCTGGACGAAGCAGTTGATCAGCGTGGCTTGCAGCTCGGTGCCGGCGGCGGAGTTGATGCGGCCGCCGGGAATGAAGCCGTGGTCCAAGGCCTCGAAAAACAGCGGCTCGAAGCGGGCCGGGTCTGTTTCCAGTTCCGCCAGCGCGCGGGCGACGCGGCGGCGCACTTCGCTGACGCTCTGCTCGCCATTCTTGGCGTATTTCTCCAGCAATACTTCGCGGGAGATGTCCTGTTCCGCCATGGCGGCGATGTTTTCCTGCTGCATGGAACGCTCATCCTTCTGAAACGGTGTTCAACGACGATGGCATGGCTGCGTGGGCATGAGAAAACGGCGTAGCACACTATATGTTGTTACGCCGTCCGGTGATGAAACGCAAGCTGTTGTGTCGGGTGCTGTTTTCGATTGTACCGCAGCGGACCGCGCGGGGGGACTACTTGGCGGTGATTTTCACCGCCAGCTCCACCCCGTCGCGGTTGGCCGAGGTCTTTTTCGGCGCGTCCAGCGCGATGCGGTCGGCCAGCTGCGGCTCATGCTTCAGCATGGTCTTGCGGGCGTTGCCGGCGCGCAACTGGGCCAGCTTGACCAGGTCGGCCTGGCTCACTTTCTCCGCCGCCAGCATCTCGTCGCGCAGCAACTTGGCCAGCGCTTCGCCGGAGGGGCCGCCCGGCTTCAGCACGTGGCCCATCAGCTTCAGCCGGCCAATGCGCTGGCCGTAGACCGATTTGATCGCGGACTGGGTTTGGCCGTCCTTCAGGTCCAGCGCCGGCAGCGGCTCGTCGTCTTGCGGCGGATGGCCGGCGGTTGCCAGTACCGCCGCGTCCACGCGCGCTCGCGCCAGTTGCTTGGCGTCGTCGTCGGCGTAGCCGCCGGCGATGGACAGCTGCATCTTGGGCCGCTTGGCCATCAGTCCGGCCACCTTATCCAGCTTCTCGCGCTCAGGCGGGCTGACGTGGGCTTCGCCGGCGACGAAGCGGATGTCGTCGAAGCCGTCGCCGCCCAGCAGCGCGCCCAAGGCGCGGAATGGCGCGGTGACCACCTTGGTGACCACGTTGACGATGGCCTTCCACACGATCTGGCCGTAGCTGAACTGCGGATCGTCCAGGCTGCCCGCCACCGGCAGGTCCAGATCGATGCGGCCGTCGCTGTCCTCCAGCAAGGCTACCGCCAGTTTGAGCGGCAGGTGGGGGGACTTGTCGCCTTTCAGCTCTTCGCCCAGTTGGATGGAGTCGATCACCACGCGGTTTTCGCCCTTCAACTGGCGCTTTTCGAGCAGATAGCGCAGTTCCAGCGACAACCGGCCATCCTTCACCTGCCAGCCGGCGAAGTTCATCGAATACGGGTTGAGGTTGTTCAGCGCCAGGTTGTGGAAGTTGAGCGAGAGGTCGGTGCTGTCGGTGGGCGACAGCGGCGATAGCGCGCCGCGCACCTTGACCTCGCCGTACTGGTCCACCGCGCCGTCCAGCGTGACGCGGCCGCGGCCGCCGGTCCGGGTGGACAGGTTTTGTATGCTGCCGTTCAGATGGTGCATGCGGGTGGCGAAATCCGGCGCCATGCCGTGATCGGCGAACTCCACCGCGCCATTGCGCAGGTGGATGCTGTGCACGTCCACCTGGGGCAGCGGGGGGGGCTTGCCGTTGGACGGCTTGGCCGGCCGCTTGGCGAAGATCTGCTGCCAGTTCAGATTGCGCTGCGCGTCCAAGATCAGGCGCGCGCGCGGCTGGTCCAGGCGGATGTCGTTGATGTTCACCTTGAGCGGCATGCCCTGGGCCTGCAGCTGACTGAGCGCCAAGCCGTTCCAGCCCAGCAGCGGCAGCGGTTCGCCAGGCTCTTGCAGCGCCATCTTGCCCACTTTCAATTGGCCGCCCAGAGTCCAGCGGCTGGCGGAGGCGAGGTCCAGTTTGAGGTCGGCGCTGAGCGCGCCTCCGCTCAGCTTCAGCGGGGTGCCGGCCAGCGCGTACGGCGCCAGCGGCGCCACCGGCAGGGTGTCCAGCTTGATCGCGCCGCGCGCGGCGGGCCCCGAGGCGTCGATGTCCAGCTTGGCGGCGATCTTGCCGCTGCCGGCCTGGCCGGCCAAATCCAGCGCCAGTTGGTCGCCGTCTTTCAGCTTCAGTTGGCCGGCCAGCGCTTTCAGTCCGTATTCCAGCGGCTTGCCCAGGCTGAGGTCGCGCCAGCTCACCGAGCCGTTCGACAGCGTCACGGTCGGGTAGGCCAGCTTCCAGCCGGGGCCATCGTCGCGGGGCGCGCTCGCGGCGGGCGGGCGAGGCCGCTGAGCCAGCAGCAGCTGCAGCTGCAATTGGCCGTTGCGCTCGCGTTGCAGGGCGACTCGCAAGCCGTCCAGCGCGATGCCGCCGGGCTGGATGCCGCGATGCTTGAGGTCGATCAGCGTCGGCGCCAGCTCGGCTTGGTCCAGGCTGAGCCAGGGCATGCCGCCGGCGGCGGCGAGCTTGAGATCGGCCAGCTTGAGCGAGGCGTCGTCCAGCTTCAGGCCGCGTTCGGGGTCCAGCGACAGCTTGCCTTGCAATAGCGGCACCGCCGCTTCCAGCTGCATCGGGCGCATAAAGGTTTGGTCGCGCCAGGCGGCATGCCAGTCGTTGAAGCGCAGATTGTCTATCTTGACGATCCATGGCGAAGGCTTGGCGGGCTTGGCCGTGTTGTCTTCCGGTTTGGCCGGCGGCAGCGCGCGCAGCCAGTCCAGTTGGCCGGCGTCGTCGCGGCTGGCAGATAGCTTGCCGTGGCTCAGCTCCACTTTGGCCACGGTCAGCAACGAGCGCGACAGGTCCAGCGCGCCGCCGTCCACGCGCAGCTCGGGCAGCTCCAGCGCGCCATCCCCAGCCGGCGCGCGCAGCTTCAAGTCCTTGAGGCTGGCGTTCAGGGAGGACACCGTCAGGTCCGGCGTCGCGCCGCTCATGTCGAACTGGTAGCGGGCGGTGACCGACAGCGCGCCTTCGGGTTTGGCGACGGCGAAGTAGGGATGGACATAGTCCCAGACGGAGGCGAGCGGCAGCCCTTGCATGCTGGCCTCGCCGCTGGATTGCAGCGGCTGCAGGCGCATGCTGCCTTGCCAGTCGAAGCGGCCGCCGCCTTCCAGCTCGGCGTGCAGCGTGTAGCGGCCGTTTTCCTCCAGCGTGCTCAGGTTGTTCAGGCTGAGGTTGATCGGGGCCAGGCGGAAAACGCCGTGTTGCCCGGCCAGATCATCGTTGACCCGGATCTGGCCATTGCGCAGGTTGATTTCATCCAGCTTCAGGCGAGGCAGCTTTTCCGGGGAGGTGCCGTCTTCCAGTTTCGGCGGGCCGGAAACGTCTGCGACGAATCGGGCCCAGTTCCACTGGCCGTTTTTGTTCCGCTCCAGCCACAGTTGAGGACTGTCCAGCAGGAACTCGCTAGCCTGCCAGCGGCCCAGCAGCGTTGCGTACAGCGCGGCGTTCAGGTAGACGCGCTTGGCCTGGAACAAGGGCGAGCCATCGCCTTCCCGCAGCGAAACGCCGTCCAGCGTCAATTCCATGCTCCAGGGCACGATGCTGACTTCTGCGACGCTCAATTGGCGGCCGTGCTTGCGTGCCCAGTCGGCGGCGGCTTTTTGCAGCAGGTGGGGCGCGATCAGGCCGAGAAAGGCCCAGAACGCCAGCAGCAGCGCGCAGGCGATCAGCAGCCATCGCAGCCAGCGGCGGGGTTTGCGGGAGGAGGGGGCGGGAGAGGCGGCGTCAGCCTGAGCGTGGGGATTCATATCGCTTAATTCTAATGCACTTTGGCGTTGCCGTCCTGTTGCGTTGTTTGTCCTATTGTTGACTGAAAATGACGGCGGCGGGCCGCGCTTCGTTGCGGTCGTCGGCCAACGCTGACTAGGATGGACGAAGCGTTGAAAATATTGAACGCAATTTTGCCAAATCTTTATCACGAAAGGGAGAGGATCTTGCATCGCGCATGCCGGCCAAGCCGGCCGATACCCGCTATTCCCATCGCGGCCGCAAGGCCGTTGCTGGCCGACCGCTGCCTGTTCCTGCTGCAGGCGGCGCGACGCCATACCCTGACTCATCACGCCCGGCGGCTGGGAAGCTCGGGCAAACACAGCTGACAGAGGATTTATGGACAGCGCCCATACTATCAATCAATGGCTAGACCAGCATCACATCACCGAGGTGGAGTGTCTGATCCCGGACATGACCGGCCTCGCCCGCGGCAAGATCGTGCCGCGCCACAAATACGACCCCGCCGTAGGACTGCGGCTACCGGAGGCGGTGCTGTCGATGACCGTGACCGGTGATTATCCCGACCGCGACTTCACCTCGGTCGCCGACCCCGACATGAAGCTGCTGCCCGACCTCAGCACGCTGCGTCCGGTGCCCTGGAACAAGGAGCCCACCGCGCAGATCATCCATGATTGCTACAGTTTCGGCGGCGAGGCGGTGGACCTGGCGCCGCGCAATGTGCTCAAGCGAATTCTGAAGCTGTACGAGGATCAGGGCTGGAAGCCTGTGATCGCTCCAGAGATGGAGTTCTATCTGGTGGAAATCCAGCCGGACGAAGACCTGCCGCTGCGCCCGCCGGTGGGCCGCACCCGCCGCACCGAGGCCGGCATGCAGAGCTTTTCCATCGACGCGGTCAACGAATACGACGACATCTTCGACGTGATGTACGACTGGTGCGAGGCGCAGGGGCTGGCGCTGGACACGCTGATCCATGAAATGGGCACGGCCCAGATGGAGATCAACCTGGATCACGGCGATCCGCTGCAACTGGCCGATCAGGTGTTCCTGTTCAAGCGCACGGTGCGCGAGGTGGCCATCCGCAACAATATGTACGCCACCTTCATGGCCAAGCCGATGCAGGGCCAGCCCGGCAGCGCCATGCACATGCACCAGAGCGTGGTGGACATCGCCAGCGGGCGCAATATCTTCAGCCTGGACGACGGCCAGCCGTCGCCAGCCTTCCTGCATTTCATCGGCGGCCTGCAGCGCTATCTGCCCGCGGCGATGCCGTTCTTCGCGCCCTACGTCAACTCCTACCGCCGGCTCAGCCGCTACACCTCGGCGCCGATCAACCTCAGTTGGGGCTACGACAATCGCACCTGCGGTTTGAGGGTGCCCCATTCCGGGCCGGAGGCGAGGCGGGTGGAGAACCGGCTGGCCGGGGTGGACGTCAATCCCTATCTTGCGATGGCGGCCAGCCTGGCCTGCGGCTACCTGGGCATGCGAGACCGGATCGACCCGTCCGAGCCGCTGACTGGCAGCGCCTACGAGCAGCCTCACCAGCTGCCGAGGCATCTGGACGACGCCATCGACATGCTGTTGCGCTGCCAGCCGCTGGCCGAGCTGTTCGGCGGACACTTTGTGGAAACCTATGCGGCGATCAAGGAGGCGGAGTATCGCGAGTACTTCGACGTGATCAGCCCATGGGAGCGCCGCTTCCTGCTGCTGCACGTGTGAGTCCTGGGATTCCCGCAAGCGAAAAGGCCCGGAAAACCGGGCCTTTCGTCTGGCGCGGGCCTGGCTCAGGCTTCTTCTCCGGCCAGCACCCTGGCCAGCATCGCCACGCCGTTGTGCTGCTGCAGCGGGTCGTAAAAGCTGAAGTTGAGCCGCATCGCGTTCAGGCGCGGCTGGCCGTCGCGGAAGAACAGCGGCGCGGGGGCGAAGTGGATGCCCTGTTGCATCGCGGCGGGCAGCCGGGCGCGGCAGTCGCTGCCCTCTGGCAACTCCAGCCACAGGAAATAGCCGCCTTGCGGCGTGACCTGGCGGGCGCCTGCCGGCATCTGGATCGACAACTGTTGGCTGAGCGCCAGCCAGTTGGCTTGCAGCCGGCTGCGCAGCAGGCTGAGCATGTCCTCGTGCTGGCCGCCGGACAGCAGCCGGGCCAGCGCCATCTGGCTGGGCAGCGGGGTGGACAGCGAACTGCACAGCTTCAGGCCCAGAATGCTGTCGCGGAAGCGGCCGGCGGCGATCCAGCCGACGCGGTAGCCCGGCGCCAGCGACTTGCTGAATGATGAACAGTACAGCACGCTGCCCTTCTGGTCGTACGCCTTCAGCGGCAGCGGCGCGCTTTCGCCGAAGTACAGCTCGCGATAGGTGTCGTCTTCGATGATGGGCAGGCGGTGGCGGTCGGCCAGCGCCAGCAGCGCCGCCTTGTCGGTGTCGCTCATCGTCAGGCCGGTGGGATGCTGGAAGTTTGCCATCGCCAGGATGCCGGCCGGCTGGTGCTGGAGAATCAGTTGCTCCAGCCGGTCAAGGTCCAGCGGCTGGCCGGGCGGGGTGGCCAGCGTGTGTGCGGCGACGCCCAGTTGATCCAACTGGTCGAACAGCGCCGGAAAGGCCGGCGTCAGCACGATCATGGCCTGGCTGCCTGACAGCTTGGTCACCGCGCGTATCGCCAGGTTCAGCGCCTCCATGCCGCCGCAGGTGACCAGCAATTCGTCGCCGTCCAGCTCCACGCCCTGGGCCAGGTAGCGCAGCGTCAGCTCGCGGCGCAGTCCTTCGTAGCCGGTGCTGGCGTTGCCGGACAGCGCGTAGCGGTAGTCGCGCAGCGCGCGGGTGAGGGCGCGGTTGAGCGGCGTGGTGTTGATCAGCGCCGGGTTCATGTAGGGGCAGCCCCAGGGCATGGGCAGCGCGGCGGTCAGGTGCTCGATGCGGATGCCGCTGCCGTCGCTGTTCAGCGGCAGATTGCTGGGCAGCGCGTTGCTGCGAGCCAGCACGCGGAAGCCGGAGCGGGGCAGCGATTCGATCAGGCCCAGTTTTTCCAGCTCTGCGTAGGCGCGCTGCGCGGTGGTGATGCTGATCTTGTGGTCCTGGCACACTTTGCGCAGCGAAGGCATGCGGTCGCCGGCGCGCAGGTGTCCCTGTTCTATCGCGTGGCGGAAGCGTTGGCTTAATTGGCCGGTTTTGTTCATATGCGGTTTCCTGGTCCGGCTTACTCGCCGATGAAGCTGGATTTTTCCCTTATGGTGACGTCATCGTTCAGCGAGCGTATCACGAAGTGGATGCGGTGCGAGCCGCGCGGCGCGTTTTCCGGCGCCGCCTGCACGCGCACCGGCACGGTTTCGGTCTGGGCGGGTTTGACTTCGATCACTTCGCCGGGTTTTTCCATCCGGATGCCGGGCAGTCCTTCCACCGTCACCACGTAGCGTTGCGCCTGTTCGGTGGTGTTGATCACGCGCAGGCTGTAACGGTTCTGCAGCAGGCCGTCGTCGCTTTGTTCCACCAGGCTGGCGCGGTCGCGCAGCACGTCCACCTTGAACGGCTTCTTCAGCACCAGCGCGGTGGTGGACAGGGTGATGATGCCGGCCAAGAGGCTGGAGTAGATGACGATGCGGGGGCGGTGGAAAGACGGGCTTTGCGCCGGCTTGCCCTGCAGCGCGTTGGCGCTGGTGTAGCGGATCAGCCCGCGCGGCGACTTCAGCTTGTCCATCACCTGGTCGCAGGCGTCGATACAGGCGGCGCAGCCTATGCACTCGTATTGCAGGCCGTTGCGGATGTCGATGCCGGTGGGGCAGACCTGCACGCAGATGCCGCAGTCTATGCAGCCCTTGGTCTGGGCCTCGCTCTTGGCCTGGGTCTTGCCGCGCGGCTCGCCGCGCTTGGCGTCGTAGGAGATGATCAGGGTGTTGTCGTCGAACATCGAGCCCTGGAAGCGGGCGTACGGACACATATGCAGGCAAACCTTTTCGCGCAGCACGCCGGCCATCAGCCAGGTGAAGCCGCCGTAGAACAGCGTCCAGAACAAGTCCCATGGTCCCATCTGCAGCGTGGCCAGCTCGCGCATCGGCGTGAAGTAGCCGACAAAGGTGAGCCCGGTCCATAGCGAGAACGCGGCCATGATCATCTGGGTGGCGCTCTTCTTGGCGAGCTTGCCCGCGCTCATCGGCGCCGCGTCCAGCTTGCGGCGGGCGTTGTGGTCGCCCTGTATCGCTCGCTCTATCCAGATCATGATCTGGGTGTATACCGTTTGCGGGCAGCTGTAGCCGCACCACAGCCGGCCGGCCAGCGTGGTCCACAGGAACAGTCCCAGCGCCGACACCACCAACAAGGCGGCCAGATAGATGAAGTCCTGCGGCCACAGGCTGATGCCGAAGATCAGGAAGTGATGCTCCGCCAGGTTGAAGTGCACCGCCTGGCGGCCGTTCCACTGCAGCCAAGGCATGCCGAAGAACGCCAGCTGCGTCAGCGCCACCATGCCGACGCGCATGTTGTTGAAGCGGCCGCTGGTGAGCCGGGGATGAATCTTGATGGGAACGGGTTTGATATCAGGCTTGGACATGGCTGCCACCACGCTATGAAGATGGCTATTTTTACTGCTGGGGATCAGTACAAACAATGAACAGACAGTTGTGAAATTATCGGTACAGATGCTGCTGTATGCTTACAGGCATGGCCAACTGGTTGGCATAATTCGTTGTCGCCGGGCGATAATGGCGGCAATGCGCCATTGAGCGCGCGGGGAGAATCGGGAGGCTGGGCATGGATGTCGGCGGAATGGACGCCAATACGGCGGCCGCGTTTGCGGTTTACCTGGTGGGAGCGGCGAGCCCGGGGCCGAGCAATCTGGCCATCATGGGCGTGGCGATGGAGCAGGGGCGCGGCAAGGGCCTGGCGCTGGCGGCCGGCGTGGTGCTGGGTTCGGTTTGCTGGGGCGTGCTGGCGGCGCTGGGCGCGGCGGAACTGATGCGTGGCAGCTTGGCGCTGGCATGGGCGATGAAGTTGTTTGGCGGCGCTTATCTGTTGCTGCTGGCCTGGCGTGCGCTTGGCCAAGTCCGCGCCCGGGAGGCGGTTGCCGCGGACGGTCTGCTGCCCATGACGCATGGCCAGGCGTTCCGCCGCGGCATATTGATGCATCTGGGCAATCCCAAGGCGATCCTGGTCTGGCTGTCGCTGGTGTCTCTGGCCTCTCCCGCTGCGGGAGGCACCGTGCATGGCGCATGGGTGGTGGCTGGCTGCGCGGGCATCGCGGTGTGCGTGTTTTCCGCCTACGCGCTGCTGTTTTCCACAGTGGCGGCGCGGCGAGCGTATCTGCGGCTGCGGCGCTGGCTGCATGGCGCGCTGGCGCTGGCCTTCGGCTATGCCGGACTTCGCATGTTGCTGGGCAAGGCTTGAGTCTGAGCGCTGGAAAAGTTGGGGCGCTGCGAAATTCGGCGGATGGCGGCCAGGCGGGTTATATTCCTTCGCTTTCGTCGCCGCCTCCTGGGGCGCGCAGTTGGCCGGCGCCGTGGTCTACATGGCCGGGCTGTGGAATTCGGCGATGCAACTGAACGAGAAGGACTGTTGCTTCACCATTCTGATGTATGGCTCGCTCGCCGCGGTGTCGCTGCAGAAGAATGCCCGGGATCTGGGCGCGCTGCGCGAGGAGGGCGCGCCGATGGTCGACGCCGGCTGGCGCCGCCCGCCGGCGCATTGGTGTCAGCGGGTCAGTTGCGGGAACAGGCGATAGACGCCGTCGACGATGATCTCCACCGAGACCGCCGCCAATAGCATGCCCATCACCCGGTTGACGATATTGATGCCGGTCTGGCCCAGCAGGCGGGACAGCGGCGAGGCCAGCACCAGCGCGCCGTAGCAGGTGATGGCCACCAGGAGGCCGCTGATCAGCAGATAGACCACCTGCAGCCAGGAGTGGGACGTGCTGGCATAGATGATCACCGTGGAGATGGTGCCGGGGCCGGTCATCAGCGGGATGGCCATCGGCACTACCGCGATATTGGTTTTGTGGCCGGCCTCCTCGCGCTCCTGCTTGGTGGTTTTGGTGGGGCCGGGCTTGGCGTTCATCAGCGCGATGGCGATCAGCATCACCAGGATGCCGCCGCCTACCTGGAACGAGCCTATGCTGATGCCCAGGAAGCGCAGCAGCGTCTCGCCCACCACCGCGAACAAGCTGAGCACGATGGCGACGGCGATGGCCGTGGTTTTGGCGATTTTCTGCCTTTCTTCCTGGCTGGCGCTGGGCGTCAGGCTGATGAAGATGGGGATGGCGCCCAGCGGATTGACCAGAACCAGCAGTGCGACGAAGATTTTTGCGATTTCGATTTCCATGATGCGGAAGCTTACCTGTTAGTGCGATCCGAGACATTCGGACTTAAGACGCGAACAACCATGGTTGCGTCAGGGCCATGAGGCCGTGAAAAAACCGGCTATGACGCCGGTTTCAGCATAGCGAAGCGGCGAGGCTCACGCCTTGGCCAAAAGCAACTCCAGCGTGCGGCGGTAGATGTCGGCCAGCGGCTCCACATCGGCCACTTCCACGCACTCGTTCAGTTTGTGGATGGTGGCGTTGACCGGGCCGAACTCCACCAGCTCCCGCGCGATGCGCTTGATGAAGCGGCCATCCGAGGTGCCGCCGGTGGTGGACAGCTCGGCCTTGGCGTCGGCCACCTCGGCGATGGCCTGGCTCAGCGCCTCGGTCAGCGCGCCCGGCGGCGTGATGAAGGGCTGGCCGGACAGCTGCCAGTGCAGCTCGTAGGACAGGCCGTGCTTGTCCAGCGTCTGGCAAACGCGTTCCTTCAGGCTGTCGGCGCTGCTTTCCGGCGAGAAGCGGAAGTTGAACAACAGCTCGCAGTGGCCGGGAATGATGTTGGTGGCGCCGGTGCCGGCCTGGATGTTGGACACCTGCCAGCTGGTGGGCGGGAAGAAGGCGTTGCCCTCGTCCCAGCGCGTGGCGGCCAGTTCCGCCAAGGCGGGCGCCAGCAGGTGGATGGGGTTTTTCGCCAGTTGCGGGTAAGCGATGTGGCCCTGGATGCCATGCACGATCAGACGGCCGGACAGCGAGCCGCGGCGGCCGTTCTTGACGGTGTCGCCCAGGCGCTGGTCCGACGTCGGTTCGCCGACGACGCAGTAGTCTATCGTTTCGCCGCGCGCTTCCAGCGCGTCCACCACTCTCACCGTGCCGTCCACCGCCACGCCTTCCTCGTCCGAGGTGATCAACAGCGCCAGCGAGCCCTGGTGATCCGGATGCTCGGCGACGAAGCGCTCGCAGGCGGTGACGAAGGCGGCCAGCGACGCCTTCATGTCCGCCGCGCCGCGGCCGTAGAGCAGGCCGTTGCGCACGGTGGGCTCGAACGGCGGGCTGTCCCATTTGTCCAGCGGGCCGGTGGGCACCACGTCGGTGTGGCCGGCGAAGCAGAACACCGGGCCGGCGCCGCCGCGGCGCGCCCAGAAGTTGTCCACGTCGCCGTGGCGCATCTTTTCCACGGTGAAGCCCATGGCCTCCAGCCTGGAGATCATCAGCGCCTGGCAGCCCTCGTCGCGCGGGGTGACGGAATCGCGGCGGATCAGTTCGCGGGCGAGATCCAGCGTCGCGCTCATTTGCCGAACCGCTCCGCCCAGTCGGCTTCGGCGAAGCCTACGCCGACCTTGCCGTCCCACTCCAGCACCGGGCGCTTGATCACGGATGGCTTGTCCTGCATCAGCGAAACGGCGCCGTCCAGCGAGTCCGCCGCGGCCTTGGTCTCGTCAGGCAGCGCGCGCCAGGTGGTGCCCTGGCGGTTGACCAGCTTGGCCAGCGGCACCTGGGCGGCCCAGGCCTGCAGGCGCTCGGCGTCTATGCCCTGTTTCTTGAAGTCGTGGAAGATGTAATCGATGCCGTTGTCGGCCAGCCATTGGCGAGCCTTCTTCACGGTGTTGCAGTTGGGAATGCCGTACAGGGTAATCATCGGGTGGGTTTACAAGTCCAGTTTGATGCTGTCGAAGCTGGCCGCGCTGGCGGGGCCAGGTTTGTCGTCGCCTTTGCCGCCCTCCTTGGTCTGGTTGATCAGCCAGTACAGATTGGTGGGCGAGTCGGCGTTCTTGAGCGCCTCGTCCAGGCTGATCCGCCCGGCCTGGTAGAGCTGGAACAGCGCCTGTTCGAAGGTCTGCGCGCCATCGCTCATGCTGCCGTCGATGGCCTCCTTGATTTTGTCTATCTCTCCGGTTCGAATCAACTCCGAAATGTGCGGCGTGTTGATCAAGAGCTCCAGCGCCGGCGTGCGGCCGCCGTCCAGCGTGGCCACCAGCCGCTGTGAAATCACCGCCCGCAGCGAGGCGGACAGGTCCATCAGCAGCGCGCCGCGTGCTTCGGCCGGAAAGAAATTGATCACGCGGTTCAGCATGTGGTAACTGTTGTTGCCGTGCAGCGTGGAAATGCACAAGTGGCCGGACTGGGCGTAGCCGATGGCCTGGCTCAGCGTTTCCGGATCGCGGATTTCGCCTATCATCAGCACGTCAGGCGCTTCGCGCATCGCGTTTTTCAGCGCGCGGGCGTAGGACAGCGTGTCGAAGCCGATCTCGCGCTGGTTAACGATGGACTTGTCGTGGCGGAACAAAAACTCGATCGGGTCTTCGATGGTGAGAATGTGGCCCTTCATGCTGCGATTGCGCGCTTGCAGCATGGCCGCCACCGTCGAGCTCTTGCCGGAGCCGGTGGATCCCACTACCAGGATCAGTCCGCGCTTTTGCTTGATCAGCTCCTCCAGCTTGGGCGGCAACTGCAGTTCTTCCATGCTGGGGATGCTGGGCAGGATGTAGCGCACCACCATGCCCACCGAGCCGCGCTGCCAGAACACGTTGACGCGGAAGCTGCCGAGTCCGGGCACTGGGTGGCCCAGGTTCATTTCCCGCTCGCGCTCGAAGACGGCGATCTCCTCCTCGTCCATCAGGCTGTAGGCCAGTTGCTTGACCATGTCGGCGGTCAGCGGCTTCTCGTTGACCGGAGTCAGCTCGCCGCCCAGCTTCAGCATCGGCGGCGAAAAACTGGTCAGAAACAGGTCGCTGGCCTTTTTTTCGGCCATCAGCTTGAAAAACGGCAACATCAGCATGGGGCGCTCCGGGATTGGGCATCGCTTTAGTGTAGCCGGGCAGAGCCATCTTGCGTTTGTTCCGGGTAAAACAAAACGCCGCCCGGAAGGGCGGCGTTGCGGGGCGGGTGGGATCAGGCCTGCTTGGCGGTTTCCTGGTCGCGCAGCGCGCGGCGCAGGATCTTGCCGACATTGGTCTTGGGCAGCTCGCTGCGGAATTCCACCAGCTTGGGCACCTTGTAGCCGGTGAGGTTTTCGCGGCAGTAGCGGATGATGTCCTTGTCGGTGAGCGCCGGGTTTTTCTTCACCACGAACACCTTGACCACCTCGCCGGACTTGTCGTCAGGCACGCCGATGCAAGCCACTTCCAGCACGTCGGGGTGGCCGGCCACCACGTCTTCGATCTCGTTGGGATAGACGTTGAAGCCGGAGACCAGGATCATGTCCTTCTTGCGGTCCACCAGCTTGACGAAGCCTTCCGGAGTCAACATGGCCATGTCGCCGGTGGCGAGGAAGCCGTCGGCGCCCAGCACCTTGTCGGTTTCGTCCGGACGGTTCCAGTAGCCGCGCATCACTTGCGGGCCGCGGATGCACAGCTCGCCCTGTTCGCCCTGGGCGACCGGCTTGCCTTCGGCGTCGCGGATTTCGATCTCGGTGGAGGGGACCGGCAGGCCGATGGTGCCGTTGTATTCCTTCAGATCCATAGGGTTGATGCAGGCGGCCGGGCTGGTTTCGGTCAGGCCGTAGGCTTCGGCCAGCGTCACGCCGGTGACGGACTTCCATTTGTCGGCCACCGCCTTTTGCACCGCCATGCCGCCGCCCAGCGTCAGGCGCCAGGTGGAGAAGTTCAGCTTGGCGAACTCCGGGTGGTTCAGCAGCGCGTTGAACAGGGTGTTGACGCCGGTGATGCAGGTGATGGGATACTTGCGCAGCTCCTTGACGAAGCCGGAGATGTCGCGCGGGTTGGTGATCAGCACGTTCAGCGCGCCCAGCTCGGTGAACACCATCAGGTTCGCGGTCAGCGAGAAGATATGGTACAGCGGCAGGGCGGTGACGATCACCTCCTGGCCCTCGCGCACCAAGGTGTTCACCCAGGCGCTAGCCTGCAGCATGTTGGCGACGATGTTCTTGTGCAGCAGCACAGCGCCCTTGGCCACGCCGGTGGTGCCGCCGGTGTATTGCAGGAAAGCGATGTCTTCATGGCCCAGCGCCACCTTGTCGTAGGGCTTGGCCGCGCCGATGGACAGCGCGTCGCCGAAGCGGACATGGCCGGGGATGTGCCATGGCGGCACCATTTTCTTGACCTTGCGCACCACGAAGTTCACCAGCGCGCCCTTGAGGAAACCAAGCAGCTCGCCGATGGAGGCGACCACCACGTTCTTCACCTGGGTGCGCGGCAGCACTTGTTCCAGCACGCCGGCGAAGTTCTCCAGGATGACGATGGTTTCGGCGCCGGAGTCCTTCAACTGATGCTCCAGTTCGCGCGGGGTGTACAGCGGGTTGACGTTGACCACCACGCCGCCGGCGCGCAGCGTGCCGAACACGGCGATCGGGTATTGCAGCAGATTGGGCATCATGATGGCGACGCGGTCGCCTTTCTTCACGCCCAGCCTATGCTGCAGGAAGGAGGCGAAGCGGCCGCTGAGCGCGTCCAGCTCGGCATAGCTGAGCACCTTGTCCATGCAGGCCATCGCTGGCCGGGAGCTGAATTTCTTGACGCTGCGGTCGAACACCTCGGTTACCGACTGGAACTGGTTGATGTCGATCTCGTGGGCGACGCCGGGCTGGTAGTTTTTGAGCCACACCTTATCCATAAATCCGGGTTTCTCCGTCGTGCGGGTTTTAGCGAGCTTCGTCGCGGGATGTCGCGGCGACTGGTCTTGCGAGCCGCTATTTAATAGTTGTTGTTGATGGCCGTGCGGCCATTGCGATCAAACCGGGGTTTGATCCGCGGTAATGTACCGTAACTGAAATCGTCTCGCAAAAGTTGTCTGGCATAGCGCGCCAAGGCGTGCGGAGGATCCGGCCGAACCGGTTTTCTTTTTTGCGGAAATAGGTTACAATCGCAGCGGTTAGGGATGGGCGTTTCGCCCATTTTTTATTTGTGGAAAAAGCAATGGATGTTCGTTTGCTGCTGGAAAACACCCTGCCGGGTCTGGGCTATGAGCTGGTCGATTTCGAAATGACCCCTGGTGGCGGTTTCCGCGTGTTTATCGACAAGCCCGGTGGCATCACCGTGGAAGACTGCGTGCTGGTGAGCAATCACTTCACGCGGCTGTTCATGGTCGAAAACGTGGATTACGAGCGTTTGGAAGTGTCTTCGCCGGGCTTGGACCGCCCGCTGAAGAAAGAGGCCGATTTTGTCCGCTTCTCCGGTCAGCTCGCCAAGATCAAGACGCGGATGCCGATCGAGCAGCAGAAGAAATTTACCGGTCGTCTTGCCGGGGTCGAGAACGACTCCGTGAAGCTGGATGTGGATGGCCGCATCGTGGAGATTCCGTTCGCCAACATCGACAAGGCTCGTCTCGAGCCTGAGTTTTGATGTCTGGACGGCTTTAGCCCACGCTAAAGGACAAAATTCGGAGAGGAATGCATGAGTCGCGAGATTTTGTTGCTGGTGGATGCCCTGGCGAGCGAGAAGAATGTCAGCAAGGACGTGGTTTTCTCCGCCCTTGAGATGGCGCTTGCCTCGGCGACCAAAAAGAAGTTTACCGATGATGAGATGGATGTGCGCGTCGAAATCGATCGCCACACCGGCCAGTACCAGACCTTTCGCCGCTGGACGGTGGTGGAAGACGCGCTTGTCGAGAGCGATAGCAAGGAGCTCGGCCTGATCGACGCGCGCGACCGCGATCCGCGCATCGAACTGGGCGCGGTCATCGAGGAGCCGATGGAGGCTGTCGAGTTCGGCCGCATCGGCGCGCAGACCGCCAAGCAGGTGATTCTGCAGCGCATCCGCGACGCGGAGCGCGAGCAGTTGCTGAATGAATTCCTGCAGCGCCGCGAGCATCTGGTGATCGGCACCATCAAGCGCATCGAACGCGGCAACGCGATCGTGGAGTGCGGCAAGCTGGAAGCCGTGCTGCCGCGCGATCAGATGATTCCTAAGGAAAACCTGCGCGTGGGCGACCGCGTGAAGGCGTATTTGCTGCGCATCGATCGCCAGGGCCGCGGCCCGCAGCTGATCCTGTCTCGCACGGCGCCGGAATTCCTGGTCAAGCTGTTCGAGCTGGAAGTGCCCGAGATCGAGGAAGGCATGCTGGAGATTCGCGCCGCCGTGCGCGACGCCGGCATGCGGGCCAAGATCGCGGTCAAGGCCAACGATGCCCGCATCGACCCGCAAGGCACCTGCATCGGCATGCGCGGCTCCCGCGTCCAGGCCGTGACCCAGGAACTGGCGGGCGAGCGCGTCGACATCGTGCTGTGGGCGCCGGAACCGGCTCAGTTCGTGATCAACGCGCTGTCGCCGGCCGAGGTGAGTCGCATCATGGTGGACGAAGACAATCACAGCATGGACGTGATCGTCGAGGAAGAGCAGTTGGCGCTGGCCATCGGTCGCAGCGGGCAGAACGTCAAGCTCGCCGCCGAGCTGACCGGTTGGTACTTGAACATCATGACTGTGACCGAGGCCGAGGAGAAGCACCAGGCCGAGGACGCGGCGCTGCGCCAGTTGTTCGTCACCGCGCTGAGCGTGGATGAAGAGACCGCCGCCAAGCTGGTGAACGAAGGCTTCGCCGCGCTGGAAGAAGTGGCCTACGTGCCGCTGGAAGAAATGCTGGAAATCGAAGGCTTCAACGAGGAGCTGGTGGGCGAGCTGCGCAGCCGCGCCCGTGATGCGCTCCTGACGCAGGCCATCGCGTCCGAAGAGCAGGTCGAGAACGTATCCGACGACTTGAAGGACATGGAAGGCCTGGATGCCGAGCTGGTTCGCAAGCTGGCCGCCGGCGGCGTGAACACCCGCGACGATCTGGCCGACCTGGCCGTTGACGATCTGGTGGACATGACCGGCATGGAAGCGGAAGCTGCACGCGCCATCATCATGAAGGCGCGCGAACACTGGTTCAACCAGTAAGGCTTTCTCGGGAAGTATTTACGGAATTTGGGAAGACGCATGGTTTTGACGAATGTAAAACAATTTGCCAGCGAGATGAATCTCACGCCGGAACGCCTGCTGGAGCAGCTGAGCGCCGCGGGTGTGAGCAAGCGCTCGCCGGATGACACCCTGTCGGCACAAGACAAGTCCCAGCTCCTGGACTACCTGAAACGCTCGCATGGCGCGCGCGAGGACAGCGGCATCACGCTGACCCGCAAGTCCACCTCCGAGGTGAAGAAGGCCGATGGCAGCACCGTGACCGTGGAAACCCGCAAGAAGCGCGTGGTGGCGCGTCCGGACGACGCGCCGCGCGCTGAGGCGGCCAAGCCGGCCGAGGCGGCCCCTGTCGCCGCGCCGGTGGAGGCTAAGCCGGAACCGAAGCCGGAGCCCAAGGTAGAAGCCAAGCCGGAACCGAAAGTGGAGGCCAAGCCTGAGCCGAAACCGGAGCCGAAGGTGGAAGCCAAGCCGGAACCGAAGCTCGAGCCGAAGCCGGCCGCCGCCCCGGCGCCGCGCACGGTCGCCTCCATCCTGTCGCCGGAAGAAATCGCCGCGCGCGAGGCTGAGGAAAAGCGCCAGGCCGCGTTCCGCGCCCGTCAGGAAGCGCTGATGCGCGAAAAGATCGAGCGCGAAGAGCGTCGCCAGGCCGCCAAGCTGGCGGCCTCGCAACCGGCTCCCGCGCCGGCGCCGGCTCCCGCGGCCGAACCCAAGCGCGACGAGCGTCGCAGCGACGACCGCCGCGGCGCGCCGAACGGCGATCGCGGTCCGCGCCCGGCTGGCGCCGGCGATCGCGGCCCGCGTCCGGCTGGCGCCGGCGACCGTGGTCCGCGTCCGGCTGGCGATCGTGGCCCGCGTCCGGCTGGCGCCGGCGACCGCGGTCCGCGTCCGGCAGGCGACCGTGGCCCGCGTCCCGCAGGCGACAATCGCGGTCCGCGTCCGGCTCCGGCCGCGGCGGCTCCGTCGCAACCGTCGTCTCCGGCTCCGGGCGGCAGCCGTCCGGGCAAGGGCAAGAAGGGCGGCGAGCGCAGCTGGGACGACAACAAGAAGGGCGGCCGCGGTCTGAAGACCAAGGGCGGCGACGCCGGCAGCGACTGGAAGTCGCGCGGCGGCAAGGGCCGCAATAAGCAGAACAACCAACACGCTTTCCAGGCGCCGACCGAGCCCATCGTGCATGAGGTTCTGGTGCCGGAAACCATCACCGTGGCCGAACTGGCCCACAAGATGGCGGTGAAGGCGGTTGAAGTGATCAAGACCCTGATGAAGATGGGCATGATGGTCACCATCAACCAGGTGCTGGATCAGGAAACCGCGTTGATCGTGGTCGAAGAAATGGGCCACATCGGCAAGGCCGCGCAGGCGGACGATCCGGAAGCCTATCTGGACGTGACCGGCGGCGAGACCGTGGAAGTGGTCGAGCAGTCGCGTTCCCCGGTGGTGACCGTGATGGGCCACGTCGACCACGGCAAGACCTCGCTGCTGGACTACATCCGCCGCGCCAAGGTCGCCGCGGGCGAAGCCGGCGGCATTACCCAGCACATCGGCGCCTACCACGTGGAAACCCCGCGCGGCATGATCACCTTCCTGGATACCCCGGGTCACGAAGCGTTTACCGCGATGCGTGCCCGCGGCGCCAAGGCCACCGACATCGTGGTGCTGGTGGTGGCGGCCGATGACGGCGTGATGCCGCAGACGATCGAAGCGATCCACCACGCCAAGGCCGCCAAGGTGCCGATGGTGGTGGCGGTGAACAAGATCGACAAGCAGGGCGCTAACGTCGAGCGCATCCGCCAGGAGCTGGTGGCGCATGAAGTGGTGCCGGAAGATTGGGGCGGCGACACCCAGTTCGTCGAAGTGTCGGCCAAGATGGGCCTGAACATCGACGCGCTGCTGGAAGCCATCCTGCTGCAAGCCGAAGTGCTGGAGCTGAAGGCTCCGGTCGACAGCCTGGCCAAGGGCATCATCGTCGAGGCCCGCCTCGACAAGGGCCGCGGTCCGGTCGCCACGCTGCTGGTTCAGTCCGGCACCCTGAAGAAGGGCGACGTGGTGCTGGCAGGCACCGCCTTCGGCCGCGTCCGCGCCATGATGGACGAAAACGGCAAGGCCATCGATTCGGCCGGTCCGGCCATTCCGGTGGAGATCCTGGGTCTGTCCGACGTGCCGCAAGCCGGTGAAGACGCGATGGCTCTGGCCGACGAGAAGAAGGCGCGCGAAATCGCCTTGTTCCGCGCCGGCAAGTTCCGCGACGTGCGTCTGGCCAAGCAGCAGGCAGCCAAGCTGGAGAACATGTTCGCCCAGATGTCGGAAGGCGAGGTGCAAACCCTGTCCATCATCATCAAGGCCGACGTGCAAGGTTCGTACGAAGCGCTGGCCGGCAGCCTGCAGAAGCTGTCCACCGAAGAAGTTCGCGTGGCCATCCTGCACTCTGGCGTGGGCGGCATCAGCGAATCCGACGTCAACCTGGCGATCGCCTCCAAGGCCATCGTGATCGGCTTCAACACCCGAGCCGACGCGGCGGCGCGCAAGCTGGCGGAAAACGAAGGTGTCGACATCCGTTACTACAACATCATTTACGATGCGGTGGACGAGGTGAAGGCCGCGCTGTCCGGCATGCTGGCGCCGGAGAAGAAGGAACAGGTGCTGGGCACCGTCGAGATCCGTCAGGTGATCACGGTTTCCAAGGTGGGCAACATCGCGGGTTGCATGGTGACCGACGGCATGATCAAGCGCTCCGCTTCGATCCGTCTGATCCGCAACCACGTGGTGATCCACACCGGCGAACTGGAATCGCTGAAGCGCTTCAAGGACGACGTGAAGGAAGTGAAGCAAGGCTACGAGTGCGGCCTGATGCTGAAGAACTTCAACGACATCCAGGAAGGCGACCAGCTGGAAGCGTTCGAGATCGTGGAAGTCGCGCGTTCCCTGTAATCGGGACGCCAGGGGCGGGTGTCGCGTCGGCCGAAAGGCCGGCGGGCGCTCGCCCTTTTTCATATTCGCCGCGACGCCCGTCCAAGCGCATGCTCCAGCGTGCGTTTGGACGGGTCCCGCGGCTTTGCGGCCGGAAGGGCCGCGTTAGAACAGAACTGGAAGTGAAATGGCCAAAGCCAAAAAAGGTTTTTCCCGCTCGGACCGCGTGTCTGAGCAGATCCAGCGCGAGCTGGCCGAGCTGACCCGCAAGGGCCTGAAAGACCCGCGCGCGGGCTGGATCACCATCACCTCGGTGGAAGTGACGCGCGATTACTCGCACGCCAAGGTGTACTACACGGTGATGGTGGACTCCACCCGCGAAGCCACCCAGGAGGCGCTGGACAGCTCCGCCGGCTATCTGCGCAACGAGTTGGGCCGCGCGATCAAGATGTTCAGCATGCCGCAGCTGCATTTCGTCTATGACGATTCGGTCGAGCGCGGCATGCACCTCACCAGCTTGATCAACCAGGTAGCGCGCGAGGACGCCGAGAAGTTCGGCGACCTGGCAGAGGGCGATGCCGGCCAGGAAGAGGGCAAGGCCGAATGAGCAAGCCGCGCAGCAACCGCCGCCCCATCGATGGCGTGCTGCTGATCGACAAGCCTTACGACATTTCCAGCAACAACGCGCTGCAAAAGGCGCGCTGGTTGCTGAACGCCGCCAAGGCCGGCCACACCGGCGTGCTGGACCCGTTGGCCACCGGCCTGTTGCCGGTGTGTCTGGGCGAAGCCACCAAGTTTTCGTCCTATCTCTTGGACGCGGACAAGGGCTACCGCGCCACGGTGAAGTTCGGCGTGGTGACGACGACGGGCGATGTGGAGGGCGAGGTGGTATCCGAGCGGCCCGTCAGCTTCAGCCGCGAAGAGCTGGAAGCCGCGCTGGAGCGCTTCCGCGGCGAAATCCGCCAGGTGCCGCCGATGTATTCGGCGCTGAAGCATCAGGGCAAGCCGCTGTACGAATATGCGCGGGCCGGCATCGAGGTGCCGCGCGAGGCGCGCCAGGTCACCATTCGCCAGCTGGAATTGCTGTCGTTCGACGGCGTATCGGCCGAGATCGACGTGCTATGCACCAAGGGCACCTATATCAGAACCTTGGCCTCCGATGTGGGCGAGGCGCTGGGCTGCGGCGCGCATCTGACCGCGCTGCGCCGCACCGCCACCGGCGGTTTCAGCCTGCAGCAATCGCATGGCTTGGCCGATCTGGAGCAGTTGGAGATGCCGGCGCGAGAGGCCTTGCTGATGCCGGCCGACGTGTTGGTGATGCATTTCCCGCAACTGGAGCTGCCGGAAGGCGAGATCGGCAAGTTTCTGCACGGACAGCCCGTGCGTTTTGAGCAAAAGTGTGAGAAAATGCAGCGCTTCCGGGTTTACGAGCAATCGTCCCGGAAATTCGTGGGGCTGGGCGAGGCGCGCGGCGATGGCCGCCTGCATCCGATCCGGCTCCTGGCGAACCAGGCCTCGGCCTGATTCGCGAACTACCGGAGTGTGGAATGGGTTGGGCTTTCCGGCTCGCCGCACTTGTCGGGTTTTCAAACCCCCTACTGAAATGGAGTAATCCAAATGGCAATGACCGCCGCTCAAAAAGCAGAAATCGTTAAAGGCTTCCAACGCGCTGAAGGCGACACTGGTTCGTCCGAAGTTCAAGTGGCCCTGCTGACCGCACGCATCAACGACCTGACCCCCCACTTCAAGGCCAACACCAAGGACCACCACAGCCGTCGTGGCCTGCTGAAGCTGGTTAGCCGTCGTCGCCGTCTGCTGGACTACCTGAAGCGCACCGACGCTGATAGCTACCGCGCGCTGATCACCCGTCTGGGCCTGCGCAAGTAATCGGTATCCGGTTTTGAAAAAGTCGCAGCTCGCTGCGACTTTTTCACACCGACAGCTGTGCGAGTAAAATTGTCGTAACAACGGGGGGAGCCTCTACAAATTCCGATCTTTCATCCGGTCAGAATTTTTAGGGGTTCCCGTTGTTTTATCCGGCTCGCGCATTTCCAACATTGAACCAAAGATAGGGAAACCCTCGTGTTCAACAAGATCACTAAAACCTTCCAGTTCGGCCGTCAGACCGTCACCCTGGAAACCGGCGAAATCGCCCGCCAGGCATCCGGCTCCGTAGTCGTATCCGTGGACGACACCGTCGTCATGGTCAGCGTGGTTGGCGGCAAGAACGTCAAGCCGGGCCAGGACTTCTTCCCGCTGACCGTGGACTACCTGGAGCGCACCTACGCCGCCGGCAAGATCCCGGGCGGCTTCTTCAAGCGCGAAGGCAAGCAGTCCGAGAAGGAAGTGCTGACCAGCCGCCTGATCGACCGTCCGATCCGTCCGCTGTTCCCGGAAGGCTTCTATCATGACGTGCAAATCGTCGCCACCGTGCTGTCGCTGAATCCGGAAGTGGATTCGGACATCCCGGCGATGATCGGCGCCTCCGCCGCCCTGGCCATCTCCGGCCTGCCGTTCGCCGGCCCGATCGGCGCCGCCCGCGTCGGCTACGCCAACGGCGAATACATCCTGAACCCGACCAAGACCGAACTGCAAACCTCGCAGATGGACCTGGTCGTCGCCGGCACCCAGCGCGCCGTGCTGATGGTGGAATCGGAAGCCAAGGAACTGCCGGAAGCCGTGATGCTGGGCGCCGTGGTGTTCGGCCACGAGCAAATGCAAGCCGCCATCCAGGCCATCAACGAACTGGCCGACGAAGTGAACCCGGTGATGTTCGACTGGGCCGCTCCGGTCGCCAACGAAGAGCTGATCGCGCAGATCCGCGGCATCGCCGGCGAGAAGCTGGCCGAAGCCTTCCGCCTGCGCCAGAAGCAAGCCCGCACCGTCGCCATCAACGAAGCTTGGGACGCTGTCAAGACCGGCCTGATCAACGAAGACACCGACACCCTGAAGGCCAACGAGATCAAGGGCATCTTCAAGGGCCTGGAAGCTGAAATCGTCCGCGGCCAGATCCTGGCCGGCGAAGCGCGCATCGACGGCCGCGACACCCGCACCGTGCGCCCGATCAGCATCCGCAACAACGTGCTGCCGCGCACCCACGGCTCCGCCCTGTTCACCCGCGGCGAAACCCAGGCCATGGTGGTGACCACGCTGGGCACCAAGCAAGACGAGCAGATCATCGACGCGCTGGCCGGCGAGTACACCGAACGCTTCATGCTGCACTACAACTTCCCGCCGTACTCCACCGGCGAAGCCGGCCGCATGGGCCCGCCGAAGCGCCGCGAAATCGGCCACGGCCGCCTGGCCAAGCGCGCCCTGGTGGCGGTGCTGCCGCCGGAAGACGAATTCGGCTACTCCATGCGCGTGGTGTCCGAGATCACTGAATCCAACGGCTCCTCGTCGATGGCTTCCGTATGCGGCGGCTGCTTGTCGCTGCTGTCCGCCGGCGTGCCGCTGAAGGCCCACGTGGCCGGCATCGCCATGGGTCTGATCCTGGAAGGCAACCGCTTCGCCGTGCTGACCGACATCCTGGGCGATGAAGATCACCTGGGCGACATGGACTTCAAGGTGGCCGGCACCGCAGGCGGCATCACCGCGCTGCAGATGGACATCAAGATCCAGGGCATCACCAAGGAAATCATGCAGGTTGCGCTGGAGCAGGCCAAGGAAGGCCGTCTGCACATCCTGGGCCTGATGAAGGAAGCCGTGGACGGCCCGCAAGAGCTGTCCGCCCACGCTCCGCGCCTGTACGTGATGAAGATCAATCCGGAGAAGATCCGCGAAGTGATCGGCAAGGGCGGCGAAACCATCCGCTCCATCACCAAGGACACCGGCTGCGAGATCAACATCGAGGAAGACGGCACCATCACCATCGCTTCGGTGAGCAACGAGGGCGCGGAAGCGGCCAAGAAGCGTATCGAAGAGATCACCGTTGAAGTGGAAGTGGGCAAGGTGTACGAAGGCACCGTGGTCAAGATCCTCGACAACAACGTCGGCGCCATCGTCTCCATCCTGCCGGGCAAGGACGGTCTGGTTCACATCTCGCAGATCGCCAATGAGCGCATCAAGAATGTGTCCGACCACCTGAAGGAAGGCCAAGTGGTGAAGGTCAAGGCCATCGAAATGGACGACCGCGGCCGCATCCGCCTGTCCATCAAGGCCCTGCTGGAAGAAGAAGCGAAAACCGCCCAGGCGACCGCTGAATCCTTCGGCCTGAAGGCGCAGTAATCCGCTTGCCGTCATCTCGTTCGCGGGGTGGCATGCAAGAAAACAACCCCGCTTCGGCGGGGTTTTTTTGCGCCATTAGCTTGGCTATATGGCCAAGTATGATTTTCTTGGTCAACTCACGTGCGAAGCTTGCTTATGCTGATTGAGACAGACTACGCTATGGACGGGTGAAAGTTTTCCAAAGGAGGCATTCTGGTGAACGATGCGCATATTGCAGCCCTTATTGGCGGAGGGACGGGTATTTTAGGCGTGTTGCTTAGACCCGCTAACAAAACCTATATTTTGCGCAGTGGCGCACATGGAAGATCAGCAACTTACAAGCGACCGCCTGAGGTTTTGTTAGCCACTCTTAATAATATCTGTATCGCAGTTAAGGAGGGGTGGAGCAATCGCAGGAAGGAAAAACGAGAGAGATCATATTTGTCGATATTGGTGGTTTCACATTTGGATCGTTTTGCGAATGGATGTTTGAGCGTGGCCTTCGATGATGGCACTGCATATGGTCGACCTGCAGGTGCTGATGGCTGCCATGAAGTCACTGTGAGGGCGCCAAATTTTCTTCCTCTCGAAATAGAGGTTGAATGGAAAGTTCTGCCGGAAAGTTTGATGTTCGATATCCTTCAAATTCCAGATAAACATGCAAGTATCGAAAATAGGCTTGACGGAATATTGGAGTTCGATGGTCCACCGGACTATGGTGAGTTTTTTTGGGCGAGACAGCGTGATTATGCGGAATTAGGACTTCATGTTTCAGCAGTTGCCAAGAGGTTGAGAAAGCATGCAGGAATGCCCCTTCGAGATGATTTGAGTGGAGAGCTTAGCCGAGATAGTCTCATGCAGCAGGTTATCAATAAGATTGATGAGGAGAGAGCAGCTTATGAAAAACGTATGGCAACTTCAAGTTTGAACTGACTACCTGTTTGGTGATGATTTGTGAGTTGTGGCAGATTTGTTTTTTGCTGTGTCAGAGATTTTTTCGGGTTGTTTTGACTAGCTGTCACTATGAATTTTAATGGCATTTTCGCGGGGGCGTGGAAATGTTAATGATGTGGCGATCCGCGCGTCATGGATGTTATGGAGGATGTGTGTCAGCAGAGGATCTGGAAAGGGCCTGCGTCGAAGGGCGATCCTTGGCTTTTCGCATCATCATTTTCTTGCCGGGCCTGGCTCTTGCTTGCTGTTTTTACGGTTTTGTTTTTTTCGTGATCGGCATTGGATTCATGAACCCGAAATTGCCGCAATACTATGCGGTGGTTTCATTATTCGCGCAGTTTCTGCCGCTTTTGATCAGCGCGGGCAGTTTCGTGGCTTGGTTGGTCACCTTGCGTGCAAGGTGGCTGAAATGGTGTCTGCTTTGGCTGATGTTGTTGGGGGCGGGGACTTACGGTTTGCAGAGCATTCAGTCCCATCTGCCTGCTGGCCCGGACAGGGAAAAAGCGTAGCTCCAGGAGGGGGAGCGCCAGTTTAGACAGGATGGTGGTTCTGATGGTGATGGCGGGGCAGACCATGCCGAGGGGCATGATCTGCCATGAGATATTTCAAATATCCAACAGCGGCCGCAACTTGGCGCGGGCGTCGCGCAGGATGTCGGCGGTGGTGCGCCAGTCCACGCAGGGGTCGGTCACCGAGCAGCCATAGCGCAACTGGGCAAGATCGGCCGGTATCGGCTGGTTGCCGGCTTCGAGGAAACTTTCCAGCATGAAGGCGCGGATGCTGCGGTTGCCGTGGCGTATCTGGGACACCGTATCGGCCAGCACGCGCGGCTGCAGCGTGTGCTGCTTCCACGAGTTGGCATGCGCGCAGTCCACCATGATGGCCGGCGGGATGTCGTGCTTCTTCATGGCCTGTTCCGCTAGCGCGACGCTGACCGAGTCGTAGTTGGGCCGGCCGCCGCCGCCGCGCAGCACCAGGTGGCAGTGCGGGTTGCCGCGGCTGTTCACCACCGCCACCCGGCCATCCTTGCCCATGCCCAGGTAGGCGTGCGGCGCGCTGGCGGAGACGATGGCGTTGAGCGCCGCGTCCAGGGTGCCATCGGTGCTGTTTTTGAAGCCCACTGCGCTGTCCAGCGCTGATGCCAGCTCGCGGTGGATTTGCGATTCGGTGGTGCGTGCGCCTATCGCCATCCAGCTGTACAGATCGGCCAGGTATAGCGGCGACATCGGGTCCAGCGCCTCTCCGGCCAGCGGCAGGCCCAGCTCGGCGGCGGCCAAGAGGAAGCGGCGGGCGATGTGCATGCCCTCGTCCACGCAGTAGCTGTCGTCCATGTAGGGGTCATTGATCAGGCCCTTCCAGCCCACGCTGGTGCGCGGCTTTTCGAAGTAGGCGCGCATCACGATCAGCAGCGTGTCGTCCAGTTCGGCGGCCAGATCAGCCAGCCGGGCGGCGTAATCGAGTCCGGCGCGCGGGTCGTGGATGGAGCAGGGGCCTACCACCACCAGCCAGCGCGGATCGTTCCCGCTCAGCACTTTTTTCACCGCGTCGCGGCCGGCGTGGACCGAGGCGCTGGCGCGCGCGCTGGCCGGCAGGCTGCGCAATAGTTCGGCGGGGCTGGCCATTGCGCGGTAGTCTGCCTGGCTGGACGGCGGCGCGTGGCTGTGTTCGGGCGCGAGTAGGCCGTTGTGAGGCCTGGCAAGCGTTGTCATGATGTTCTCCACAGGATGATCCGCGAACGAGCCGCGGATTCAGCCCGTCGTTTGCGGCAGGGCCGGCGCGCGGCCCCGGTGTCGGCGACAGGGCGGCCGCGCGCCGACGGCGCGTCCAGCCTCTCCCTGCCGCACGCTCCGCATGTTCAGGCGGCCAGGGTGGCGCCGCCGTCCACCACGATGTCCTGCATCGTGACGTGGCCGGCCAGGTCGGAAGCCAGGTACAGCACCGCGCCGGCGACGTCGGCCGGGGTGGCCAGCTTGCCCAGCGGGATGCCCAGGCGGAACGCTTCCGGCTTGCCGGCGATGGTGCGGGCGGCGCCGCGCTCGTCCTGCCACATGCCGCGCAGCATCGGCGTGTCGGTGGAGCCGGGCGACACCACGTTGCAGCGCACGCCGTACGGCGCCAGCTCAAGCGCGGCGTTGTGGCTGAGGCTGGCCATCGCCGCCTTGGACGCGCCGTAGGCGGCCATATCGATGCGCGGCACGTGGGCGGCGTTGGAGGCGACGTTGACGATGGCCCCGGCGCGGCGCGCCTTGAAGTGCGGCATCAGCGCGCGCAGCAGGTAGAATGGTCCGCTGACGTTGACGGCCAGGCATTGCTGCCAGTCGTCGATCGACAGCGCGTCGAACGCGCCCAGGCGCAGCACGCCGGCGGCGTTGACCAGCACGTCGGGTAGCGCGTCCTCTTCGGCCAGGCGGCGGCACAACGCGGCCACGGCGTCGGCGTCGCGGATGTCCAGCGGCAGCTCGCGCAGCACGCCGCAATGGGCGGCGGGCTGTTCGAACTGCAGGTCCAGCGCCACGACGCGCGCGCCGGCCTCGACAAAACGCTTAGCCACTTCCTGGCCTATGCCCTGAGCCGCGCCGGTCACCCACACGCATTGGCCGGTGAAATCCAGTCCGACCATGATCAAGCCTCCTGCGGCAGCTTGGCCTGAATGGCGGCCCACCAGCCGTCCAGCGTCAGGTCCTGGGCCAGATCTTCAAAGCCGATTTCCAGGCCCAGCTTCTGCCATTGCGCCACCAGCTCCATCACGCGGATGGAGTCCAGGCCGTAATCCAGCAGGTTGTCGCCGCCGGCCAGGCTGTCGTCGCCGTCTTCCAGCACGGTCAGCACCTGGGCCTTCAGCCATTCGCGGGTCAGCGCGGCGTCGCCGCCGGAAACCGCCAGGTCGGACTGCGCGATCACCGCGCCGCAGCGGGTGGCCACGTAGCGCAGCGCCATCTTGTGCTCTTCCTCGCTGAAGTCCGCCACCGCGTCGCCGACCATGAAGGCCTGGATGTCGCGCATGAAGGCGTCGCAGGCGGTCATCAGGCAGCCGATATGGGCGTAGACGCCGCAGATCACCAGCTGGTCGCGGCGCCAGGCCTTCATCTTTTCCTGCAGGTCGCTGCGCTGGAAGGCGCTGTAGCGCCATTTGACCAGCACGGCGTCCTGCTCGCGCGGAGCCAACCGCGGCGTCACCGCCTGCACCGCCGGATCGGCGGTGGTGAGGCCCGGCCCCCACATGTCGTTCAGCAGCGCGCGGTCTTCCGGCTTCTGCTCGGTCGGCTGCGCGGTGTAGATCACCGGCACGCCGTGGCTGTCGGCCCAGCGGCGCAGCGCGTCCACTTTGGATACCAGTTCATTGACCAGCGCGCTGTCCTCGCCGTAGAAGGCGAGGAAGTAGCGCTGCATGTCGTGGATCAGCAGCGCGGCGCGCTGCGGCTCCACGCGCCAGGCGGTCTTGTTGGCGGGGAAGTCGGCCGCCTGCGGCAGCGGGTAGGCGTTCAGCTTGGGAATGCTCATGGTGTTCAGGCTCCAGCCGCGGCGGCCAGCATGCCGCGCAGCGCTTGTTTGTCTATTTTGCCGACGTGGGTCAGCGGCAGGGCGCTTGCCAGTTCGAAACGGTCGGGCAGCTTGTAGTCGGCCACGCCTTGCTCGCGCAGGAAGCGTCGCAGCGCCACCGACTTCAGGCCATCGCCACGCGGCACGATGAAGGCGCAGCTCTTCTCACCCAGCATCGCGTCAGGCATCGCCACCAGGGCGACCTGGGCCACGTGCGGGTGTTGCAGCAGCAGGTGTTCGATTTCCTCGGCAGCGATCTTCTCGCCGCCGCGGTTGATCTGGTCTTTCACCCGGCCGACCACGCGCAGATAGCCGCGCTCGTCGGCCACCACCACGTCGCCCGAGTAATAGAAGCCTTCGTTGTCGAATACGCGGGCGTTGTGCTCCGGCGCCAGGTAGTAGCCGCGGAAGGTGTAGGGGCCGCGGGTGGCCAGCATGCCCGGCGCGCCCGTCGGCACTGGGTGGCCGGCTTCGTCCACCACCTTCACCTCGTCGCCGTCGCTCATCGGCCGGCCCTGGCAGCCGTAGACGATGTCGTCGCCGTCGTCCAGGCGGGTGTAGTTGACCAGGCCCTCGGCCATGCCGAACACCTGTTGCAGCTTGCAGCCCAGCACTTCCGGCACCTGGCGGGCGGTGGCTTCGGCGAAGCTGGCGCCGCCGACTTGCAGCAGTTTCAGGCTCTTCAGCTGGGTCTCGCGACCGGGGGCGGCTTGCAGCCACAGCGCGACGGCCGGCGGCACCAGCGCGGCGATGTCCACCTGGTGGCGCTCCACCAGCGCGAAGCAGGCCAGCGCTTCCGGATTGGGCGCCAGCACTACCGCGCCGCCGGCGTGGAACACGCCCAGCGCGCCCGGCGAACTGAGCGGGAAGTTGTGCGGCGCCGGCAGCGCGCACAAGAAGCGGGTATGCGGGCCGAGCGCGCAGATCTCGGCGCTGCGGCGCACGCTATAGAAGTAATCGTTGTGGGTGCGCGGAATCAGTTTGGGCGTGCCGGTGCTGCCGCCGGACAGCTGGAAGAACGCCACTTCGTCGGCGGCGCTGGGGCCGGCTTGCTCCAGCAGGCCGCCGCAGTCCCGCTCCAGCACCGCTTCCAGTTCGTCGTTGGCGAACAGGCGCACGCTCAACGCAGGCGAGATGGCAGCCAGCTCGTCCGCCATCGCGTCGTCGCCGAACAGCGGGTGGCGACGGTCGGCGATCAGCAGCCTGGGCTGGATCTGGCGGGCGTAGGCCGACAGTTCCAGCTTCTGGTGGCTGAACAGCGCATTGACCGGCGCGGCGCCGATCTTGAACAGCGCGAACAGTACGATGTAGAACTCGGCGACATTGGGCAGCTGCACCAGCGCGGTGTCGTGGCGGGCCACGCCGCGCGCCAGCAGCCAGGCGGCCAGATTGCTTGAGCGGCGGTCCAGCTCGGCGTAGCTGATCTCGCGCTCGCCGCACAGCACGGCCGGCGCGTCGGGACGCTCGCGGCATTGCCGGGCCAGCATTTCGGTCATCGGCTGGTCGTTCCAGTAGCCGGCGGCGCGATAGCGCGCCGCCAGGTCGTCGGGCCAGCGGGTGAAGGCTACGCTCATGCCGCCGCCTCCTGGCCGGACAGACCGAAGGCGCCCAGCATGGTGCCCAGCTTGGCCTGGGTTTCCGCCCATTCCGATTCCGGGGTGGAGGCGGCGACGATGCCGGCGCCTGCGAACAGCCGCACGCGGGTATCGGCCACGGTGGCGCAGCGTATGGTCACCGCCCACTCGCCGTTGCCCTGCTCATCGCACCAGCCGACGATGCCGCTGAACACGCCGCGCTCGAAAGGCTCGATCTCGCGGATCAGTTGGCGGGAAGCCTGGGTGGGGAAGCCGCAGATCGCCGGCGTCGGGTGCAGGCGGCAGGCCAACTGCAGAATCGGCAGCGCCGGGTCGGCCAACACGCCGTCTATCGGCGAGCCCAGGTGCCACATGGCGCGGGTGGCCAGCAGCGTCGGCGCGGCGGGGATGTCCAGCTGGACGCAGTAAGGAGCCAGCACGGCGCGGATGTCGTCTATCACCAGGCTATGCTCGTAATGATCCTTGGCCGAGTCCAACAGGCGGGCGCTGGATTCCGCGTCGGCGGCCGGGTCGCTCTGGCGCTTGGCGGAGCCGGCCAGCGGGAAGGTGCGCACGCGCGCGCCGTCTTTTTGCAGCAGCAGCTCCGGGCTGACGCCGACCAGGTGGCCGCCGGCCGACAGCGGCAGCTGGAACTGGTAGCCGTTGGGGTTTTGCGCGCAAACCGCGTCGAACACGCCTGTCGCCGACACCGGGCGGTCGAAGTCTACCTCCAGCACGCGGGACAACACGGCCTTGCGGATCTCCCCGCCGCCGAATTGCTGGATGGCGCGGCTGACGGCGGCTTTGAATCCCTGTTCATCCGGGATGCTGCGCGCGCTGACCACTTGGCCGCAGCCATCGCCGCGGCGGGCGGCGTGCAGGCGCTCGTTGCGGTCGAAGAAGGCGTGGCGGCGGGGGATGAACAGCTCGGAGGGCTGGTCGATGTCGAAGGGGATGGCGCCCATCAGCACTGGGGCGTCGATGCCGTCGGCGCGTGCCTGGGCGAAGGCTTGCGCCACTTCGCGGCAAAAGGCGCTGTCGGGATCGAGCGCGCCGCGGGCGGGCGTCTGGATTCGGGAGTGCATGCCGCCGGCCTTGAGGCTGCGGTGGGACGACATGAAATAAAACTCGCCGTCTTCGGCGTTGCCGGACAAGGCCGACTGGGTATGCATGGCGAAGCTCCGATGATAATGATAATAATTATCGTTCAAGTTATAGTCAAAACACGCGTTTGTCAATCACGAGATGACCCTGCTCATGCGTTAGGAATAGATGAAATTCGATAAATAGCCGCAATCCGGCAGCGAAGATCGGCGATTGAATCGATTTTCAAGAGATGCGCGCCGGCGGCGGAATGGCATTGTCGCCGCCGGTCGGATGTTTTCAGTCCCGCAAGCGTTTCGCCAATTCTTCGCCGATGCGCCGCATCGGTTCCGGATCGCTCATGCCGAAGTGGTCGCAATCCAGTTCCACGCAGTCCAGCCGGCCTTGCAGATAGGGCTGCCAGTCGGCGACCTTGGGCGCGCTGTCCTGGTGCCGGCCGGCGCGGAACAGCAGCATGTCGCCCGCGTAGGCCGGCGTGCGGCTGTCGCGGAACAGCCGCATGCCGTGCAGCGAGGCTTGGCCCAGCTTTTTCAGCGCGGCGCGCCCCAGCGGGGCCAAGGGGCTGCCGGCGCGCAGCAGGCGCTGGTAGATGGCCTCGTTGTCCAGCGGCAGGCCGTCGGCGTCCGCGTCCACTTCGCCGTTGACGCTGAGCACCGTCACCAGCGCGTCATGCAGCGTCGGCTCCGGCCGGCCGTGCCAGCTGCTGGCCGGATAGCTGTCCATCAGCGCCAGCAGTTCCACTTCCTCGCCGGCCTCGGCGAGCGCGACGGCCATCGCCTGCGCCAAAGCGCCGCCCAGCGACCAGCCCAGCAGCCGGTACGGGCCATGGGGCTGGATGGCGCGCGCCCTGGCGACATAGCCGGCCACCATCGCCTCGAAGGTTGCCGGGCTGTCGCCCAGAATGCCGTCGGCCTGCAGGCCGTAGATGGCGATGTCCGGCAGATGGCGGGCCAGGCCCAGGTAGCACCAGGACAGCCCTTCGGCCGGGTGCAGGCAGAACAGCGCAGGCAGGCTGCCCGGCTGGATGGGAAGCAGCGGCGCGAACTCGCCGCCCTCGCTGGCGACCGGCGGCCGGTGGGCGGCGGGCGCGTTCAGAGCCTGTGCCAGCGCGGCGACGGTGTTGTAGCTGAACAGCGCGGAGACGGCGACCTCTCGCTTCAGCAGCCTGGCCAAGCGGTTGGCGGCCTGGATCGCTTGCAGAGATTTGCCGCCCAGCGCGAAGAAATTGTCCTGCGCGTTCTCCGGCATGCGGCCCAGCACCTGGCTCCACACTTCCATGATCTGCCGCTCCAGCGGCGTGGCCTCGGCAGCCGGGGACGCGTTGGGGGCCGGCGCGTTGTCCAGCGCGGCCAGCAGTTTGCGGTCTATCTTGCCGTTGACGTTGCGCGGAAGCTGATCCAGCCATTGCCAGCGGTCGGGAATGGCGGCGGCGGGCAGCCGTTCGGCCAGCTGGCGCCGCAGAGCGCCGGCGTCATGTTCCGCGTCTGAGGCGAGGTAGGCGGCCAGGGTGTAGCCGCCGTCGGCCAGCGGCAGGCCGATCACCGCGGCTTCGCGCACGCCGGGGCAGGCCAGCAGCGCGTTTTCCACTTCGGCGGGGTCGATGCGCAGGCCGCTGATCTTCAGCTCGTGGTCCAGCCGGCCGAGGAAGCGCAGCTGGCCGCCCTGCCAGACGGCGCGGTCGCCGGTGCGGTAGGCGCGCGGCGCGCCTGGCAGCGCGTCCAGCGCCACGAAGCGGAGGGCGGTCAGCTCGTCGCGACCCAGATAGCCGATGGCCAGCGCGTCGCCCAGCAGGCACAGCTCGCCTTCCTCGCCCTGCGCCACCGGCTGCAGGGCGGCATCGACGATGGCGGCGGCCACGCCGGGGCGCGGCAGGCCGATGGGGATGTCGTCGCCGCCGTCCCACGCCGCGTCCGGGCCGGCCAGCGCCGCGCCAGTGGCGATGATGGAGGCCTCGGTGGGGCCGTAGCTGTTGAGCAGCGTGGCATCCGGCAGCAGCTCGCGCCAGCGGCGCGCGCGTTCTGGCAGCGCGGCTTCGCCGCCGATGATGGCGAGGCGGACGCGGGACAGCCGGCCGGCCAATTCCGGCGTCAGCGCGTAAGCCAGTTCGTGCCAGAAGGCGGTGGGCAGGTCCAGCACATCAATTTTCAGCCGCGCGACGGCGTCGGCGAAGGCGGGCATCGATTCCAGCATCGCGTCGTCGCGCAGCGCCAGCGTGCCGCCATGGCATAGCGCCAGGAAGATTTCCTCGATGCTGGCGTCGAAGTGCAGCGGCGCGAACTGCAGGATGCGCTCGCCGGCCTGGATGCGGTAGAACTGGCCGGCGCTGGCGATGAAGTGCGCGAGGGCGCGGTGGCCGACCAGCACGCCGTTGGGCTTGCCGGTGGAGCCGGAGGTGTAGAGCAGGTAAGCCGGCCGTTCTGGCTCGGCGGGCCGGGGCGGCGGGCGGGGCGCGTCTTCGCTCGGCGCTTCGTCCAGGCACAGCGCCGGCGCGTCGCCGCACAGTTCGGCCCAGCGGCGGCGAGTCAGCGCCAGCCTGGGGCGGGCGTCTTCCAGCGCCATGGCCAGGCGGGCCGGCGGGCCGAGCGGATCGAGCGGGACGTAGCAGCCGCCGGCCCACAGCGTGCCGAGGATGGCGACGATGGCGTCCACAGAGCGCGGCAGCAGGATGGCGACACGGTCGCCGTCCTCCACGCCGCGGGCGCGCAGCCGGCCGGCGAGCGCGGCCGCCCTCGCGGTCAGTTCGCGATAGCTGAGCGTCTGGCCCTCGCCCTCCAGCGCGATGGCGTCGGGCTGGGCGGCCGCCTGCGCCGCCAACCGTTCCAGCGCCGGCAGCGGCGGCTGCTCAAGCGCCGGGCCGCGCAGAAGGGATAGCGGCGGCAGCTCCGGCAGCAAGGAGGCCAATGTCGTTTCCGGCGCGGCGTTGGCCAGACGGTCCAGCCAGGCGGGCAGGTCGCGCCACAGCGCGTCCAGCGCGTCTTCCGGGTAAGCGTCGGGATTGGCCTCCAGGCTGAGCCGCCACTCGGTGTTGAGCAGGCTGATGTTGATCGACAGGTCTTCCACCGGGCCGGAGCTGATCGGCCGGATGCGGCTCTCCAGCCCGTCGAAGGGCGCGCGGCGGTCGAAAGGCATCAGGTTGAGCACCGGGCCGAACAAGCGCCGGCGGCCGTCCAGCCGGCCCAGATCGCCGCGCAGCCACTCGTAGCGGTAGCGCTGATGGGGACGGATGTCGCGCAGGCCGTCTGCCGCCAGGCGGACCAGCTCGCCAAAGCCCATGCCCGTGTCCAGCCGCAGGCTGAACGGCGCGATGTTCATCGCCATGCAGGGCACGTTCAGCGCGGCGGAACCCATGCGGTTCATCACCGGCAGGCCCAGGGTGACCGCGCGCTGCCCGCCGCGCCGCGCCAGCCAGGCCGCGGCCGCGGCCGTCATCCAGGCGGCCCAGTTGACGCCGCAGGCCTTGGCCGCGCTTTGCCAGGCGTCCACTTGCTCCGGCGACAGCAGGCAGCCGGACTTGCGCGCGCCGTCGGCCAGCGCGCGCGCGGGCGCCAGCGTGGCGGCGGGGGGGAAGGCTTGCTGGCGGGCGATCCAGAACGCGCGGTCGCGTTCGCGCTGTTCGGACGCCTGATAGGCCAGGTCCTCGTCCAGCACCGGCGCCAGGTCCCAGTCCGGCGGCGCCGGCGCAGGCTGGCCGCGCAGCGCGGCGTTGTAGCGGGCGGCCACCGCCTTGGCCAGCAGGCCGTAGGCGAAGCCGTCCAGCGCGATGTGATGGGTTTGCACATACCACAGGAAATGGCGCGGCCCCAGTTGCAGCAGCGCGCTGCGGTACAGCGGATCGGCGGCCGGATTGCATGGCTGGGACAACGCGCGGCGCATCCAGGCCATGGCGGCGGCTTCGGGATCGGCCTCGCCGCTCAGATCGTGCCAGGGCAGCGGTTGCGGCGAGGCGGGCTGGGGGCGCTGCCACAGCGTTTCGCCGTCGAATTCGAAGCGCATGTTCAGCGCCGGGCAGCAGGCCAGCGTGTCGGCGGCGCAGCGGCGCAGGATGTCGGCATCCAGCGCGCCCTTGAGTTCCGTGGCTTCGGCGGTCCAGTAGCCGGGGTTGTCGGGCGCGAGTTGCTGGCCCATCCAGATGCCGTGCTGGGCATAGCTGACGGGGAGGCGCGATGGGGTGTGCTTCATGGACGATGTCTGCCTGTTTTAGGTTCTGGCCGCGCGCGGCGCTGAGCGAGGCAGACATCATAAATGCGATTGAATATCAATTTCAATCGTATTTATGTGGGAAGGGCAAGATTTACAAAGACGGGGCGGGCGCCCCGTCCTTCCTGTCAGCCGGCGGCGGCCGCCAGGCCATCCACCAGCACGTGCGGCACGCCGCGGGAACAGCGCTCCACCCGGCCGTCCACGCCGTAGACCGCGCGCAGGGTGGCGGCGTCTATCACTTGGTCCGGCGCGCCGTTGGCCAGCAGCTGCCCGGCTTTCAGCATCAGCACGCGGTCGGTGTGGCGCAGCGCCACGTTCAGATCGTGCAGCACGATCACCGTCGCCATGCCGCGGCGGCGGGTTTCCTGGCGCAGCAGGTCCATCACGTGAAACTGGTAATTCAGGTCCAGCGCCGACAGCGGCTCGTCCAGCAGCAGCACTGCCGGCTCCCGTATCAGCGCCTGGGCGACGCCCACCAGCTGGCGCTGGCCGCCGGAGAGCTGGTCCAGGAAATGCAGCGCCAGATGGTCGATGCCCAGCGACTGCAGCAGCGCGAACACCTGCTGGTCGTCGTGGCGGCGAAACAGGCCGGCGGCGGTGGCCTGGCCCGCCACCATCAACGATTCGAACACCGACAGGTGCACGCTGGGCGGCAGCGTTTGCGGCAAGTAGGCCACCTCGCCGCGCTGGCGGCTGAGCGGGCGCTCGCCCAGGCGGACGACGCCGTCCGCCCGCTGCAGGCCGGCCAGCGCGCGCAGCAAGGTGGACTTGCCGCTGCCGTTGGGGCCCAGCAGGGCGGTGACCTCGCCCGCCCGCATACAGGGGACGGACAGCTTGTCGATGACGCGGCGCTGGCCGTAGCTGACTGACAGGCTTTCGATGGACAACTGCTCGCTCATGTCCGTCCTCCGTTGCGCAGCACGATGGCGATGAAGAAGGGAATGCCCACCAGCGAGGTGACGATGCCCACCGGCACGATGACGCCGGGCACCAGGCTCTTGGTCACTACCGAGGCCATGGACAGGATGGCGGCGCCGGTCAGCGCGCTCACCGGCAGGTAGAAGCGATGGTCTTCGCCCACCAGCTTGCGGGCGATGTGCGGCGCGATCAGGCCGATGAAGCCTATGGTGCCGACGAAGGCCACCGCCAGCGAGGTGAGCAGGCTGGCGCGCAGCAGGGATGCCAGGCGCAGCCGGCGCACGTCGATGCCGAAGCTGGCTGCGCGGTCCTCGCCCAGGCGCAGCGCGGTCAGCCGCCAGGCGTTGGCCAGCGACCAGGGCAGGATCAGCGCGAAGGCGGCGAACAAGAGGCCTATCTTGGGCCAGTCGGCGCGGGACAGGCTGCCCATCAGCCAGAACACCAGGTCTTGCAGCGCGTCGGCGGTGGAAACGAACTGCAGCAAGGCGACCAGCGCGTTGAAGCTGAAGAACAGCGCGATGCCGAACAGCACCACGCCGCTGGCGGCCATATTGCTCCAGCGCGCCACCAGGTCCAGCAATAGCGCGGAGCCCAGCGCGAACACGAAGGCGTTGACCGGCAGCATCCACGGTCCGGGAATGCCCGGCAGGCTGAAATTCAGCAGGATGGCCAGCGCCGCGCCGAAGGCGGCGGCTGGCTGCAGGCCCAGCGTGAACGGATCGGCCAGCGGATTGTGCAGCACGGTCTGCATCTCGGCGCCGGCCAGTCCCAGCGCCAGGCCGGCGGCGATGGCGATCAGCGCGTAGGGCAGGCGGATGTCCCAAACGATGACGGCGGTGGCGGGATCGGCGGCGGAGGGCTCCAGCAGCGTGCGCCAGAACTCGGCCAGCGGCATGCCGCTGGCGCCGGTGGCGACGTCCAGCGACAGCGACAGCGCCAGCAGCGCCAGCAGGCCGGCCACCAGCAGCAGCCGGCGCAGCAGCGTGCGGCGGTAGTCGCCGCTCACCGCGGCGGCGGTGAGCGGGGGCAGGGCGGATGCGCTCATTTGCCTCCCTTGACCCAGTAGGTGCCCTGCGGCGGGATCGCCAGGAAGTCGCGGTGCAGCTGCTGCCAGCTGGCGTCCGGGTCCAGCTTGGCGAAGCGCGTCGGTTGCAGCGACTTGGCGAAGGCTTCCAACAGCACGATGTGGTAGGGCGTGTTGTAGAAATGGTGCCAGGCGCCGAAGGTGCGGCCGTCGCGCACGGCGGCGAGCGCGCCCACCGGCTTGCGCGCGGCGGCGCGGGCCAGCGACTCGCGCGCCTGCGCCGGCGAAATGTCGGCGCCGAACTGGATGCCGGTCTTGTCGGCCGCCGCCGCGGTGCCGGTGCCGATGTACCAGTCGGGCTTGGATGCCAGCACATGCTCCATGTTCACCTCGCCCACCGCGCCGGGGATCAGCTTGTCGGCGATGTTGACGCCGCCTGCGGCGTCCACCAGCTCGCCCAGGCTGCCCTTGCCGGCGCTGGTCACGTTGGGGAAGGCGGCGGCGCGCAAGTCGAGGAAGACCTTGGGCTTCTGCTGCGCCGGGATGGCGGCCACCGTCTTGCGGATGGCGTCCATCTTGCCTTGGTAGAAGCGGATGAAGCGCTCGGCCTCGGCCTCGCGCTGCAGCGCCTGGCCCATGATGCGCAGGCTGGGCACGGTGTGCTCCAGCGGCGCGTTGCGGAAGTCGACGAACACCACCGGCACCTTGGCCGCCTGCAGTTGCTTGACGATGGGGTTGTTCAGGCCGGGGCCGTGGCCGGAGACGCTGAAAATGGCGATGTCCGGTTTCAGCGTCAGCACTTTTTCGGCGCTGATCGAGTTCTCGCTGGTCTTGCCGATCAGCGGGATGCGGTCGATCTCGGAGAAGCGTTTCTTGTACTGGGCGTAGGTTTGCGGGTCCAGCTGGCGGAAATCGCCCTGCCAGCCGGCGATGCGGGCCAGCGGCTGCTTGCCTTCCAGCAATGCCAACGCGTAGAACAGCCGGCCTTCGCCCAGCAGGATGCGGTTCGCCTTGGCCGGCACGTCCACTTTGCGGCCGGCGATGTCGGTGACGACGGCGGCCTGGGCCGACAGCGCGGCGGCGGCGATCAGCGCGGCCGCCAGCAGGCGAGAGAATAGAGTAGTCATCGGGCGTCCTTTACTTTTGCCAGTCGAGCTTGAGTTCCGGTTGCTTGGCCATCAGGCCCAGGTGCTCGTCCATGATGAATTCGATCTTGGCCAGCTTGTCGGCCGCATCCGCCGCGCACACCATGTCCAGCGTGTCGCCCGAGCGTTGGATGTCGCAAGTGCCGATGGGGAATTGCACGTGGGCGCGCTCGGTGTCGAAATCCACCGGCACCTTCAGCGCGTAGTGCTTGCACAGCTTGTACAGCACCTTGTCGGCGTGGGCGGTGGTGAGGGAAGCGCGGCTGCTCAGCATGAAGATTTCTCCATTCTTTCAAAACGGGAACAGGCAGTTGGCGGACCGATGGGGTCCGGCAACTGCCTTGCGAGGCTTCCCGCCCGCTTTTTCGAAGCGGACGGGGAGCGCGGGGTTTAGAACTTGCCGGTCAGGGTCAGCCAATAGCGGCGGCCCTCATCGACCATCCAGTTGCCGTTGAGCGGACCCTTGCCGGTTTTATCTCGATTGCCAGGACGGTCGTCGATGGCGACTGTGCGGTCTCCGATGTTGTATACGGCAAAGTTAACGTCGAAGGTCTTGTTGATGTGGTAGGTGCCGCCCAGGTCCCAGGTGCTGGAACCGCCTCGGGTGCGTACGCCAAGGGCGCCGTTGCGGTATGCTGCGTAGTATTGTTTGCCCTCGAAATTCAGGCGGGTGTACAGGTCCAGTTTCTCTACCGGATTCCAAGCCAGCTTGACGTTGCCGGCGTGCTCGGGCGTCTTGTCCAGCGGCATGCCTTCCAGCGACTGGCCGGAGAAGGTGGTTTCCTTGCCGCCGTGGCGTTTGGATTTGGTGTAGGTGTAGTTGCCGGACAGAGTCCAGCGCGGCGCGAATGTCCAGCTGCTAGAGAACTCCAGACCATGGATGTTCACAGAGTCAACATTGTCGTAGACATACACTTCAGCCATCTGGCCTGCTTTGGTGACTAGCTGGCTTGTGGACTGGCCGGTGCCATAACTGACGACTTTATTTTTAAACTGGTTGTAAAAGAGCGTAGCGTTGGCTTGTAGGTCTCGATTGTTGTCGAAGTGCAGGCTGGCTTCGTAGGAGGTACTTTCCTCCGGCTTCAGTTTCCCATTGCCGCACAAAAGCCCGGCGCCTTTATTGGTGCTGATGCAATAGCCCTCAGTGCTTTGGCGTATGGTTGGCGCTTTAAAGCCCTTGCCAATGCCTCCTTTTAGCGTCCAATTCGTGTTCAGTTGATCTACCAGATACAGGCGTGGCGTGAAGTGGCTGCCAAATACGTTGTGATGGTCAAGTCGACCGCCGCCGGTCAGCTTCAGGCTGTCGGTGATGTCATAGGTGTCTTCGGCAAACAGCGCCCAAGTGTTGACGGTGACTTTGTTTGGGTTGGCGGGACCATTGAGACCGGGGATGTTGTCCTGCGCGCGCATATTGTCGCCAACCTGCTTGCCGATTTGAGTGCCGAGCTTCAGTGTGTGCCTGTCGAACAGGAAGGAGAGCTGACCATCCAGCGTGGTATTGGTCAGTTTCATGCCTTTGCCGTCATCGACATTGTTGGCGCTGTGGCTCGGTTTCTCGATTTCCTGATATAGCGCGACATTGGAACGGATGATGCCGTACTTGCCGTTATGGCTCAGGCTCCAGTGGTCTCGAGTGTCGAAATAGTCGTCCTTACTACCACTAGGTGCAACGCTTTTGCCAGGAGTGGTGGTTTTACGCAGCTCGTTATGGCCTGCCTCAAACGTGATTTCATGATCCTTGCTTGGAGTGAAGCTAAGTTTGGCATTGATGTCGCCGACGTGGGCGGCATCCTTCCCGCCATCTAAGCTTTTCGAGTAGTAAATATTGTCTTCGGCCTGATTGCTCAGCGCGCCGTACAGTTGCAGCGACAGCAGGTCTTTCACTAGCGGGCCGCCGACCCAGAAGCTGCTCTGGCCGGTATTGCCTTCAGCGGAATGCTCGGTGATGGTGCCGCCCAGCGTCATCGAACCGTGCCATTCCTTGGGCGACTTGCGGGTGATGATGTTGACCACGCCGCCCATCGCGTCGGAGCCGTATAGCGATGACATCGGGCCGCGGACCACTTCGATGCGCTCGATCGCCTCCATCGGCGGAATTTGGTATTGCTGGAAACCGCCGGTGCCGCGGCTGCGGGACTCGCGGGTGTTCTGCCGTCGGCCATCCACCAGAAGCAACGTGTATTCGCCGGGCATGCCGCGGATGGAAATGTCCTTGTCCCCCGGGCCGGAGCCGTTGATGCTGACGCCTTCCAGGTCCTGGATCGCGTCGGCCAGGTTGGTGAACGGCTTTTTCGCCAGTTCTTCGCGGGTGATCACCGAAATGCTGGCCGGGGCTTCCTTGATTTTCTGCTCGTAGCCGGTGGCGGTCACCACCACCGAGGGCAGCACGGTTTCTGCGGCGTGCGCGGCAGGCAGGTAAAGACCGCCTACGGCGGCGGACAGCATGGCCAGGCGGAAGGCCGGGCGGGCGAGGCGCGAGGAGCGTTGATTTTTCATCGTCTAGTCATACCCAGAGTGTTCATCACGGAACGCATATCCCTTGACGGCGGCGAGCTTGGTAAGCCGCTTCCGGTCGTGGCGCCGGATTGTGATTTGCGCAGTGAATGTCAATTGAGCGGACCATTATTACATCGACTTAATGCGAACACAAATAGGAATCGTTTTTATTGCTGGCGGACTTGAGATAGAGCAAGCGCGGGCCTGCGCCTGAGAGGCGCGCCGGCCGTATTCTGTCTCCCGCTTGGCTTTAAGTTTCAACAGCTTGCAACTATTCGTGTTTCGCTTCATGTCCCTGTTCTTTTTCCGCAAGCCTGTTGCGCAAAGTTTGCATTGCAGCAGTCCTAATAGTCAGTACCTCTTGCACACCACTTGAAATACCAATTAAATACCAATGCTGTCCGCATTGTCAGTTTCGGGCAGCGTCACCCCGCCGGAAGCGCGCTTCCGGCCCATGGTTTTGTGGATAGCGAGGGAGCGGATGATGAGAACGATGCGAATGCTGGGCGCGGCCGTGCTGGCGGCGCTGTCGGCAGCGGCGTGGTCGGCGCCGGATGCGGCGGAACTGGGGCGCGGCCTGGCGCTCAAGGTGGCGGTGGACAGCAATAAGGGAGCGGCTGCCGGCGCGCCATGCGCGGACCTGGGGGCGGACTGGGCGTCTTGCCTGAAGGGCCGGCTGATATTGGAAAACCACGGCGGCCAGGCGGTTCCGGCCGGCGGCGGCTGGAGCCTGTACCTGCACAGCATTCGCCGCATTCTGAAGCTGGATACGCCGCAGTTCGCCATTCGCCATCTCACCGGCGACCTCTACCAGATCACTCCGACCGCGGCATTCCAGGGATTGGCGCCGGGACAGAAGCTGGAATTGCCGCTGGTGGACGAATACTGGATTTTGCAGGACAGCGACGTTTTGCCGCGTCCCTACGTGGTGGTGGATGGCCAGTCGCCGGCCGTGCTGAGCCGCAATCAGGACGATGACGCCAGCTATCTGCTGCCGCTGCGGGGCGACGACTGGAAGAATCCGGCCGGCGAGCTGCGCCCGCTGGCGACGCCGGAGCAGCGCTACCAAACTTTCAGCCAGCGCGGCGAGCCGTTGTCGGCGGCGCAGGTGGCGAATCGCGTGATCCCTTCGGCGCTGCGGCAGACGCTTGGCGACGGCAAGCTGGAGGTGCGCGGGCTGGCGTTCAACCTGGCTGGCCTGAGTCCGGCGCAGCGGCAGGCGCTGTCGCAGCGGGCGACGCAGCTTGGCTTGCGCGGCGGCGGCGTGACGCTGGCGGGGCGGGTGGTCGGCGCCGGCTTGCCGGCCGACATCGCCGTGCCGGGCGGCTATCGGCTGAAAATCGCCGCCCGCGGCGTTGAGGTGGAAGGCTTTGACGCCGCCGGCGTGTTCTACGGCGCGCAGACCTTGCTGGGCTTGCTGCCGCTGAACGGCGGCCGGGTGAGCTGGATGACGGTGGAGGATGCGCCGCGCTATCCGCACCGCGGCTTCATGATAGATGTGGCGCGCAATGACAAGCAGCCCGCCACGGTGCGCCGTCTGATAGACCAGATGGCAGCCTACAAGCTCAACAAGCTGCACCTGCACCTGTCCGACGACGAAGGCTGGCGGCTGCAGATTCCGGGCCTGCCGGAGCTGACCGACATCGGCGCGCGCCGCTGCCACGATCTGGCGGAAACCCGCTGCCTGCTGCCGCAGCTGGGCTCCGGTCCGGCCAACCAGTCCGGCGGCGGTTACCTGAGCCGCGAACAGTATGTGGAACTGGTGCGTTACGCCCAGTCTCGTTTCATCGAGGTGATACCGGAGTTCGACATGCCGGCCCACGCCCGCGCGGCGGTGGTGGCCATGGAGGCGCGTTACCGTCGGCTGGCCGCGGCGGGCAAGCCGCAGGCGGCGGCCGAGTACCGCTTGCTCGATCCCCTGGATCAGTCCAACACCACGTCGGTGCAGTTTTATGACCGCCGCACCTATCTGAACCCTTGCGTGCCTGGCAGCGAACGCTTCCTGGCCAAGCTGGTGGCCGAAGTGGCCCAGATGCATCGCGAGGCCGGCCAGCCGCTGCAGACCTGGCACTTCGGCGGCGACGAAGCCAAGAACATCCTGTTGGGCGGCGGCTTCCAGGATTTGAAGGGGGCCGATCCGGGCAAGGGAAGGATAGACCTGGCCAAACAGGATAAACCCTGGGGCCGGTCGCCGGCTTGCCAGGTATTGATCGCCCAGGGCCGGATACAGAACGTGGACGAGTTGCCGCTGAAGTTCGCGCAAACCGCCAGTCGCATCGTCGCCGGCCAGGGCATCTCCACCATGGCGGCTTGGCAGGACGGCGTGCACGGCGCCGCAGGCGCATCCGATTTCGCTACCGCCCATACCCTGGTCACCGAATGGGACACGCTGTACTGGGGCGCGGCGCAGGCGGCCAGCGACTTCGCCAATAAGGGTTTCAAGACCGTGCTGGCATCGCCTGATTATCTGTATTTCGATTTTCCATATGAGTTGAATCCGCATGAGCGCGGCTATTACTGGGCCTCGCGCGACACCGACAGCTACAAGGTGTTCAGCTTCGCGCCGGACAATCTGCCGCAAAACGCCGAGGTGATGCCGGATCGCCAGGGCAAGCCCTTCTCCGTCACCAGCTCGGCCGCGCCGGCGCGCTTCGCCGGCATCCAGGGCCAGGCCTGGGGCGAGATCCAGCGCAACGATAGCCAGTTCGAATACATGGCCTATCCGCGGCTGTTGGCGCTGGCTGAACGGGCGTGGCACAAGGCGGCGTGGGAGCGGCCGTACAAGGCGGGAGAAACGTATCAGCTGGGCGTGACGCATCTGGTGGACAAGGCGGCGCTGAACGCCGACTGGCAGCGCTTCGCCGCGGTGCTGGGCTGGCGCGAGGCGGCGAAGCTGGAGAAGGCTGGCGTGGGTTACCGTCTGCCGATGCCGGCAGTGCTGGCTGGCGCCAACGGCGCGCGGGCGGCTGCCGAGTGGCCGGGCGCAAGGCTGCAGTACTCGCAGGATGGCCGCGGATGGCGCGATTACCATCCCGGCGAGCAAGTGCAGGCGCGCTACTGGCGCGGCCTGAGTCAGGACGGCCGCCGCGCGGGCAGGGCGGAGGCCTTGTCCGGGCAGTGAGGGGCATCGAATGCGGGCCTGATGTTTGCTCGCGTTTGAACGCTGTGGCATTCCGCGAGCGTAGGGTTTGAATGTTTGATGTGGTTGGCGAAGAGACGGCGGGCCTGCTGGCCCGCTGTTTTCATGGCGAGGCCTTGAATAACAGCTGACGCCGTTCCGCTTCGCGCCCGAGGCAAGGCGCGCCAACACGGTCAGCGCCAGCCGGGTGGCGAGTCGGCGCAATGCAGGATCAGATGTCTTGAAGTCTAAAAGCAGTAGCTTGGCTGGGCTGCGGAGCCCGCTCCGGCGCATGTCGCCGGTTATGCTTTTGCGCAGGCATCAGGGATGGCTCATCAGAGAGGCGGGGACATTGCCCAGGCCAGAGTTTGGACGTTTGTTCTACAGTAAATAAGCGAAAGCCAAGCGCTAAACAGGCAGGCTGGCACGTGCTGTTTCAATGCAAATATTATTGCGTGGTGCAATATGAAATCAATACCAATAGCGGTTTTTTGCATGATGCTCACCGGCATGGCTGCTGCGAAATCTTTCGTCATAGGCGTTGAGGAGATTGACTATTACCCGTTGCATCGTTGTGTCAATGGAAGATTTTCCGGGTATGGCAGGGATTTGCTTGATGCGTTTGCAAAGCAGTCTGGCTATTCATTTACTTACCTGCCGCTTCCGGTTTCAAGGTTGTTTCATACGTTCTTGAATGACAATTCGATTGATTTCAAATATCCAGACAATCCTCGCTGGCAAGTTGACCTGAAAAAAGGGAAAGACATCCTTTATAGTAGCCCTGTCATAAATGTCGTTGAAGGGTTGCTGGTGAGGCCGGAGAGTGTAGACCAACTCTCCGAGGCTTCCCTTAAGAGTATTGTGATCATGCGAGGATTTACGCCTTGGCCTTTTGATCAAGACATGCGGCAAAAAATTAATGATGGAACCATTCGAGTCTATCAGGAGGATTCGTTTGGAAGTGTCATCGCCTTGGGGATGACTGGGCACTACGATGCCATTTATGCTAGCTCGGTGGTAATCAATTACTACCTTGATGTGGTTGTTCGCAAGCCTGGCGCTCTGGTTTTTGATAAAAAGCTTCCCTTTGAAAGTAATGATTTTTTCCTCTCCACTATCCGGCAAGGCGGTGTGGTCAAGCAATTTAATGAATTTCTTGCCAAAAACCAGCCTTTGATCATGGCGCTCAAGAGAAAATACAGGCTAACTGACAAGGCGGCTCAGTAAGTCAAGGGCAGTGGGTTGGACTGAGCTTGCAAATCTCAATGTTAACAGTGGTATTCGAGATGGCGTTTCAAAGGGTATTCTTGGCAAGCATTGCGCGTCATCGAATTTTTTGTCATATTGAATTCCGGCGGGCTGGCATCTGTCTCATGCGCAGCAGCCACCGTGGCTGTAAATGGGGAGAGCCAAAATGATGAGCGCTATCAAGCCCGGTCCCAAGCCGAAGAAGGAAGATGGGACGGATGATCGCCGTCGGCATGTGGATCCGCCGAACGCACCCAAGCATCCGACACTGCCCATCCACCAACCAACAAAGAAGTCACCAAGCACGTGAAGTCGTAGTGTGGCGCCTGTGGCGACCAGGATAAAAAAGCCTTCCCAAAAATGGGGAGGTTTTTTTATGGGCGCAGAGCTTCGCCCCCCGTGGAGAATAAAGCCGCATCCTGCCTGCGAAAATCGTGGCGTGCTGTGCTGCGATCGGGTAGCCGCAATCCCGTTGTTGAGGCCTCCGTCTGGCAGGGGGGCGAGCTGGCGATGTTGGCGAAGGCGCGCGGCGTTTCCCACGGTGGGTTGCGCTCCGCGTCGATGTGGCGGCGGTTGCTTGGGGTGGCCGGTGAGGGGCGCCCAATGGCGGGATGTGGTTCCAATGCTTTTCCCATCCGCCAGCAGACAGGGGCGAGCGGGCTGGGCGGCATGGAATATGGATATTGCTGATTGTCGAACATGAAACCGTGTTTTGGCGGATGCTTTTTGTACGGCGGTGTCGCAAACAGGATAGTGACTTCTCGTCCGCTTCCTTTAGAATCGATTGAGCATGTAAAAACAGCCGCGCGGAAAAAGCGCTGGCGCACGACAGAACAAGGAAGGAAAACCATCAATGAGCAATTCGGTAACCCGCGCTGATTTCGACCAGGTCATGGTCCCCAACTACGGCCCGGCCGGCTTCATCCCGGTCCGCGGCGAAGGCTCCCGCGTTTGGGATCAGGACGGCCGCGAATTCGTCGACCTGGCCGGCGGCATCGCCGTCAACTCGCTGGGACACTGCCATCCGGAGCTGGTGGCCGCGCTGACCGAGCAGGCGAACAAACTGTGGCATGTGTCCAATGTGTTCACCAACGAGCCGGCGCTGAAGCTGGCCAGCCTGCTGGTGGAGAAGACCTTCGCCGAGCGCGTGTTCTTCTGCAACTCCGGCGCCGAGGCCAACGAGGCCGCGTTCAAGCTGGCGCGCAAATACGCTCATGACAACTTCGGCGCGGACAAGAACCAGATCCTGTCCTGCGTCAACTCCTTCCACGGCCGCACGCTGTTCACCGTCAGCGTCGGCGGCCAGCCCAAGTACACTGAAGGCTTTGGTCCGGTGCCGGGCGGCATCGATCATTTCGAGTTCAACGACATCGAATCGCTGAAGGCGGCCATCTCCGACAAGACCTGCGCGGTGGTGATCGAGCCCATTCAGGGCGAGAGCGGCGTGCTGCCGGCCGATCCGGCTTTCCTGCAAGCCGCGCGCGAGCTGTGCGACCAGCACAACGCCTTGCTGATCTTTGACGAAGTGCAAAGCGGCATGGGCCGCACCGGCGCGCTGTACGCCTACCAGCAATACGGCGTGACCCCGGACATCCTGTCGTCCGCCAAGGGCATCGGCGGCGGCTTCCCGATCGGCGCGATGCTGACCACCGAGAAAGTGGCCAAGAGCTTCGGCATCGGCAGCCACGGCTCCACTTACGGCGGCAATCCGCTGGCCTGTGCGGTGGCGCACAAGGTGGTGTCCATCGTCAGCTCTCCCGAAGTGCTCGCCGGCGTCGAGGCGCGCCACAACCGCCTGGCGGCCGGCCTGGAGGCGATCAACGCCAAGTACAAGGTGTTCAAGCTGGTGCGAGGCAAGGGCCTGCTGATCGGTTGCGTGCTGACCGACGAATACAACGGCCGCGCGCGCGAGTTCCTGAAGGCTGCCGAGAAGCAGCAACTGATGATTCTGGTGGCGGGCCTGAGCGTGCTGCGTTTGGCGCCGTCGCTGGTGATCAGCGATGCCGACATCGACGAGGGCCTGAAGCGCCTCGACGCCGCCATCGCCGATCTGCTGTCCGCCAAGTAAGCCAGGCAAGTCCGGCCGCGCGGGCTGTCCGCGCGGCTTCCAGAGATCCAGACTCAAACGCCACGACCCCGCTTCGGCAGGGCCGCGGCTGCGGCTGCGCCCGAATCCGGCGCGGCTTGCGCGAAACCAGGGAGGATGTCCCATGTTAACCGTGCGTCCCGTCCGCACTTCGGACTTGCCGGCGATCGAGCGGCTGGCCCAGGCCAGCGGCATCGGCGTCACCAGCCTGCCCAACAACCGCGAAAAGCTGTTCGAGCGCATCCAGCAATCGGCCAGCGCCTTCGAGCACGAGGCCACCGGCGACGCCGGCAGCGAATACTATATGTTCGTGCTGGAGCAGGGCGGCGCGGTGGTGGGCACCGCCTCCATCTGCGCGTCGGCGGGCTTCGACGAGCCTTTCTACAGCTACCGCAGCGAAACCGCCGTCCACGCGTCCCGCGCGTTGCGAGTCAACAACCGCATCCACGTGCTCAACATCTGCCATGACCTGACCGGCATGGCCCAGCTGTGCGGCTTCTACGTCGACAGCGGGCTGGAGGAGGCAGCGGCCGAGCTGATGTCCCGCGCCCGGCTGCTGTTCATCGCCAGCGAGCGGGAGCGCTTCGGCCGCCACATCATCGCCGAGATGCAGGGCGTGCACGACGACGCCGGCCAGTCGCCGTTCTGGAACGCCATCGGCCGCCGCTTCTTCAACCTGGATTTCTTGCAAGTGGAGCAGGCCTTCGTCAGCCACAGCAAAACCTTCATCGCCGAGCTGATGCCAAGCTACCCCATCTACGTGCCCTTGCTGCCGGATGAGGCGCAGCAGGCCATCGGCCAGATCCACCCGCATTTCGAGCGCGTGTGCCGGTTGTTGTGCAACGAGGGTTTCGAGGCCGACAACTATTTGGACATCTTCGACGGCGGCGCGGTGCTGACCGCGGAGATAGACCGCCTGAAGACAGTGGAGCATAGCCGGACTTATCCGGTGGAGATCCAGGCCGCGCTGCCGGCCCAGGCCAGCCTGCAGCTGGTGAGCAACCAGCGCCTGGCAGGCTTCGCCGCCACCGCCGCCCGCGTGGCCGTGGTGGACGGCGTCGCCTTCATCAATCCGGATGCGGCCAAGGCGCTGGGCGTGTCCAGCGGCGACGCGGTGCGCATCGCCGGTCCGCAGCAAGCGTAAGGAGAGCAGGCCATGATGTTTATCCGTCCCGTAGAGCACAAGGACCTGCCGGGCTTGATGGATCTGGCGAAGAGCGCCGCCAGCGGCGGCGTCGGCCTCACTTCGCTGCCCATCAACGAAGACCGGCTGCAGAAGCGCATCGCCCGCTCGGTGCTGTCCTTCGGCGGCGAGCTGGACCGCGCCGACCATGGCTACGTATTCGTGCTGGAAGATAGCGAAACCGGCAAGGTGGCCGGCATCTGCGCCATCGAAGCCGCCGTGGGCCTGAAGGAGCCCTGGTACAACTACCGCATCGGCACCATCGTCCACGCCTCGGAAGAGCTGGGCGTGTATTCGCGCCACGAGACGCTGTTCCTGTCCAACGATCACACCGGCTATTCCGAACTGTGCACGCTGTATCTGCATCCGGACTACCGCGTCAAGCGCAACGGCGGCCTGCTGTCCAAGAGCCGTTTCCTGTTCCTGGCGCAGTTTCCGCAGCTGTTCGGCAAGATGGTGGTGGCCGAGATGCGCGGCGTATCCGACGAGAACGGCCGCTCGCCGTTCTGGGAGGCGTTGGGCCGCCACTTCTTCTCCATCGACTTCGCCGAGGCCGACTATCTGACCGGCATCGGCCAGAAAGCCTTTGTCGCCGAACTGATGCCCAAGCATCCGGTATACGTGGACTTCCTGGAGCCGGAAGCGCAGGCGGTGATCGGCCTGACCCACGAGGCGACTCGACCGGCGGTGGCGATGCTGGAGTCGGAAGGCTTCCGCTACGAGGGCTATGTCGACATCTTCGACGCCGGCCCGACGGTGCAGGCTTACAGCGGCGACATCCGCGCGGTGAAGGAAAGCCAGCGCTTGCCGGCGCGCATCGTCGACCCGCTGCCCGATGGCGACAAAGAGTGCTATCTGGTGTGCAACGACGCGCTGGAAGGCTATCGCGCCGTCTTGGTGGAGTGCGCGGCGCCGCGCGGCGAATTCTGCCTGACGCCGGAACTGGCGCAGGCGCTCAAGGTAAAGGATGGCGATCACGTCCGCTGCGTGACGCTGACGCCGAAGGAGACAGTGTGATGAGCAGTCTGTTCATTGATGGCGCATGGCTGGCCGGGGAAGGCGAAGCCATGTCCAAGACCAATCCAGCCGACAACGCTCCGCTGTGGCTGGGCGGCGCGGCCAGCGCCGACCAGGTGGACGACGCGGTGCGGGCCGCCCGCGCGGCCTTCCCGGCCTGGGCCCGGATGGGCCTGGACGCGCGCGCCGCGGTGGCGCGCCGCTTCGGCGAGTTGCTGACCGAGCGCAAGGCCCAGCTGGCCCGCGTCATCGCCCAGGAAACCGGCAAGCCGCTGTGGGAAGCGACCACCGAAGTGACGACCATGGTCGGCAAGATCGACATCTCGCTGAAGGCGCTGGCCGAACGCGCCGGCGAGCGCGCCGCGGCGATGGGCGACGCTCAGGCGGTGCTGCGCCACAAGCCGCACGGCGTGGTGGCGGTGTTCGGCCCGTACAACTTCCCCGGCCACCTGCCCAACGGGCATATCGTGCCGGCGCTGCTGGCCGGCAACGCGGTGATCTTCAAACCATCCGAGCTGACGCCGTGGACGGCTGAGGAAACCGTCAAGCTGTGGGCCGAAGCCGGCTTGCCGGCCGGCGTGCTCGGCTTGCTGCAAGGCGCCAAGGAGACCGGCGTGGCCCTGGCCGGCCATGAGGGCATAGACGGCCTGTTTTTCACCGGCAGCTCCGCTACCGGCGCGCTGCTGCACAAGCAGTTTTCCGGCCGACCAGACAAGATTCTGGCGTTGGAAATGGGCGGCAATAACCCGCTGATCGTCGGGCCGGTGGCCGATGTGGACGGCGCCGTGCATCACGTGATCCAGTCCGCTTTCGTCTCCGCGGGCCAGCGCTGCACCTGCGCGCGCCGCCTGCTGGCGCCGCAAGGCGAGTGGGGCGACCGTTTCGTCGCCCGCCTGGTGGAGGTGGCCGGCAAGCTGCGCGTGGGCAAGTACGACGCCGAGCCGGCGCCGTTCCTGGGCGCGGTGATCTCCAATGGCGCGGCCGACGCGCTGCTCAAGGCGCAGGAGGCGTTGATCGCCGCCGGCGGCAAGCCGCTGCTGACGATGCGCCGCGTGGAAGAGGGCGCGGCGATGCTGACCCCGGGCATCGTCGACACCACGGCCGTCGTCCGCCCGGATGAGGAATTCTTCGGCCCACTGTTGCAGGTGATCCGCTACGCCGATTTCGACCAAGCCATCGCCATCGCCAACGACACCCGCTTCGGCCTGGCAGGCGGCGTGTTGTCGGACAGCCGCGAGCTGTATGACCGCTATTGGGTGGAATCGCGCGCCGGGGTGGTCAACTGGAACAAGCCTTTGACCGGCGCTTCCAGCGCCGCGCCGTTCGGCGGCATCGGCGCGTCCGGCAACCATCGCCCCAGCGCCTACTATGCGGCCGACTACTGCGCCTACCCGGTGGCCTCGCTGGAGTGCGACAGCCTGGCGCTGCCGGCGCAGCTGTCGCCCGGCATCGTGTTGTGAGGGGGGAGACGATGAACGCTTATGAAGTGAATTTCGACGGACTGGTGGGCCCGACGCACAACTACAGCGGCCTGTCATTCGGCAACGTCGCCTCCACCAGCAACGTCAGCGCGGCGTCCAACCCCAGGCTGGCGGCCAAGCAGGGCCTGCAGAAGATGAAGGCGCTGCATGATTTGGGCTTCAAGCAGGGCGTGCTGGCGCCGCAGGAGCGGCCGGACGCGGCGGCCTTGCGCCGGTTGGGATTCGGCGGCAGCGACGCCGAGGCGATCGCCCGCGCCGCCAAGGAGGCGCCCGCCATTCTGGCGGCGGCGACGTCGGCGTCCTGCATGTGGACCGCCAATGCGGCCACGGTCAGCCCGTCTGCCGACACCGCCGATGGCCGCGTGCATTTCACGCCGGCCAATCTGAACAACAAGTTCCATCGTTCGATCGAGCATCCCACCACACGCCGCGTGTTGCAGGCCATGTTCGCCGACGAGGCGCGCTTCGCGGTGCATGAGGCGCTGCCGGCGCAGATGCACTTCGGCGACGAGGGCGCGGCCAACCATACCCGCTTCTGCGCCGGCTACGGCCAGCCTGGCGTGGAATTCTTCGTATTCGGCGCGGCGGCTTTCGACGGCCGCTACCCCAAGCCAGCCAAGTTCCCGGCCAGGCAGACGCTGGAGGCCAGCCAGGCCGTGGCGCGGCTGCACGGCTTGACGGAAGCCGGCGTGGTCTACGCCCAGCAGGACCCGGACACCATCGATGCCGGCGTGTTCCACAATGACGTGATCTCGGTCGGCAACGGCGAGGTGCTGTTCCACCATCAGCAAGCCTTCCTGAATCAAGCGGCGGTGTTGGACGAGCTGGCGCGCAAGCTGGCCTCCCGCGGCGGCCGCTTCTCCGCCATCGAAGTGCCCCGCGCGGAGGTGACGGTGGAGGAGGCCGTCAAAACTTACCTTTTCAACAGCCAGCTGCTGACCAAGCCGAACGGCAAGATGCTGATCGTGGTGCCGGAGGAGTGCCGCAACAACGAGAGGGTGTGGAGCTATCTGCAAAAGCTTGTCGCCAGCGGCGGGCCGATAGACGAGGTCAAGGTGTTCGACCTGAAGCAGAGCATGCAGAACGGCGGCGGACCGGCTTGCTTGCGCTTGCGCGTGGACTTGACCGAGACCGAGCTGGCGGCGGCGAACCAGCGGGTATTGATGAGCGACGAGTTGTTCGCGGCGCTCAATGGTTGGGTAGACCGCCATTACCGCGACCGGCTGGCGCCGGCAGACCTGGCCGATCCGCAATTGTTGAACGAGTGTCGGGCCGCGCTGGACGAGCTGACGCGCATTTTGGGGCTGGGAATGGTGTATCCCTTCCAATTGGCTTAAGCGCGCGGCGATGGGTTGAGGCCGGCATAAGCCCGGCTGGCCTGCGCTTGTCCGTCATTTGCCGACTCCAAACCCGCCAGGCGCAGCCTGAGCGGGTTTTTTCATGCGGTCCGCGATTAGCGGCCGTTAACAAATTGGCTGCCCGCCATTCAAAACGCAGGGCTATGGTGAAAATTGGCATGGTTGTTGCATAAGTTGGCGGGTGTCGGCATGAAGTCGCAGCCGGCATGGAAATGGCCGCAAGAATTTTTCAATTGCGTGAGCGGCGTGGAAATTGGATAGCAATTGGTACTGTAGATTGTATGCAAATGAACGATGCTCATGCGTGTTTGTTCGCAATGAGCGCAAGCATGGCGCGGGAGCGGTTCGAATGTGAATAAAAAGAATGCCAATTATGACCGAAATGTAAAACCGGATGAAAAAGGGAAAGAGTTTTGCCAAGTATCGAAGATGGAAAAATTCGACATGAAGAAGTTGTGTGTTTTTCATTTAAAATCAAATGGATAGTTTGATTTAAATGCGGGTTCCGCCAGGGGTTTTTGAGATGGCTGTTCGCAATTGACAGTCGATTGGATACATGGTGATAATCGGTTCGCCTGTCGGACAGAAGCCAGTCAAATGGCCAGTCCCGGGCGGATAAAACAGGCAGCAGTCAATAAGAGGATGCATCCCGCAAAGCTGCCGGGTAGACAATCAGAGGAGATCTCCAAACGTGGACATTTTTCTGCAGCAAATCCTGAACGGCCTTGTTCTGGGAAGCATTTACGCGCTGATCGCGCTGGGCTACACCATGGTGTACGGGATCATGGGCCTGATCAACTTCGCCCACGGCGAAGTGGTGATGTTCGGCGCCATGGTCACCATCACCGTCATCACCACCCTGATGGGCATGGGCATCAACCTTCCGGGCCCGGCGCTGGTGCTGATCGGCCTGCTGGTGGCCATTCCCGCCTGCATGCTGCTCGGCTTCACCATCGAGCGCATCGCTTATCGTCCGTTGCGGGGCAAGCAGCGCCTGGCGCCGCTGATCACCGCCATCGGCTTATCCATCGTGTTGCAGCAGGTCGCCATCCTGATCTGGGGCCGCAATTACATTCCTTTCCCGCAGATTCTGGACCATGACGTGGTGACCATCTTCGGCGCCAGCATCACCAAGCTGCAGATCGTCATCATCGCGCTGTGCCTGGCGATCATGGCCGGGCTGTTGCTGATGGTGGAGAAGACCAAGCTGGGCCGCGCGATGCGCGCCACCAGCCAGAACCCGGCCGTAGCCGGCCTGATGGGGGTCAACGTCAACACCATCATCTCCGCCACCTTCGTCATCGGCTCCGGCCTGGGCGCCATCGCCGGCGTGATGGTGGCCACCAACTACGAGCAGGCCCACTACTACATGGGCTTCATGATCGGCCTGAAGGCGTTCACCGCCGCGGTGCTGGGCGGCATCGGCAACCTGGGCGGCGCGGTGGCCGGCGGCATCTTGCTGGGCATCATCGAAAGCCTGGGCGCCGGTTACATCGGCACGCTGACCGGCGGCTTCCTGGGCTCCAATTACCAGGACATCATCGCCTTCATGGTGCTGATCCTGGTGCTGATCTTCCGTCCGTCCGGCCTGCTGGGCGAAAAAATGGCCGACCGCGCCTGATCCGGGGGAGAGAGACATGGATCTGAACCATCTGAGCACCGGCAAGAAAATGGCGGTTTTCGCCGCCTGCGCCGTCCTTCTCGCCGTGCTGCCATTCCTGGTGGGCGGCACGCTGGGCAATTCCTGGGTGCGCATCATCGACTTCGCGCTGCTGTACGTGATGCTGGCGCTGGGCCTGAACATCGTGGTGGGCTTCGCCGGCCTGCTGGACCTGGGCTTCATCGCCTTCTACGCCATCGGCGCCTATGCCTACGCGCTGCTGAGCTCGCCGCACTTCGACATCCACTGGCTGTTCTTCTTCACCATCCCGCTGGGGGCGGTCCTCGCCTCGTTGGGCGGCGTGTTGCTGGGCACGCCGGTGCTGAAGCTGAAAGGCGACTATCTGGCCATCGTGACCCTGGGTTTCGGCGAAATCGTGCGCATCTTCATGAACAACCTGAACGCGCCGATCAACATCACCAATGGGCCGCAGGGCGTCAATCTGATCGATCCCATCCACATCGGCGGCGCGTCGCTGGGGCAGAGCATCGAACTGTTCGGCCTGAGCTTCCACAGCGTTTACCTGTATTACTACCTGTTCCTGGCATTGACTGTGGGCGTGGTGATCATGGCCTGGCGCCTGCAGCATTCCCGCATCGGCCGAGCCTGGGTGGCGCTGCGCGAGGACGACATCGCCGCCGCGGCCATGGGCATCAACATCCGCAACATCAAGCTGTTGGCCTTCGGCCTGGGCGCGCTGTCCGGCGGCGTGGCCGGCGGCCTGTTCGCTTCCTTCCAGGGCTTCGTGTCGCCGGAATCGTTCAGCCTGCTTGAGTCCATCATGATCCTGGCCATGATCGTGCTGGGCGGCATGGGCCATATCCCGGGCGTGATCCTGGGGGCCGTGGTGCTGACCATCGCGCCGGAAATCCTGCGCGATGTGATCGGACCGCTGCAGATGAAAACCTTCGGCCGGATGCTGATCGATCCGGAGAATGCCCGCATGCTGCTGTTCGGCCTGGCGATGGTGGTGATGATGCTGGTCCGTCCGGAGGGGATGTGGCCGTCCAAGCGTCGCAAGGCGGAATTCCGCCACGACCGTGAAGACGCAGCGGTGCAGAAAGGTTAATCATGGCTGAAGCTTTGCTGAAAATCGAAGGCATACACAAGCGATTCGGCGGCCTGCACGCGTTGAGCGATGTCGGCCTGACCATCAACAAGGGCGAGATCTACGGCCTGATCGGCCCCAACGGCGCCGGCAAGACCACGCTGTTCAACGTGCTGACCGGCCTTTACGTGCCGGACGAGGGCAAGTTCGAGTTCGACGGACACAATCTGTTCCAGCAGAAGCCGCACATCGTAGTGGCGGCCGGCATTGCCCGCACCTTCCAGAACATCCGCCTGTTCGCCGAGATGACGGCGCTGGAAAACGTGATGGTGGGCCGCCATATTCGCTCCAAGGCGGGGGCGCTGGGCGCGGTGCTGCGCGACAAGGGCACGATGGCGGAGGAGCGGTCGATCGAGGCCAAGGCCTGGGAGCTGCTGGAGTATGTGGGCATCGCCGACGTGGCGGAGGAGCGCGCGCGCAACCTGTCCTACGGCCACCAGCGCCGGCTGGAGATCGCCCGCGCGCTGGCCACCGAGCCCAAGCTGCTGGCGCTGGACGAGCCGGCGGCCGGCATGAACCCGCGCGAAACCGAAGAGTTGAAGGCCTTGATGAGCAAGATCCGCGACGGCGGCGTCACCGTGCTGCTGATCGAGCACGACGTCAAGCTGATGATGGGTCTGTGCGACCGCATCGCGGTGCTGGATTACGGCAAGAAAATCGCCGAAGGCGTGCCGGAAGACGTGCGCCGCAATCCGAAAGTGATCGAAGCCTATCTGGGAGCGGCCCACGCATGAGCATTCTGGAAGTCAAAAACCTGCAAGTGGCCTATGGCGGCATTCAGGCGGTAAAAGGGATCGATTTTCATATCGAGCAGGGCGAGCTGGTCACGCTGATCGGCGCCAACGGCGCCGGCAAGACCACCACGCTGAAGACGCTGGTGGGCATGGTCAAGAAATCCGGCGGCAGCATACAGTTCGACGGCAAGGATGCGGCGAGCATTCCTTCGCACGATTTCGTTCGCCACGGTCTCGCCATGGTGCCGGAAGGCCGCGGCGTGTTCGCCAAGCTGACGGTGGAGGAAAACCTGCAGATGGGCGCCTACTATCGCAATGACAAGGCGGCCATCCAGAGCGAGATCGAACACGTTTACGAACTGTTCCCGCGTCTGAAGGAGCGCCGCCTGCAGCTGGCCGGCACCCTGTCGGGCGGCGAGCAGCAGATGGTGGCGATGGGCCGGGCGATGCTGTCCAAGCCCAAGCTGCTGTTGCTGGACGAGCCGTCGATGGGCCTCGCGCCCATCATCGTGGAGAAGATCTTCGAGATCATTCAGATGGTGTCCAAGCAGGGCGTGACCATGCTGCTGGTGGAGCAGAACGCCAAGCTGGCGCTGGAAGTGTCGCAGCGGGGCTACGTGATGGAGAGCGGCCGCATTTCCATGAGCGGCGACGCCAAGGAGCTGCTCAACGACGAGCGCGTGCGCAACGCCTACCTGGGCGAATAAGCTCGGGATTGTCCTTGCCAACCCCCTGCCGGCTTCAAGCCGGCAGGGGGTTTTTGTCTGGGTTGCGCCGGCCTGCTTCAGCCGGACAGGCGCGCGCAAGTTCCAGGGTGTCGTTGCCGCCGCCAACAAGTGTGTCAGTCTGATCGGGCGGGCGAGCGTCTAGCTGGACGCGGCTGAGCGGCAACAGCAGGGCGTGGCCGGAAATCACGCGCTGGTTCTTGGCGCGCTAGTCAGCGGTGGCATTGGCGGGGTTTGGCATGGCATTAATATTGAAGTGTGATCCATTGTTTCTCATGCCGTGGCCATGCAAATCGAGCGGCGCGCCGCGCGCAGCCGCCGCGGACAATAGCGAAAGATGCCTTGCCGGCGCTTCGCATCTGGCCGGGAGCAGAAATGGATGCCGCGTGTTTGCTACTTTTGGGGGGCAGGCGGTTCGCCGCCACTGGACCAGAGTCGAAGCACTCCGGTTCGCCAGGGCGATGCCTCGAGTGATGTGGCGGCTCATGCGGCATGATCTGATTTGCCGAGCCGGCGCGTCGGGAACGAGGATGGAAGTTGAGCGGCACGGCCTTCGGCGCTACAGTCAAAAAATGGCAGCCTGCGGAGAAGGTCGCGATGATTCGTGGATTGTGGCTTCTGATGCTGGTTGCGACGACCAGCGTGGCGGCTAGCCTGCCGCCGCTTGTCCTGTTGACAGAGGACGACCCCCCTTTGACTTATTCCGCCAGCGGCAAGCCGGCGGGCATGGTGGTGGAGATCGTTCGCGAGATACAGCGTCGCGTCGGCAGCCGTGACGCGATCGAAGTGATGCCCTGGGCCCGGGCATACCGTCTGGCGCAGAGCAAGGCCGATACGGCGTTGTTCAATACCAACCGCATTCGAGAGCGGGAGGGCATGTTCAAGTGGGTAGGACCGGTGACGATGACCTCGGGCAGCCTTTTCGTGCGTCAGGACAGCCATGCCCGCGCGGACTCTCTGGACGAGGCCAAGCGCTTGAGCCAGATACTGGTGGTGCGGGATTGGTACCTGCAGCAAGTGTTGATCGACGAGGGGTTTTCTAATCTGGGCACCGTCGCGACGCCGAATCAGATGATAACGATGCTGATGCTGGGCCGGACCGAGGTCATCGCCAGCGAGAACACCACGCTGCCCATCCAGTTGCGACAACAGGGCTATCGTGGCAATGAAGTGCGCAAGCTGCTGACCTTCACGCATACCTACGGTTACATCGCTTTCTCGAAAATCACCTCAGACCAAGTGGTGCGAACCTGGCAGCGGGCGCTGGAGGATATGAAGAGAGACGGCAGCTTCGCGGCGATTTATCATCGCTGGCTGCCCGGCGAGCAGGTGCCGGATTAATCGGGGTGCCCTGGCGCAAACAGCGTATTGATGGGCGCATTTGCATAAAGGAAAGCGATGGCGAGTCTGACGGTTGTATCGCATGCGTTGCTGGGGGCACTGCTGTTGCCGCCGCTGCTCAATCTGCTGCCCATCGTCGCGGGCGCGGCGGTGATCCGCCGCTGGCCGCGCGCGGGAAGGCTGCTTCTGGCTTTCGGCGTGACATTGACGTATTTGTTGTCGATTCCGCAGACGGCGATATGGCTGGCGCAGGGCGTGGAGCGCTATCCGACGATACGGCCGGCGGACTTGAGTTCGGTGGACGCCATCGTGGTGCTGGGCGGAGGCAAGCGCCAGGCCAGCGAATACGAGGCCATCGTTCCAGGCGACGACACCCTGGCGCGGCTGCGCTACGGCGCTTATCTGGCGCGGCACAGCCACAAGCCGCTGCTGGTGACCGGCGGCGCGCCGCTGGGCGGCGTGCCGGAGGGCGAAGTCATGGCTCGAACCCTGCAGCAGGATTACGGCTTTACCGCGCGTTGGGTGGAAAGCCGCTCCAGCACTACGTTGGAAAACGCGCAGCTGTCCGCGCCCATGCTCAAGGCCGCCGGCGCGACCCGCATCGCGTTGGTCAGCCAGGGTTGGCACCTGGCCCGGGCGGTGCCGTTTTTCCAACGCCAGGGATTACAGGTGCTGCCGGCGCCGACCGGACTGATCCGCTACGAAGGCCCCGCTTTCATGCGATACGTGCCCAGCGGCGGCGCGATGCGCAATTGCCACGTGCTGCTGCGAGAGTACATCGGCCTGTTGTACTACCGCTTGCGGCCGGGCGCTTGAGCGCAGCTCAAACCGTGAGCCGACGCGAAAACGCCCCCGGCCGGCGTGGCGAGGGGCGTGGAATGCTCAGGCTTTGGCGCGGCACAGCAGCGCGGCGGCGGCGCAGACGCTCAGCGCGAGGCCGAGATTTTGCGCCAGACCGGCCAGGCCCAGCATCACGCTCAGCAGCAGATAGTAGCTGAGGCCGAACAAGGCGCCGGCGGCGCCGGCCTGTTCGCGGTAGTGGCGCAGCGCCTGGCTCAGCACATTGGGTATGGCGATGCCGAAGGCGACCACCACCCCGGTCACGGGCAGCAGTATCCAGGCCGAATCGCCAAGCAGCCAGGCGGCCAGGCTGGACAGCATGGCCAGCCGGCAGGCGGCCCGCACCAGTTGCGCCGGCTGCCACCCCCGTCCCAGCAGCCTGCGGTTCAGCAGGCTGCCGGTCAAAGAGGCCGCGGCCAGCGCGGCGCCGGACCAGCCGAACTGGCTTGGCGTCCACCCCTGGCGCTCGAACAGAAACGGCGCCAGGCTGTAATAGCTGAACAGCATGGTGTTGAACAGCGCCACCAGCATCGCGTCGCGCCACAGTCCGGCATCGCGCAACATTCGTTTGGCGAGCGGAGCCATATCGGGCCGGGCCGTGCCGATGGGGCGGGTTTCCGGCAGCCGCAGCGCCGCCAGCGCAAACAGCGCGAAGGCGAGGACAAGCAGGGCGGCGAACACGCCGCGATGACCGAAACGGCCGGCCAGCCAGCCGCCGCTGAACAGGCCCAGCACCGGGCTCAGCGCCAGCGCCGCGCCCAGCAGCGAGAATACGCGCGCCAGCCGGATCGAGTCGTAGCTGTCGCGCAGCATGGTCTGCACCACCACCGAGCCGGCCGCCGCGCCGAGCGCGGAAATCATCCGCGCCAGCAGCAGCGTTTCGAAATCGGGCGCGGCCAGCGCCAGCGCGGAGCCCGCGCCGTAGCAAGCCAGGCCCAGCAGCATCGCCGGGCGGCGGCCCAGCGCGTCGCTGAGCCAGCCCCACAGCGCGACGCCGGCGGCGAAGGCCAGGAAGTAGACGGACAGCGTCTGCGACGCGCGGGCATGGCTGACGCCGAAGGTCGCGGCGATGTCGGTCAGCGCCGGGCTGTAGATGGTTTCCACCAGTTGCGGAAACATGATCAGCGCCGTCAACAGCCACAGCGGCGCTCGAGTCATTGTGTTCATGGGTCTTTCCTCAAATCTTGAAGACCGACAGTCTAGTGGCGGCGGAAAAGTCTGATTACAATAATCAGGACTATATATGTAAAAAATCGGACAAATGGCCAAGATAGCGCCTGGACAGGCATTCCATGCCGACGCCTTCGACGCGCCGGTGATCGGCATCGCGGCCGACATGGGCGAGCACGACTCCGGCCGCCATTGCCATCGCCGGCATCAATTGCTGTTCGCAGCCGGCGGCTGCATCACCATCGAACTGGCGGACACGCTGTGTCTGTTGCCGCCAAGCCGAGCGGCCTGGATTCCGGCCGGCACCCTCCATCGCGCGTTGATGCGCGGCGTGGTCGCCTACCGTTCGCTGTATTTCCGCGCCGACTTGCCGTTTCCGGCCCCGCCGCTGCAGGTGTTCGAGGTCAATCCGCTGCTGCGCGAGGCGATAGAGCGGATGGCGTTCTGGCCATGGGAGATGGCGGAGGAGAGGCAGGCCAGCCTGCTGGCGGTGTTCGGCGAGGAGCTGCTGGCGGCGCGCGGAGAAAACTGGCGGCTGCCGTTTCCGACCGATCCGCGGCTGGCATCATGGCTGAACTCGCTGCGGCATGGCGGGTTGCCGCCCAGGTTGGGCCCGCTGGCGGACAAGGCAGGCGCGTGCGAGCGCACGCTGAGCCGGATTTTCGTCAAGGAAACCGGGATGAGCTACCAGGCCTGGCGGCAGCAATGGCGGTTATTGAAGGCGATGGAGCTGTTGGCGGAGGGGGCGAGCGCGGGCGAGGCGGCGCAGCGGCTGGAGTTCGCCAGCGACAGCGCCTTCATCGCTTTTTTCCGCCAGCATGCGGGCGAAACGCCGGCGCGCTACGCCAGGGACCGGGATCAGTCCAGCGTGTCCAGGTAGTCGCGCGCGGGCCAGGCCGCGCTGCGCCGCCAGGGCGGGACGGCGCCGGCAGGCAGCGCTTGCGGCGCTACGGTGATGGTTTCGCGCTGGCGGCCATCGACCGAACGCAAGGTCACTTGCAACGGCATCTGCCAGCGCTCGCTCCAGCGCAGCGTCTTGCCGGCCTTGCGGTAGATGGCGACGTCCGCGCTTTCATGCTTTTTGGCGAAGCCGCGCAGTTGCGAGGCATCGACCAACTGGCTGGCGCGCGCCCAGGAGCCGTCGAAGCCGGCGTCGTTCCATTCCCGCTTTTCCACCACGATTCTTTCCCGTTTGGCGGCGTGGACGAATTCCACTCGCAGTTCGCCCTTGGCATTGCGCCAGACATGGCGCGGCGCGGCGGCGAAGTCCAGGTGCTGGTGGCCGTCGTCGTCGTGGCGGTGCGGCGCGGCCGCGTTCAGCCGTTCGCGCCAGACATGGCCGTTCTGGCGCACCCATCGTTCGCTGTAGCGAACGGTTTTCTCGACGCCGTCGGCGCCCTGGCTGACGGTTTCGTAGCGGACGACGGCCTGCAGGTCGGGCGAAGCGGCTAGCGCCTGCTGGGCGACAAGAGCCAGCGCGGCGAGAGACAAGACTTTCATCGATATCTTCCAAAGCGAAGCGCGCGGCCGGTCGGCCGCGCGCGGGAGGGGTTACAGGCCGAGCGCGGATTTCACCAGGCCGAACACCTTGGTGTTGTCCATCACGCCCTTGAAGCCCTTGCTGCCGGCGCCGCCGGACATCAGCATCACATCGCCGCCGCCGTGGGTTTCGCTGGACAGGCGGATGCCGGTTTCCTGCTGGTAGTCGTCGGCGGTGGCGGTAGCCGAATCCACCGACACGCGGGTGGGCTTGCGGTTGGGGCCGTTGCCGAACACCAGCGTGGTGTAGACCGCGCCGTCGGCGTCCTTGGACGGCTGGCCATCCGCGTAGCCGCGGGAGATGTCGTGGATGGGGTTGCCGCGCTTGGAATAGCCATTGATGGTCATGGTGTGGTCGTGGTCGGCGGTAACGACCACGAGGGTATTGTTCAGATCCACCTTGGCCAATGCGGTCTTGATCGCGTCGTCGAAAGCGACGGCGTCCGCCAGCGCGCGCTTGGCGTTGGTGCCGTGCAGCGCGTGGTCGATGCGGCCGCCTTCCACCATCAGCACGTAGCCATTGCCGTTCTTGGCCAGCACGTCTATCGCCGCCGCGGTCATCTGCGCCAGGCTGGGCTGGTCCGCCTTGTTCTTGACGCGGTCCAGCTCGTATTCCAGGTGGTCCTTGCCGAAGATGCCCACCACGCGGCTAGCCGACTTGGCGTCGAAGGCGGCCAGGTCGGCGCCGGTCTGCAGCACCGGATAGCCCTTGGCGGCGAATTCCTGCAGCAAGTTGCGGCCGTCGCCGCGTTTGCCGCCGCTGGCCTTGGGCAGCAGGAATTTGCCGCCGCCGCCCATCAGCACGTCGAGGCCGTTGCCCAGCTTGGCGTTGTAGCCGGCGCCGCCGGGCACCGCCTGGGCGATGATGTCGGATTCGGCGTCGCGGTGGCAGACGTGGGCATAGGTGGCGGCCGGCGTGGCGTGGGTGACGCGGGTGGTGGTGACCGCGCCGATGGCCTTGCCCTTGGCCTTGGCCAGTTCCAGCAGCGTGGCGGCGGGCGAACCGTTATTGCTGCCGCAGTTGCCGGTGCCGTCGCTGTTGGGCTCGATGGCGCGGGTGTCGGACGACATCGAGATCACCTCGTTGTTCATCTTCACGCCGGTCATATAGGCCGACATCGACGGCGCGCTGTCGGTGGTCTGGGCGTCGTTGGAGAAGGTCTTGATGCGCGCGGTGCGGTCAAGCTTCTCCATAGCGAGCTTGCCGCTCTCGCCGTATTGGTAGATGCGGGCAGCGGTGACGGTGGCCGGCCCCATGCCGTCGCCGAGAAAGAAGATCACGTTCTTGGCCTCGCCGGCGGCGTGGGCGGGGATGGCGGGCAGCGCGGCCAGCACGGCGGCGGCCAGCAGGGTTTTCATCGCGGTTTGCATTTTATTGTTCTCCATCACAGGCCGGCGGCCTTCTTGACCAGTCCGAACACTTCTATGTTTTCCAGGAAGCCGTGGATGCTGTCGGCGCCCTGGCCGATGGCGCCGATGTAGACGTCGGTGCCGCCGTGGGTTTCGCCTCCGGCCGGCATCCGTATCGCCGCTTCCTGGTGATAGTTGTCGGCCGAGACCGCGTCGTCGGTCAGCGCGGCCGCCGCGTTGCGGTTGCCGGCGACGCGGTTTTCGCCGTTGCCGAAACCGATGATGGAATAGGGCATGCCGTCGGCATCGGTCAGGTTTTTGCCGCTGACGTAGTCCTTGGCCAAGCCCAGCACGCCCGGATTCCCCGGCGCCGTCTTGCCGGTGCGCTTGGCGTAGCCGTTCAGCACCAGGGTGTGGTCGTGGTCGGCGGTGACGACGATCAGCGTGTTCTTCAGACCGGGATCTTTCTGCTGCATCGCGCTTATCGCGGCCTGGATGGCCTGGTCGAAGGCCACGGTGTCCTGCAGCGCTTTCTTGGCAGTGGTTTCATGCAGAGCATGGTCGATGCGGCCGCCTTCCACCATCAGGAACATGCCTTGCTTGCCGCTGCGGTTCGTCAGCAGGTCGATGGCTTTGGCGGTCATCTCCGCCAGGCTGGGCTCCTTGTTCGAGTCGCGGTCCAGGTCGTAGCTCATGTGGCTGCTGGTGAACAGGCCGACGGCGCGTTGGGTCTTGGCCGGATCGATGGCGCTGAACGCGGTTTTGTCGGCGGCGTAGCCATAGCCCTTGGCCTTCAGCTCCGCCACCAGGTCGCGGCCGTCGGCGCGTTTGCCGCCGGCGGTTTTGGGCAAGAAGAACTGGCGGCCGCCGCCGAACACCACGTCCACGCCGTCCTGCAGCGATGCGTTGTACAGCGCGCCGCCCGGCACCAGTTGGGCGGCGATGTCGGCTTCGGCGTCGCGGTGGCAGACGTGGGCGTAGGTAGCGGCCGGCGTGGCATGGGTGACGCGGGTGGTGGTGACCACGCCGGTGGCCCAGTTCTTGGCCTTGGCCAGCTCGAGCAGCGTGGGGACGGATTTGCCGTTGCCTGCGCCGCAGTTTGACGTCAGGTCGGCGGTGGGGGCCTTGGCCTGGGTGTCGCTGGACATGGAGATGACTTCATTGTTCATCTTGACGCCGGTCATATAGGCCGACATCGACGGCGCGCTGTCGGTCACCTGGGCATCGTTGGAGAAGGTTTTGACGAAGCCGGACTCCGGCAGCGTGTCCATCGTCAATTCGCCGTCTTCGCCGACGGCGTAAATGCGGGCGGCGGTGGTGGTGGCGATGCCCATGCCGTCGCCGAGGAAAAAGATGACGTTCTTGGCGGAAGCCGCCGCGGGGGGCTGGCTTTCAGCGTTGTCTTGAGAGCGGGAGGACGTTCCGCCGCCGCTGCCGCAGGCGGCCAGGGCCAGCGCTGCCAGCAGGCCGGCGCCGAGGGTGAAAGTGCGCATCATGGAATACCTTGTTTTAGTAAAAATGCGCACAGATGATATTTATGGCGTATTTCTGCCCAAATACCGGAGTGTTAAGATTGGATGAAGCCGACGATGCTCAGCATTTCCACAGGTGTGCGAGGAAGGAAACGCGCACCTTGGCCTCGCGGGCGTGGCAGGGCGCCACCACCTTGTATGCGGGCTTGCTGGTGTCGCGTAGCAGCGGCTCGCCGTACGGGGGGCCGTCGGCGCGGCGTATCGCCGCCGTCAGCGGTTCGCTGGGCTTGGCGCCGGCGGAAATCACCACGCAGATTTCCTCGCTGGCGATGCGCACGAAGCTGCCAGGCGGATAGATGCCAAGTTCCTTGACCAGCATGGTGGTGAAGGATTGATCGAATTCGTTGTCCTTGCGCTGGAAGATCTGGCCCAGCGCGGTGGCCGGCAGCAGGGCGGCGCGATAACGGCGCGGCAGCAGTTTGGCGCAGGTGATGTCGGCGAGATGCAGCATGTGGGCCGGCGGCAGGATCTGTTCCTTGGGCAGGCCGAACGGGTAGCCGTTTCCGTGCCAGGACTCGTGGTGGGTTTGCACCAGCGTATGCCACAACTGGTTGTCCACGCCGGCTTCGCGCAGGATGGCCGAGCTCATGAGCGGGTGGTCAAGCACCGCTTGGCGCTGCTCGTCGTCAAGGCGGGCTGCCTGGCCGAACAGCTCGTTTTGCAATTCCACTTGCGCGATGTTCATCGTCAGCGCCGCGCAGATCAGCGTTTCGCGATGCTTCGGCGGCAATGCGATGTGCCGGGTGAGGATGGAAAGCAGCGCCGCGGTATGCAGCGAATGGGCGACGCTGTATTCGGAGAACGGCACCAGGAAGATGGAGGCGATCAGCGCGTCCGGGTGCTGCTCGGCCAATTGGATCAGCGTTTGGGCGATCTCCATCACCTTGTCTTCGACATTGCGGGTGACCATCGCGTGATGCAGCACGCTGCGCACCCGCTGCTGCAGGAAGGCGATGTCCTCGAACTGAGACTGCTTGTTGCTGTCGTTGAGGTTGGGCTTGTCCGCCGGCTTGGTCTCGGCCTTGGCTTCGGCGAAGCCCAGGCTGACCAGCTTTTGCTTCTGCTCCGGCGTCAGCACGTAATGGCCGCGTTTAAGCAACAGGAAGCCGCTCTTGGAATAGACGTCCACCGCCAATTCCTTGCCGATGGACACCATGGATGAGTAAACCTTGGTCTGTTTTTTGGTAGAGTCCACTGTCATGTCGAGGCCGGATGCGATGTGAAAATTTACAACATGATAATCCATTGTCATCGCAAGCTGGCGGTCGACGCATTTATCTCGGCAGCTCGCTCCAGACTTTCTGCAACCGCTTCACCGAAACCGGGTAAGGGGTCTTCAATTCCTGAGCGAAAAGACTGACTCGCAATTCTTCCAGCATCCAGCGGTAATCCAGCACCGCCTGGGCCGGTTCTCCCTGTTCTTGCTGCTCCGCCACCCGCTGTTCCCACTGTTGCCACAAGCCGCGGATCTCGGCGCCGCGCTGGCCGTCGCGCTGCGGGTTGGACGGCTGCTTGTCCATCCGCATGCTCATCGCCTTCATGTAGCGCGGCAGATGGGGCAACTGGCTCCACGGCGTGCTGTCCAGAAAGCCCTTGAAGACCAGCTTATCCATTTGTTGTTTTAGCTCATAACCCAGCTTGTGCTTCTGCATTTTGTTGCATAGCGGCACGTATTCGGCGGCGATTTGCTGCAGGTACTGCGCCACGGCCTGGATCACCGCCGGCAGGCGGGTGCGGGCGCGGTTCTTTTGGTCGTTGAAGGCTTTTTCATTGCGCGGCAGCGCGTCCTCGCCGATGAAGGCGCGGTCGCAGATGGCGGCGATGGCGTCGGCCAGCAAGTCGTCGGCATTGGCCACCGCGCGCAGCTGCAGCGCGATCTGCGTCATGCCGGGCAGGCCCTTGCCCAGCTGCTTCATCTGTTCCTTCAACTGCAGCTGCAGCAGACGGATCACGCCCTTGCGGTGATGCTTTTCCGCCACGTCCTGGGTGTCGAACAGGCGGATGGCGATGCGTTCTTCTTCCAGCGTCAGCGCCGGGTAGCCGGTCAGCTGCTGGCGGCCGCGGGCGAACTGTATGCTCTCCGGCAGCTCGCCGAAGTCCCAGGCCTTGACGTCGTCGCGCTCGAATTCGGCGCTGGTGTCGCGGAAGGTCAGCTGCGCCGCTTGGCCGAACTGCTTTTGCAGCGCGATCAAATCGCGGCCCATGCCGATTTCCTGCTTGCCGTCGTCTATCACGCGGAAGTTGAACAGCATGTGTTCCGGCAGTTCCTGCTGGTTGAACGCGTCGATGTCCACCTTGACGCCGCCGGTCTCGCGCAGGATGAAGCGCGCCAGTTGCGGCGCGATGGGCTGTTGCTGATCGGGATTGGCCAGCAGGAAGCGGGTGATGAAGTCCGGCACCGGCACGCAGCAGCGGCGGATCTGCTTGGGCAGGCCCTTGATCAGCTGCTGCAGCTTGTCGCGGATCATGCCCGGCACCAGCCATTCGAACGCCGCCGGCTGCAGGCGGTTCAGGATGGCCAGCGGCACATCGATGGTGACGCCGTCCAGCGGGTGTTTGGGTTCGAAGCGGTAGCGCAGCTTGAGCTTGCCGTCTTCCAGTTCCAGCCATTCCGGGAACTGGTTTTCGGTCACGTGCTGGGCGGCGTGGCGCATCAACTCTTCGCGGGTCAGGTGCAGCAGCTTGGGTTCGGCCTTTTCCGCCTCCTTGCGCCAGGCTTCGAAGCTGGCGGCGTCCACCACTTCCGCCGGCACGCGCTCGCTGTAGAAGGCGTACAACGCTTCCTCGTCCACCAGCACGTCCTGGCGGCGCGCCTTGTGCTCCAGTTGCTCCACCTCGCGGATCAACTGCTGGTTGCGTTGGAAGAAGGGTGCGTTGCTGACGTATTCCATATTCACCAGCGCGCCGCGGATGAACAGTTCACGCGCCTCTTCCGGCGCGATGCGACCGTAGCTGACGGCGCGGCGCGGGATCAGCGTCAGGCCGTACAGCGTGACGCGCTCGCTGGCCACCACTTCGCCGCGGCTCTTTTCCCAGTGCGGTTCGAAGTAGTGGTACTTCACCAGGTGCGGCGCCAGCTTCTCCACCCACTCCGGCTCGATCTTGGCCACGCAGCGGGCGTAGAGGCGGGTGGTTTCCACCAGTTCGGCCGCCACCAGCCACTTGGGCTTGGCCTTTTTCAGGCCGGAGCCGGGGAAGACATGGAAGGCCACGCCGCGCGCGCCCTGGTAGTCGTCGCCTTCCTGGTTCTTCATGCCGATATTGCCGATCAGGCCGGTCACCAGCGCCTTGTGCAGGTTCTCGTAGGCGACGGCGTCCACTTGCTGGCGCTTCTTGGCCGACATCTGCGCGTCCGGCTGTTCGGCGTCGGCATGGGCCTGGTCGCGGGTGATCAGGCCCAGCTCGCTGGCGATCTCGGCCAACTGCGCGTGCAGCTCGCGCCACTCGCGCATCCGCATATACGACAGGAAGTGGTCGTGGCAGGCGTTGACCAGCTGGCGGTTGGATTTCTTGTGCTTGAGCGCGTCGGCGAAGAAGTCCCACAGATGCAGGAAGGACAGGAAGTCCGACTTCTCGTCGTTGAAGCGCGCTTGGGCTTTCTCCGCCGCGTCGCGCGCCTCGAACGGCCGCTCGCGCGGGTCTTGTATGCTCAAGGCCGCTGCGATGATCAGCACCTCGCGCGCGCAGTGGTAGTCGCGGCCGGCCAACAGCAGGCGGCCCACTTTCGGGTCCACCGGGATGCGCGCCAGCTCCTTGCCCACCGGGGTGAGCTCGCCCAGCTCATTGACTGCGCCCAGCTCGGTCAGCACCTGGTAGCCATCGGCCACCAGGCGGCTGGACGGCGCTTCCAGGAAGGGGAATTCGTCCACCTTGCCCAGCCGCAGCGCGGCCATGCGTAGGATGACCGCCGCCAAGTTGGAGCGGACGATTTCCGGATCGGTGAAGGCCGGGCGGGCGTTGAAGTCGTCCTCGGCGTACAGGCGCACGCAGATGCCGGACTCGACGCGGCCGCAACGGCCGGCGCGCTGGCGGGCGGCCGCCTGCGACACCTTCTCCACCTGCAATTGCTCCACCTTGGCGCGCGGGCTGTAGCGGTTGATGCGCGCCAGGCCGGTGTCGATCACGTATTTGATGCCGGGCACCGTCAGCGAGGTTTCCGCCACATTGGTGGCCAGCACGATGCGGCGGCCGCCGGACGGCTTGAAGATCTTCTGCTGGTCCTCGTTGGACAGCCGGGCGAACAGCGGCAGGATCTCGTAGCCGCGGATGCCGGACTTGCGCAGCTTCTCCGCCGTCTCGCGGATTTCGCGCTCGCCGGGCAGGAAGACCAGCATGTCGCCGGGGCCCTGGCGCGACAACTCGTCCGCCGCGTCGACGATGGCGTCCTCCATCTCCATCTCGCGCTCATCCTCATCGCGCTGCTTCAGCGGGCGGTAGCGCACTTCCACCGGGTAGGTGCGGCCGGACACCTCGATCACCGGCGCGCCGTCGAAGTGCTTGGAGAAGCGGTCGGCGTCGATGGTGGCGGAGGTGATGATGATCTTCAGGTCCGGCCGGCGCGGCAGCAGCTGCTTCAGGTAGCCCAGCAGGAAGTCGATGTTCAGGCTGCGCTCGTGCGCCTCGTCGATGATGATGGTGTCGTACGCTTCCAGGTAACGGTCGGTCTGAGTCTCCGCCAGCATGATGCCGTCGGTCATAAGCTTGATCACCGATTTTTCCGACAGCTTGTCGGTGAAGCGCACCTTGAAGCCGACATGCTCGCCCAATTGAGAACCCAGCTCTTGCGCAATCCGCGTCGCCACCGAGCGCGCGGCCAGCCGGCGCGGCTGGGTGTGGCCGATCAGGCCGAACACGCCGCGGCCCAGCTCCAGGCAGATCTTGGGCAGCTGGGTGGTTTTGCCGGAGCCGGTCTCGCCGCAGATGATCACCACCTGGTGCTTGTCTATCGCCGTTTTGATGTCGGCCAGCTTCTGGTTGACCGGCAGCGCGTCGTCGAACTGGGGCTTGGGCAAGTGCGCGCGTCGCGCGTCGGCGCGGCTGCGCGAGCGTTCCACCTGGCCGGCGATGTCAGCCAGCAGCTTGTCGGCGGGCTGGTTCTTCTTCAGCCGGTCGGCGGCGTCGGCGAGCTTGCGGCGCAGGAGGTGGCGGTCGCGGATCAGGCAGGAGGACAGGGCGGATTTCAGGTCGGCGAGGATGGCGGCAGGTGTCATCGGCTAAAGAACGGAGGATTGCGTAAGCCGCGGATTATAACAGAGCGGACCTCAAACGCCGGGGCGCTTATTTCGGCAGCGGGGCGTCCAGCGCCTCCCGCAGCCGCCGCGCCAGCGCGGGCGCCTGCTCGGCCGGCACATTGGCGAAGCCCAGCAGCAGCGCCGGAGGATGGCCGCACTCCAGGCTGAAGGCGGACAGCGGCTGGCCCGCCAATCCGCAGGCGCTCAGGCGCGCCGCCGCCGCGCGGTCGTCTTCGCCGTCGGGCAGCCAGGCGGTCAGTTGCAGGCCGACCGCCTGGCCGTCCAGCCGCAGCCGCGCGCCGCATTCGGCTTGCAAGGCGGCGGCCAGCGCGGCGCGGCGCTGGGCGTAGAGCGCGCGCATCCGCTTGATGTGGCGAGCGAAGTGGCCCTGATCCAGGAAGTCGGCGGTTGTCGCCTGATCCAGGATGGACGGCGCGGGGGAGAGCAAATTGCAGGCTTCGGCGAAACGCGCCGCCACGTCGGGCGGCGCCACCAGATAGCCCAGGCGCAGCCCGGGAAACAGGGTTTTGCTGAAGCTGCCGATGTAGAGCGCCCGGCCGGAGCGGTCCAGGCTGCTGAGCGCGGGAAGCGGCGGGCCGTCGTAGCGGAATTCGCCGTCGTAGTCGTCTTCGACGATCCAGGCCTGCCGCCGCGCGGCCCAGTCCAGCAGTTCCAGCCGGCGCGGCAGCGATAGCGTGACCCCCAGCGGCGAATGGTGGGAGGGCGTGCAGTAGGCCATTCGCGCGTCGGGTTCGCGTCGGATGGCCTCATCCACGCGCAATCCATCCTGATCCACAGGCGCAGGCGCAAGCCTGGCGCCGGCCAGCCGCAGCGCGCCGCTGGCGCGGAAGTAGCCGGGGTCTTCCATCCAGACCGGGTCGCCGGGCCGCAGCAGCACGCGGGCTGCAAGGCCCAGCGCGCTCTGGAAGCCGCTGGTGATGAACACCTGGCTGGCGGTGCAATGGATGCCGCGGAACAAGGCCAGATGGCGGACGATGGCCTCGCGCAGCGGCGGATAGCCGGCCGGGTCCGGGTAGTTCAGCCCCGCCAGAGACAAGGCCCGGGCGCGGCGGCCGGCCAGCCGCGCCCACAGCTTGCGGGGGAAGGCGTCCAGCGCGGGCAGGCCAAGCTGGAAGGGCCTCGGCGGCGCGGGCTCGCTCGAATCCGTCGGGTTTGGCTTCGGAGCCGTTGCCGCGGGCGGCGGCGGGGCGGGGCGGCGCATCTCCAGCAAGGGATGGACCACGGTGCCGGCGGCGGCGCGGCTGAGCAGAAAACCTTCCGCCAGCAATTGGCCGTAGGCCTGGTCGACGGTGCCGCGCGAGATGCCTAGGGCGGCGGCCAGCACCCGCGTGGCCGGCAGGCGGGCACCCGGCGGCAGTTGGCCGGCCAGGATGGCCTCGCGGATGCGCAGATAGAGCTGGCGATGCAGCGGCGACGCGTGGCCGCGCAGCAATTCGAACTGGAAGGTGGCAGGAATCATGGCCTATGGGTTTTGACGGGTTTTGGCACTCACCATTGTGCCATGACGACAGTATCTTGTCGGGAAGCCAACATGCCGACCGACAAGGAATGACAATGAATCATCAAGACGCCGCATCCCGCGCCCGGGCGTTCCGCCGCCTGCATCAAGGCCAGCGGCCGCTGCTGCTGCCCAATGTCTGGGACGCCTTGAGCGCCCGCGTGTTCGAACAGGCCGGCTTTTCCGCCTTGGCCACCAGCAGCGCGGCGGTGGCGTGGTCGCTAGGCTATCGAGACGGCGGCGAACTGCCGCGCGAGGAGTTGCTGGCCGCCGTCGCCCGCATCGCCAGGGTGCTGAAGGCGCCGCTGAGCGTGGACCTCGAAGACGGTTTCGGCGATACGCCGGACAAGGTGGCGGAGACTGTCACGGCAGTGATCCGCGCCGGCGCGGCCGGCATTAATTTGGAGGATGGCCGCTGCGACGCCGCAGGCCGCTTCTCCCTGCGCGGCGCGGACGAGATGCGCGAACGCCTGCAGGCCGCCCGCGCCGCGGCGGACGCGCTGGACGTCCCCATCTTCATCAATGCCCGCAGCGATCTGTTCCTGCATGGCGAAGGCCCGGCTGACGCCCGTTTCGACGAGACGCTGGCGCGGGCGCGGCTGTATCTGGACAGCGGGGCCGACGGCGTCTTCCCCATCGGGCTGTCCGATCCCGCACTGCTGGCGAAGCTGTGCGCGGCGGTGCCGGCGCCGGTGAACGCTGCCGCGATGCCGGGCCTGCCCGGTCTGGCCGAGCTGTCGGCGTTGGGCGTGGCGCGGGTCAGCACCGCCATCGGCCCGGCGCTGGCAGCGATGCAGACGTTGCAGCAAGTCGCGCAAGCGCTGCGCGACGCGGGCGACCTGTCGGTCTTGAGCGCTCCGCTTTCCTATGCCGACGCCCAGGCGCTGTTCGCGCCGCGCGGCTGAGCCGAATCCTTTCAAGAATCTCATTAGGAGCATTGAATATGTCCCGTTTCATCGACTACCCGACGCTCGCGCCGCAAGGCTACCAGGCGCAAATGGCGCTGGAGCGCTACATCCGCGGCAGCGGCCTCGATCACGCGCTGCTGGAACTGGTGAAGACCCGCGTGTCGCAGCTGAACGGCTGCGCCTTCTGCATCGACATGCACACCAAGGACGCGCGCGCCGCCGGCGAAACCGAGCAGCGCTTGTACCTGCTTTCGGCCTGGCGCGAGGCGTCGTGCTACACCGAGCGCGAGCGCGCCGCGCTGGCCTGGGCCGAAGCGCTGACGCGGGTGGCATCGGGTCATCCGGAAGAGGCGCTGCGGACTGAGCTGGCGCGGCATTTCGACGACAAGGAAGCCGTCGATCTGACCTGGGCCATCGTCGCGATCAACGGCTGGAACCGCGTGTCCATCGGCTGCAACACGCCAGCGGGAGGGTATCAGCCGGGCCAATACGCGCTCTGAAGCCCGGCTGGCCGGAGTAAAGAGGCCTGCGCCATCGGCGGCGCAGGCCATTTCCGCGTCAGAACGCGTAGCTCAAGCCCACGCCCGCGCTGAGCCGGAACCGAGTGCCGCCCAGGTCGTGGTCCAGTTTCTGCCGCGCCGCGGCCAGGTCTGCCGCGGCGATGCCGCCGGCCGGATTCAGCGTGGCTTTGCCGCCGAAACGCAGTTGCGCCCCCAGATCGGCGGTGACGCGCCAGCGGGACGCTTCCGGCAGCGTGAAATCCCAGCCCGCGCCCAGATACGCGCCCAATTGCCGGTACTCTACCTTGCCGTTCAACGGACCCGCGGCCGATGCGGCGTAGGTGTTGCCGTTGAGAGTGTAGTTGCCCGCGCCGTCGGCCGAAAACGCCAAGTCGTCCCGGGGCTTGCCGGACAGCAGCAGCCCGCCGGTCAGGCGGAAGCCGCTGCCGCGCGCCGGACGCCAGTCCAGGCTCGCGGCCAGCCCGGGGTTGGCCTGTGATTTCAGCTGGTAGGGCGAGCCATCCAGGCTCTTGTCCTGCCGGTAGCGGAAGGTGTCGGCGATGCCGACGCGCAGGTCCAGAGCGTCGTTCAGCGCGTAGCCGACGCCCAGCTCGGCGCCGGTGCCTATCTTGCCGTAGCCGAAACTGTCCGCGGCGCGGGCGGCGGGAAGATGCAGCGACAGCAGGGCCAAGGCGGCCAGGGCGGAATGCCGTTTCATTTTGTCGTCCTTTCTCGGGTGGATGGCCGTGGGGCCGGATGCCGCATTGTCGGCGGGCCGGGGCGGCGCGCGCATGTGCCGGAAGATAGAGGCCGCGGACATGACTAACGGCACTGTCGGGCCGATCGGCGTGGCGGCATGCTTGGCCGGGTGAAGAAGGGAGGCCCGCATGCAGGATGGCTTGAGATGGGCGGCGCGCCCGCTGGCGCGCGCCGGCTGGGAAATAGGGAGGAATGCCGGCGGCATCGAGCCGGCCTTGTGCTACGCTGTCGGCTGCTGCGCGGTTCTGGCCGCGCTGGTTCCTTTCATGCGCCGGAATGCCGATTCGATGTCCGTCTTGCTCAATGCCGCCGCGCTCCGTCCCGGCCTGTTTCGCCGCGCCCTGCTGCTGGCTTGCTTGTTGATGTTGGCGGCCGGCGCGATCGACCTCGCGCAAGCGCCCGCGCCGCTGTTGAACGCCCAGGCCGATTCCTGGCTATGGCCGGCGCGGCTGGCGCGCGCCTTCTCAGGCAGTCTGACCTTGCCGGACGCGGCGGCGCTGGTGCTCGCGGGGTTGATCGCGCTGTTCATGCTGGCGCTTTGGCGCTGCCTGCGCGACGGGGGGCCGCCGGCGCGCTTGTGGCCGTGGCTGGCGGCGCAGATGCTGATCGCCGCGGCGCTGGAAACGTGGACCGAGCCCGGCCTCGGCTACCTGGTGGCGGCGGAGCTGGCTTTTCTGCTGCCGTGGCGCGCGGCGGCGGCGGGGGCCTTGCTGCAGGCCGCGCTGATCGATGCGGCGCTGCTGCCTTATCTGGCGCGGGTGGGAGACGGCCATCCGGCCTGCAATCTGCCCGGGGCCTTGCCGCCGCCGTTCTGGTCCATGGCGGCGCTGGATTGGCTGCAAGGGCTGGTGTTCCAGGCCTTCGCCTTTTGCGTCGGCTACGGCTGGGCCGAGGCGAGGCGCGGCAGTCGGCGGCAGGAAGCCGCCAACGCCGAGCTGCAGGCCACCCAGCTGTTGCTGACCGAGGCGGTGCGCGGCGCCGAGCGCGCCCGGATCGCCGATGGCCTGAGGCTGCTGGCGGCGGATCAGCTGGCGGGCTTGCAGCTGCAATTGCGCCTGGTCCGGGCGAAGCCGGGAGACGCGGCGGACGGCGACATCGAGGCCGCCAGCGAAGCGGCGCGGCTGCTGGACGAGGAGTTGCGCGCCGCCGGCCGGCCGGAAGCGGCCGGCCCGTTCGACTTGCCCGGCGCGCTGGCCACGCTGTGCCGCGGCATTCCGTCGCCGGCGGTCAGGCTGGACATCGCCGACGGGCTGCTCCTGGACGAGCCGGCGCTGGCCCATGCGGTTTTCCGTTGCGTGCAGGAGGCCTTGAGCAATGCCTTGCGCCATTCCGGCGCGGCGCGCGCCGCAGTGAGGCTGGAGCCGGCGCGCGGCGGCGTAGCGGTCACGGTCAGCGACAACGGCCGCGGGCTGGACGCCGCTGCGGCGGAACGGAGCGGCCATGGCCTGGCCGGCATGCGCGAGCGGGTGGAGGCAAGGGGCGGCACGCTGGACATCCTGTCGCCGCAGGCGGGCGGCTGCTGCCTGCGCGTCTGGCTGCCGCTGGCGGGAGGCGAGCGATGAGAGGGGACGCGCCGCCATCGCCGCTGGCATGGTTTCGAGCGGTCGCGCTGCTGTCCTGCCTGGCGCTGTGGCTGCGGCAAGCGCTGCCGCTGGCATGGCTGGGCCAGGGGGGCCTGTCCCATCTGCGCCAGCGCTTGCTGTTGCTGCTGGGGCCGACGGCGGAGCTGTGGCTGGCGCAGGCGGCCTACGGGCTGGGCTTCGCCGGGTTCGGCTGGATGTTGTGGCGCTGCGCCGCCGCGGGCGGGAAAGCGCCGCTGCCGGCGGCGAGGGCCGCCTTGCTGGCGGGCCAGGTCGCGCTGGCGCTGCTGATCGACGACAAGCTGTTGTACTTGACGGCGGCGGAGCTGGCGCTGCTGCTGCCCTGGCGGGCAGCCTGGACGGCGCTGGGCGCGCAACTGGCCTTGATGGCGCTGGCTTGCGCGTGGCAGGCGCAGCGCCTGGACGGGCGCGAGTTGACCTGCAATGTCAGCGGCTCCGAGGTTCAGGCGCCGACGCTGCAGCGGCAGCGGGGGCAGTTGTGGCTGGACGCGGCGCTGGGGGGCGGCTTTCAGTTGCTGACGTTCGGCGTGGGCTGCCTGGGCGCGGCCGAGCGGCGGCGGCGTGAGCGGCTGGAGGCCACCCACGCCAGCCTGCTGGCCGCGCGGCAATTGCTGGCCGGCGCCGCGGGCAATGGCGAACGCTTGCGCGTGGCGCGCGAGCTGCACGACGGCATGGGGCATCACCTTTCCGCTCTGAATCTGCAACTGGAGCTGATGCTGAGGCGCGGCGCGGGCGAGGCGGCGCCTCCGCTGCGGGAAGCGCGGCAGGCGGCGCGGCAACTGCTGGCCGAGGTGAGGTCCATGGTCGGCGCGGAGCGCAGCGGCCGGGCCGCGCCCTTGCAGGCCGCGCTGCGCCGCCTGTGCGAGGGGAGGCGGATAGCGGCCGACATCGCGCCGCTGGCGGCGTCGGACGAGCTGGCCTGGCGGGTGTTCGCGGCGGCGAGGGACGGATTGGACGCGCTGGGCGATCGCCCGGGCAGGCTGAGCCTGTTCGTCACGGAAGACGGCGGCGCGGCGCTGAGCCTGGGCCGTCTGGATGGAAAGGACGAGGGATGGACCAAGGTATTCCGGGAGGCCGGAGCGTGATCCGCGTCGGCGTGGTGGACGATCAGGCTCTGGTTCGCAGCGGCGTTCGCGGTCTGCTGGAATTGACCAGCGACATCCAGGTGATGCTGGAAGCCGCCGACGGCGCCGAGGCGCTGGAGCGGCTGACGGTGGCTCGGCCCGATGTGCTGTTGCTGGATGTGAGGATGCCCGGCATGTCGGGCATAGATGTGCTGCGCGCGTTGAACGGCAGGGAATGCCTGCCGCCCACCATCCTGTTGACCACCTTCGACGACGACGAGGCGCTGCTGGCCGGCATGCGCGCCGGCGCGCGTGGCTTTCTGTTGAAGGATATCTCGCTGGAGCGGCTGGCGGAGGCGATACGCCGGGTGGCGGCGGGGGAGACGCTGTTTCGTCCGGCGCTGACCGAGCGGGTGCTGGAGGGCGTGCGCGGCGGCGCGGCCGATTTCCCGGCGCTGGACTTGCCGGAGCGGCTGACCGGCAGAGAGCTCGAAGTGCTGGCGCTGATGGCCGGCGGCTTCAACAACCGCGAGATCGCCGACGCGCTGGGGCCGAGCGAGGGCACGATCAAAAATCACGTCTCCAGCATCCTGTCCAAGCTCGGCGTGCGCGACCGGGTGCGCGCGGTGCTGCGCGGGCTGGAGCTCGGTTGCATCTGAGCTCCCGTCCGGTTTCAGGCCCAGTGAGGCTCGCGCCTGTCCGCAGCATCTGTGAGCCGGCTGGAATGCTGCGGCTGGCTGACAGCCTGGTGCAGCTTGTCCATTTGCGCGTCCAGCCGGCGGATGGCTTCGGCGATGTTGCCGGTTTCGCCTGACAGGCTGCGCGTCGCCTCGCCGACGGCGACGATGTCGCCGGCGAACTGGGCGAAGCCCTGATTCTGGCTGGCCTCGGCTTGCGACACTTGCTGCAGCAGGCCGGCCAGTTCGCCGGCGCCGTCTATGATGCCGGACAGCTGGCGCTGAGCTTCCCGGGCATGCTCGCGGCCGGCGCGCATCTGCTGGTTGCCGTCGCGCATCGCCACCAGCGCCTCGTTGGTGCCGTCGACAATTACCCGGATCTTGCCTTCGATGTCCTGGGTGGCGTTCTGGGTGCGTTCGGCCAGTTTTCTCACCTCATCGGCCACCACCGCGAAGCCGCGGCCGGTTTCGCCGGCGCGGGCCGCTTCGATGGCGGCGTTCAGCGCCAGCAGGTTGGTCTGGTCGGCGATGTCGCGGATCATCTGCACGATGCCGCTGACCTCGGCGCTGCGCTGGCCCAGCGCTTCCAGCTTGCCGGCGGCGTGGCCTATCACTTCGCCGGCGCGGCCCAGCTGCGACACCGCCTGGTCCATCGCCTTGCCGCCTTCGCGCGCGGCCTCGCCCGAGTCCTGCGCCAGCTGGGTGGCGGAGGTGGATTGCTCGGCGTTTTGGCTGGTGACCACCGCCATCTGTTGGGCGATCACCACCATGTCGTCTGCTCGGCCGCGCTGGTCGGCCATGGTTTTGGCCATGCTGCCGGTGCTGGAGGCGATCTGGCGGCTGGCGCCGGAGGCGTCGCGGATCGAATGGCTGATTTGCTCCATCATCCGCGCCAGCGCCTCGCCGGCTTGCTCGGCTTCCCGGCGCGCGCCTTCCAGCTTCTCGAAGCTCTTGCTCTTGGCCTTGTCGAAGGCCAGCGCCAAGACCAGCACCACCAGCGACAGGCCGGCCAGCGACTTGGCCTGCAGCTTGGGCAGCTCTTCGCGGGGCAGCGGGCTCTTGGGCAGGGCATCGATGCCGGACAGCCACATCACGACGCCGACGGCGGCCAGCGACATCGCCAGCCAGAACATGCCGGAGCGGCGGGTGGCGATGAATACGGCGGTGAACGGGATGGCGGCGAACCACATCAGGCTGGTGGAAAGGATGCCGCCGTTGACGCACACCATCCAGCACACCATCGCGTACATGCAGCTGGTGATGAATTCGGCGGTGAAGCGCACCGCGCCGCTCAGCTTCAGCAGAAAGGGGCCGAACAGCAGGCCCAGTCCGCCCAGCGCGATGCCCTCGGCCATAGGGTAGTGGCCCAGCATCAGGTATTCGGCGGCGAACAAGGGCGCCATCAGGCCGGCCAGCAGGCCGACCCCTACCACAGTGCGCGCCCGTATCGTTTGTTCCGGGATTTGCCGGACGCCGTCCGGGATGAACCATTCGGTGATGGCCTGTATCGACATGGATTCCCCTCCAAGATTGTTCCGTTTGCTGAGCACGCTGATTTGTAATGGTTTTCTCGAGGCCGCGCGCCGTGCAGAACTTTAAAACAAATGTTTGATTGGAGGCAATATGCCGATGGGGTTGAGGCTAGCCGGCAACCAGCAGCGGCACGCCGCTGGCTGCCAAATGGGCGCGCCTGGCGGGATCAGCGTCCGGCTCCACGATCAGGGTGCCGATGTCGGACAGCGGCGCGACGATGAAGGGAGACGCGGTTTCCAGCTTTTCATTGGTGACCGCCAGCACGGTATGGCCGCATTGCTCCACCAGCTGGCGCTTGAACGAGGCTTCATCGGCCAGCACCGTGCCCACGCCCAGTTCACAGTCCACCGAGCAGGTGCCGAGAAAACAGATGTCCGGCCGCATGGTGTCCAGCATCCGGGTGGCGACGGTGCCCAGCGCGTCGCCGCTCTGGTGGTTGAGGCTGCCGCCCAGCACCAGCACTGACAGCTGCTTCTGGCCGAACAGCGCGGCGGCGATGGGGATGGAATTGGTGGCCACCGTCAGCGCCAGTTGTTCCGGCAAGGCGCGCGCGATTTCCAGATTGGTGGTGCCGCCGTCCAGGAACACGAATTGGCCGGGCCTGAGCAAGCGCACCGCGGCGGCGGCCAGCCTGGCCTTGCGCTCGGTGTTTTCGTGGCGGCGCTGCTGAAAGCCGTGGCGGTTGGGCGTCAGCGCGATGGCGCCGCCGTAGACGCGCTGGCAGGCGCCGTCCGCGGCCAGCTCGCGCAGGTCGCGGCGTATCGAGTCCTCGGATACGCCCAGGGTGGCGGCCAGCTCGCCGGCATAGACCCGGCCGTGCAGCCGCAGTTGCTGGCGTATGTATTGATGCCGGTCGGAGGGCTGGCTGGCGCCGCTGCGTTCTTTGCTCATGATGCGGATGGGAAAATAGTGTGCCGGAAGTCTTGCACGATCTGGCGCGTCAGGTCAAAAATCAGGCATGTTTTTCACTTATTCTTGCATGATTGTTTGCCTGTTTGTGCATGATCGTGCAAAATCAGGATAATGCACACATGGAGGTTCTGCTATGCGATTCATCGTTTCCGATCTGGACGGCACCTTGCTGGACAAGAACGCGCAATTGGCCGGCGAGACGCGCGAGGCGTTGCGGGAAGCGCTGCGCCGCGGCATGGGCATCGCCATCGCCACCGGTCGGCATGAGCGCCAGGTGCGGAAACTATGGCCGGAAGACCTGCCGCCGGTGCCGGTGATCAGCGCCAACGGGGCTCGCATCCACCTGGCGGATGGTTCGCTGCTGCATCAAAGCCGGCTGGCGCAGCCGCTGCTGGCCAGGCTGCTGCGGCCGGAACTGATCCGGGAAACCGAGCTGGGCGTCTACCGCGACGACTGCATCATGGCCTACCACAGCAAGCGCGAGTTCAGCCATTACACCGGCGAGGTCACGGAAATCGAGGATCTGGCGGGTTTTCAGGCCGACGACGTGTCCAAGGTGATCTTCTGCGGCACGCCGGAGCAACTGAAGGAAGTGGAGGCGGACATCGCGCGCGAGCTGGGCGACGAGGTGTCCATGACCTATTCCCACATCTGCTATCTGGAAGTGATGGCGCCGGGCGTGCACAAGGGCAGCGCGCTAGCCTTGCTGCTGGCGCATCTGGGCGTCGAGGCGCGGGAGTGCGCGGCCTTCGGCGACAATCTGAACGATGCCGAGATGCTGGCCTTGGCCGGCCTGCCGCACGTGATGGCCAACGCGCATCCGGAATTGAAGCGCCGCCTGCCGGACGCGCCGGTGATAGGTGATCATGACCAGGCAGGGGTGGCGAGGCAGCTGGCGCGGCTGCTGCAACGGGAAAACAGTTTGGCTTGATTGGACGCAAGCCATGAAAAACGGCCCGGAAGGGCCGTTTTTCATGGGGCGTGACGCCGCTTACCTGGCGGGAGTCTGCTCCGCCTGCAAGGCGGTCAGGGCGATGGTGTAGACGATGTCGTCCACCAGCGCGCCGCGCGACAGATCGTTGACCGGCTTGCGCAGGCCTTGCAGCATCGGGCCAACCGACACCACGTTGGCGGAGCGCTGCACCGCCTTGTAGGTGGTGTTGCCGGTGTTCAGGTCCGGGAACACGAACACGGTGGCGCGGCCGGCGACCTGGCTGTCCGGGGCCTTCTGGCGGCCGACGGATTCCACCGAGGCGGCGTCGTACTGCATCGGGCCGTCGATCAGCAGGTCCGGGCGCTTTTCCTGGGCGATGCGGGTGGCTTCGCGCACCTTCTCCACGTCGCTGCCGCTGCCGGAAGATCCGGTGGAGTAGGAAATCATCGCCACGCGCGGGGTGATGCCGAAGGCGACGGCGGAGTCGGCGGACTGGATGGCGATGTCGGCCAGCTGTTCCGCGGTCGGGTCAGGATTCACCGCGCAGTCGCCGTACACGTACACCTGTTCCGGCATCAGCATGAAGAACACCGAGGACACGATGCTGGAGCCCGGCGCGGTCTTGATCAGCTGCAGCGCCGGACGGATGGTGTTGGCGGTGGTGTGCACGGCGCCGGAAACCAGGCCGTCCACTTCGTTCATCGCCAGCATCATGGTGCCCAG